>NZ_JBZUUL010000038.1:0-201502 GCF_058819085.1 Faecalicatena sp.
TCCAGGGACTGCGATGGCATAAATTGCTATTTTGTTAGCTGAAATATTGAATTTTCAAGGTGCGAAGCCCATTTGGGGTATGGGAAGTCTTAGTTATTGATTGTTGGACCATTGAGCTCTTTTGGACCTTGGGAGCTGGAATATGAGGAGTGCTTTGGTCGTAAACCAAGTGTAAAGCGACTTGCGGGTGGTATTGATAAGAATGAGAAAAAGTATTACTTAGCCTCAACCCATACAGCAGAATTGACGCTAATTTCATATCAATCACTGACAGCATTACAAGAGGAGTTGGCTTTTTTTCTTCGTAACAATAAGGTTATGGTTGTTTTAGATGAAGCACATAAAGCCAAGAATTCATCGGGAGGCATTGTTGCACAATCAGTTCTTGATTTGTCAAAATACAGTAAAGCAAGAGTAGTATTGACCGGAACTCCGGCTCCAAATGGATATGAAGATTTATATAATATGTTCAAATTTATTTGGCCCACTAAAAATATTATTGGTTATCAAGTTAACCAATTGCGGGATATGTCTGCTCGTGGTGCAGATGTGAGAGTGAATAAACTTATTCGTAATATTTCACCATATTTTATTAGAATTCGGAAAAGTGACTTAAATATACCGCCAGCCACGATTCACCCAGCAATACACGTACCAATGAGTCCAATCCAACAACGAATTTACAATTACATCGAAAAAAAATATGTGGATGCAATGCTTGAAGAAGGTATAATTGACATGACATGTAGATTTAGAGCTTCTCTTGCCCAAGCACGGATGATTAGGCTTATGCAGGCTGCTTCTAATCCTGCAATGCTTAAGACTCCTTTACGAGATTTTGCGATGGATGATGAATTTCCTAGAGAAGCTTTTCAAGCAATAAATGATACAGAAGTGCTTAAATCTATAATGGAATATGAACAGTTTGAAATACCCGCAAAATATGAAGCCACAAAAACGTTGGTTGAACAAATTATTGCGCAGGGTGGTAAGGTGGTTATTTGGGCAACTTTTATATATACAATCCACGGATTAAAACGTTATTTACACGATTATGGAATTGAGAGTCAGGAACTCTATGGTGCGATACCGGTAGAAAAGGAAGGTATTGTGGATGAGAGTGATGAAGAAATTTTAACTCGTGAAAGGATTGTTAGGGAGTTTCAACAACCAAATTGTCCTTACAAGGTTATTATTGCAAATCCTTTTGCAGTTGCTGAATCTATTTCTCTTCATAAGGCGTGCCATAATGCAATTTATATTGAACGTTCGTTTAATGCTGCACATTTTGTGCAGTCAAAAGATCGTATTCATCGCTATGGTCTTACGTCAGAAGTAGAGACTCACTACTATTTTATTCTTTCACAAGATACAATAGATGAAACTATTGATATAAGACTGAATGAGAAAGAACTACGTATGAATGAAATTATGGAAAGCATGCCTATTCCGTTGTTTGACAATGTAACTGATGATTTGGGGAGTGACGATATAAAGGCGTTGATTAGAGATTATGTTAGAAGAACTAAGAAATCTTAAATTTCCAGGAACGAAAGATGCGATCATTTTTTTCTTGCAATCATTGGCTACACATGGAGATATGAGTGTTGATGATTTGAGAATTTTATGTATTCATGCGCCAGGTCAATATCAGATTGCGGTAGAACAAATGATAAATTATTGCCAATATTTTGAATTTATTCATGTGATTCAGACAGTGTCTCTCAATTACGATTTGTTGCCACATGTTTTTTCTGCTGAGGAATTGAATAAATATATTACGGAGAAGAGCATTGGAAGGCTATTTAATGATGGAATTTTAACGGCTTCGATGTTCTCGTTTGAAATTACCACTCAGCGGTTCTTGTTTCATAATGAAATGTTACCATTAGCATATGCTGCTGTAAGAAATATACTTGTTAGTCAGGGCTTTTTTGTTGCAACGCGATCCAAAACGAAAACAGTTTTTTATATAGCAGTTGATTATGAAAAACTTGTATCCGAACATTGTAAAAAGCAGCAACGAACGATTTCATTAGAGCGGTTAAGAAAACATTTAGAAGAAAATGCAATTACAGGTGAAAGAGCCGAACAGTTTGTGCTTTCCTATGAGCAGCATCGCCTTGGGGATAAAGTCGCCCATAAAGTAAAAATAATATCAAGTATTGATGTCGGTGCAGGTTATGATATTGTTTCATTTAATGGTAAAACTTCGTGTGAATATGACCGTTTTATCGAAGTGAAGGCTGTTTCTGCGGGAAATGCCTTTTTTTGGTCGAATAACGAATATGAAACAGCGAAATTGATGGACTCAAATTATTATTTGTATTTAGTAGATTTGAGTAAGATTAAATTATTTGATTACAGTCCAATAATTATCAAAAATCCGGCAATTGTAATTATGCAATCGTCCGAGTGGTTGATAGAAACGCAGTCGTTTTATGTAAGGCATATAGAATATTGAATTATGTAAAAATAGTTGCTTAATTGAATATGTAATATGAGCCATCGAGTAAAGCTAGCTCATAAAATTCTATAATCTATGATAGAATAATGGCAGTAGTAATCTCTCCGCTTCTTTTTTGTTTCATGTCCTCAACTTGCCGTATTTTTCTTATCCTGTTACAAATTTAATAATCTTTTGGCAGAAATTATAATTGGTAAAACGAGACAGAAACAGGATTTTAGGAGGAGTTTCGTTTATGATAAAAGTTTTATTCATCTGCCACGGCAACATCTGCCGCTCCCCCATGGCAGAGTTCGTTTTCCGTGACATGGTTAACAAGCGTAACATGGGTGACCTTTTCACCGTCGCATCCGCTGCGACCAGCCGGGAGGAGCTTGGCAACCCGGTCCACTACGGAACGGTACAGAAGTTAAAGGAAGCCGGTATCAGCACCAAAGGCAAATATGCCGTACAACTTAAGAAGCAGGATTATCAGAATTACGACTATTTGATAGGTATGGAATACCGCAATATCCGGAACATCGAACGGATCATAGGCTCAGATCCGGACCATAAGGTGCACAAGCTTCTGGATTTTAGCGGCAATCCACGGGATATTGCAGATCCCTGGTACACAGGCAATTTTGACAAGACCTACAATGACATTGTGGAGGGCTGTGAGGGCCTGCTTCAATACATTTTAGAGCATGACAGATTGTAAAAGTTTAAAGACTGGGAATACTGATTAAAGGATACTGAACATAGAATACAGAGGAAATCAAGATGAAGCTTCAAGATTATAACCCGATTTTATACTTGGAGGATTATGAAAATATCCCGGATGAGATCTACCGCTGGAAGCAGGATGAGGAACTGCATCCAGGGCCGGGATGGGGCAGTCGGGAGGCAGTGATCCCGGAGCAGGTTTTGACAGATTCCATTCAGGCGGCGGGGCCGGTCAGGTTATGTGTCGGTATCGGACGATATCATACTGAATTGGACGGAGATATTTATTTGTGCGCTCTTATCGATGAAACCAAAAGGACGGTGGAATCCTGTTCGTTCGGTGTATACCGGTCTGCAGAATTAGTTGGTAAGGCGCTGGATATATATTTTTCTATGCACATGCTGGCTGAGCCTGCCCATCTACCGAAAAATATTTCTCTGCTCAGCAGCCGGAATCCAATCTATCAAAAGCAGGAATATAGCAAGATCATTTCCAAATATCCGATTGTGCCGGAAATGACTGCCAAAGGAACCAGAGGTGGGGCTGCTGTGGTCAGCACGTATTTTTCCCGGCTGATGAGGAGAAAAGGTAGTACTACATTTTATACATGGCAGGATGCAGTCGACTGGCTTTCATCGGATATTGTAAGATATAACCAGAAAATCAGGTGAACCATCAGTCAGAGGAAATTTTTTAAGAAGAAGGTGTTTGATATGTATATCGCGGATTTACACATACATTCCCACTACTCGCGTGCCACAAGCCGGGACTGCAATCTGGAGAATCTGGACCTGTGGGCCAGGCGGAAAGGGATCCAGATCGTCGGCAGCGGGGATTTCACTCATCCTGCATGGCGGGAAGAAATGAAGGAAAAGCTGGAACCTGCAGAGGAAGGGCTTTATGTTTTAAAAGAGGAATACCGGATACCTGATGATTCCGTGGCAGATGTTATGCTGCCGCGTTTTGTTATTACCGGGGAGATCAGTTCCATTTATAAGAAATACGACAAGGTCAGGAAGGTACACAGCCTGATTCTGCTTCCGGGACTTGAGGCGGCTGAACTTCTGGCAAAAAAGTTAGAGGCGATCGGCAATATCCATTCTGATGGACGGCCCATTTTGGGGATAGACTGTCATGATCTGTTAGAGATCATGCTGGAGCTTTGCCCGGATGCGGTGTATGTTCCGGCTCATATCTGGACGCCGCATTTCTCTTTGTTCGGGGCATTTTCAGGCTTCGACAGTGTAGAGGAATGCTTTGGGGATCTGTCAGGCTATATCCATGCGATGGAAACGGGCCTGTCCTCTGATCCGCCGATGATATGGCGGGTATCTGCATTGGACAAGTATCAGCTGATCTCAAATTCAGATGCACATTCTCCGGCTAAATTAGGACGGGAAGCGAATCTTTTAGACATCGGGTTATCGTTTTCAGGACTGCGTGGAGCGATACAGGAAGGCAGAGGCCTGTATGGTACGATCGAATTTTTTCCGGAGGAAGGGAAATATCATTTCGACGGACATAGGAAATGCGGGATCTGTCTGAATCCTGTAGAAACCAAAAAGTATGGGGGAATCTGCCCGGTCTGCGGAAGAAAACTGACAATTGGGGTGTCACACAGGATTGAACAGCTGGCAGACAGAGAAGAAGGATTTGTTTTGCAGCAGGGGAAGCCTTTTGAAAGCCTGGTACCTCTGCCGGAGGTGATCGGAGCTTCTGTCGGAACCTCTTCTGCAAGTGTTAAGGTACAAAAAGAATATCAGAAAATGCTGCAGAAGCTGGGGCCGGAATTTGAAATATTGAGAAATATCCCGACGGAGGAGATCCAAAAAGTATCAGGGCATCTGGTAGCGGAAGGAATCAGAAGGCTTCGAAAAGGAGAGGTCGAAAGACTTCCCGGGTTTGATGGCGAATATGGGACGATAAAATTATTTAACCAGGAAGATCTGGACAGTTTAGACGGGCAGATGAATTTCTTCGGGGCACTGCATATAGAAACAACGCATGCCGAGACCAGGAGAAAGAAGTCTGTGAATGAGGCAGCACCGGACAATGCCGGAGGGTGTAATGAGATTCCAAATAGCAGTACAGCTGCAAAGACAGCAGATCAGTTAAATGAAAAGCAGGAGCAGGCCGTGCGGTCAGTGGAAAGGGCCATTGCTGTCATTGCAGGGCCGGGAACGGGAAAGACGAAAACATTGATCTCTCATCTGATGTATTTACTGGAGGTGCGGAAAGTAAAGCCGTCAGAGATCACGGCGGTTACTTTTACCAATCAGGCAGCAGGCGAGATGAGAGAACGGATTAAGAAACAGCTGGGCCGTGCCCGGAATGTGAGTCAACTACAGATCGGTACTTTTCATGCGATATGCTTGAATTTCTTGAAGTCTCAGGGAATGGAATTCACATTGGCAGACGACGTAACAGCAATGGAAGCAGCCCGCAGTGTGCTGGAGCAGAGCGGCCTGGATATGACGCCAAAACAGTTCCTGAGATTGGTCTCATTAGAAAAATCGGGTTTTGAATCAGGCTGTAGATCAAGTTGTGAGGAGTCAGTTCAGACAGAAGCAGAGAAGAAGGAGTGGAAAACAGCAGTTGAATACTATCAGCAGATTTTAAAAGAACAAAATATGCTGGATTTTGATGACCTGCTTCTTGAAACACTGTACATCATAGAAAATGACCGTGCGGCCCTGGGCTGGGAGAAACGCTTTTCTTATTTGCTCGTAGATGAATTCCAGGACATCAATCCGGTTCAGTATCGTCTGATCAGGGCGTGGAACCAGAAGGGAAGAGAGCTCTTTGTGATCGGGGATCCTGACCAGTCGGTTTATGGCTTTCGGGGATCCGATGCTGCATGTTTTGCAAGGCTTGCCGGAGATGCTCCCGAGCTTCATGAGATCCGCTTAACCGAGAACTATCGCTGCACCCCTTCTATCCTAAAAGCGGCTGCAGAGATGATTTCGCATAATCCGGGAGAACAAAGGCTTTTGACTGCGCATAAAGAGGACGAGAGCCCGGTACGTCTTGTCAGTGCAGGAACCAAAATGGGAGAAGCTATATTTATTGCGAAAGAAATCAATCGGTTGACAGGCGGGATTGGAATGCTGGATGCCCAGGAAATTGGTATTGGGAAAAAAGAGAACCGGGGCTTTTCAGATATTGCAATTTTGTACCGTACTCACAGACAGGCCCAGCTGCTTGAAACCTGTCTGCGGAAGGAAGGAATTCCTTATGTTACATCAGGGCGCGAAGATTTTTTAATGGAAGATGATGTGAGGGGAAGCATTGCATTTTTTAAATGCCTTGCGGATGCAGGGGATGGATTTTCAAAGAAGTTAAGCTTAAAGTTTCTTTGGAAACTGGATAAAAACGTAGTCACAGAAACTGTTTTTGAAGCCATGTATAAAAAATTCAAGCCATTGTATAAGAAGAGTAAGCCCCAGAAGTTTTTAGAAACATGGATAAAAGAAATGGGGTTGGAAGACAGTACATCCATGAAAAAATTAGCAGAAATGACGGTCTTTTATAAAAGCATGACAGAGTTTGCGGAGGCATTGAGTCTGGGTGTGGAAAGTGATCTAAAGCGCTGCGGATCTAAAAAGTACACAGGTGAGGCAGTCACCTTGATGACCCTGCATGGTGCAAAAGGTCTGGAATTCCCGGTTACCTTCATTTATGGAGTGAGAAAGGGAATGATTCCTTTTGAAAAGGAAGGCAGGATCGATCTCGAAGAGGAGCGGCGCTTGTTCTATGTAGGAATGACAAGGGCGCAGGAGGAACTGATCCTGACTGTTTCGGGGGAAGAGTCCCCATTGATCGGGGAACTTCCGATGAAAGAGGTGGTCAGAGAAAAAGCGGATAAACGGAAAAATGCAGATAGTGGAAAGCAGATGGATCTGTTTGAGTTTATGTAGAAATTCAAAGGGGTCAGACCCTTTTGCACGCCGTTTTCAGAATATTCTGTCTATATACGGTTCCATGTAGACACAAAAAGTGTTAATATTTCAGTGAACGGCAGAAATAGCGGCATTCATATCATTGGGAGATTCCCAGGGATATGGATGTCGTTTTATTGTATTGTCTATATTTTTGGAAAAATAGATAAGAAAGTCTTATATAGTTAAGTATTCATAATGCAGAAATATGACGCATATACTTAAAGATATACCCTGCCCAAAGGGACTTCAGAATAAGGGAACTAAGAGACAAACTATAGAGCAGATCCACAGAAAGGGAAATTGTTATGAAGTGTAAAAGAGGGCTGGTCATACTGGCTGCCACGACCCTATTGATGATGATATTGACAGGAATAAGCTTTTGTGCGAAAGAGAAGCAGCAGTGGAGATTGAAAGCGGCGGAGGCGGACATAAGGCTGTCAGAGGCGCACAGGCAGATAAAAGATCAGGAACAAGCAGAAATAGTTTCCGTCCCGCAGAAGACAGTCATTGCCCTGGACCCGGGACATCAGGGGCCGGGAGTAGACATGAGTGGCATGGAGGAAAATTCCCCGGGATCCGGGGTCATGAAGCAGAGGAATAATTCAGGCACTGCGGGGCGTTACAGCGGCCTTGCAGAATATCAGCTGAATCTGGATATTGCCTTAAAGGTAAGGGAACGGCTGAGTGAACGAGGATACGATGTTGTGATGAGCAGAGAGGATAATGAAACAGCGGCCAGCAATCAGGACAGGGCCAGGCAGGCAAACGAGTCCGGTGCACTGCTGTGTGTAAGAATCCACGCAAATGGCAGTGAGAGCCCGGAAAGTTCCGGTGCATTATGTCTGATCGCATCGAAGGAAAATCCGACTGCCGGAAGCCTTTACGATGAGAGCAGCAAACTGGCAGCAGATCTGCTACAGAGTTATTGTGAGTCTACAGGCTTTGAAAATCGTGGGATCCAGATCAATGATACGATGACCGGGATCAATTGGAGTAAAATTCCGGTTGTCATATTGGAGATGGGGTTTATGACGAATGAAAGAGAAGATATGCTGATGGCAGATGAGGACTTCCAGGAAAAAATGGCGGATGGGATCGCTCAGGGGATAGAAAAATATTGTGCTGAGAGGGATCGTTTCTAACGGTATAAGAGTACCAAGTACATAAAATTTCTCTTGATAATCTGCACCGTCTGGATTATAATAAAATTTATAAGAACAATGTTCAATAATAACGAACAACCAAGGCCAAGTAAAGAGCAAATGAAAAAGGAGAAACTATGAGACTGGTTACTTACAGAAACAAAGGTGAGTCAGAGGACAGGATAGGTTTTTTAGACGCAGATGCGCAGAGGATCGCGCCGTCTGAATTATTGGACATCCCATATTCTGACATGAATGAATGGATCACTTCTCTTTCAATGGAGGAGCAAAAACGACTGAAAGGCCTGGCAGAGGAGAAAAGCATATATACCCTGTCAGTGGATGAGGTGGTCTTAAGAGCACCGATTCCCCACCCGAAGCAGGATGTGATCTGTCTGGGGGTAAATTATCTGGAACATGCCAGGGAAGCGGCCAGGTTTGAGAAGGAATCATTTGATATCCGCTCCTCCTATCCTGTTTATTTTTCAAAGCGTGTGAATGAGGCTGTGGGACATCAGCAGGCGATTCCTGCTTACGGGGAGTTTGTAGACAGCCTGGATTATGAAGTGGAGCTGGCTGTAGTCATTGGTAAGGATGCAAAGAATGTGAAAGCGGAAGATGCAGAGGAATATATACTCGGCTATACCATTTTAAATGACGTGAGTGCAAGAAACCTGCAGACCAGGCATACACAGTGGTATTTTGGGAAGAGTCTGGATGGATTTACCCCCATGGGACCGGCCCTTGTAACTGCGGATGAGATATCCTATCCACCGAAGCTTAAGATTCAGAGCCTGGTCAACGGAGAGATCAGGCAGGACAGCAGTACAGACCTCCTGATCTTTGATATCGGATATGTGATCGAGGAGCTAAGCAGAGGGATGACATTAAAAGCAGGGACGATCATTTCTACAGGTACCCCCCAGGGAGTAGGGATGGGGTTTGTACCTCCGCGCTTCCTGAATAAGGGTGATGTGGTAGAGTGCCGGATCGAGGCGCTTGGAAGCCTGGTAAACCGGATTGAATAGAAGAGGAGGAGCGATATGAAGCAGGGTGTGACGATCCAGTCAGTTGAGAGGGCACTGCAGATTCTTGAGTATCTGTCCGGCCCGGTCTCAGAGGCAGGGATCACGGAGATCGCAGCGTTCATGGGACTTGGAAAGAGTACTGTTTACGGTCTTGTGAACACTCTCATGCAGGAGGGGTATCTGGAACAAAATCCCGACAATAAGCGGTACCGCCTGGGGCTCAAGCTGTTCGAGATGGGCTGTATCGTACAGGAGCGCATGGACATTAGAGAGATTGCCAGACCATATCTAAAAGCCTTGTCCGGGCATTTTAGAATGACGGTACATATGGCGGTGTATAAGGACCGGGAAGTGGTTTATATTGATAAAATGGATGCGCCAGACACAAGAATTGTGTATTCACAGGTAGGCAAGAGGGCTCCGATGTACTGCACTGGTATCGGAAAGGCTGTGCTGGCAGAGTTAAACTTAGATGATGCCGAGTGGATATTAAGCAGCCAGGAATTGGAAGCACTGACTCCCAATACGATGACTGAGAAAGAGGAGGTACTCAGGGCTTTAGCCGATATCAGAAAAAAAGGATACTCAACAGATAATGAGGAAGTGGAATTGGGTCTGAAATGTGTCGCCGCGGCAATCCATGACCATCAGGGGAAGCCGGTAGCAGCCATCAGTATCTCTAGCTCTGCCGTGAAGATGACAGAAGAAAAAATGGAAGAGGCGGCATCACAGATCAAGAGGGCAGCAGCAGAAATCTCTAAAAAATTGGGTTTTCGCGGCTGATCTTTTTGAGCGATAGTTAGGAAAATGGAGCATAAGAGTCTGTATAAAGCAGGCTCTTCTGTATAGGAATAGATAAGAACGATGTTCAATAATACCGAACGAAATAAAAAGGAGTGAAAAGCAGATGATTGTAACAGTCACATTGAATGCCGCAATCGACAAGCGGTACGAAGTTGAGAAACTTGAGACAGGGGAAGTAAATCGTGTTAAAAGCTCCCGGTATGGAGCCGGAGGAAAGGGCCTGAATGTCTCGCGGGTGGCAGTGACAGCCAAAGAAGCAGTGACAGCTACGGGCTTTGCAGGCGGCCATACAGGGCAGCTTTTGGAGGAGCTGGCGCAAAAGGACGGGATTGAAACCGCATTTGTCCATACGCAGGGAGAGACGCGCACCTGCATTAACATTAAAGATTTAAAGACCGGAGAACAGACGGAGCTTCTGGAAGGCGGAGAGACTGTTTTGCCGGAAAAGGCAGCAGAGATGGAAGAGAAGTACCGCGAGCTCCTGACCGGGGCAGATGTCGTTACGATTTCAGGAAGTGTGCCCAAAGGCGTAGATGGGAAGCTTTATATCAGGATGATTCAGATGGCAAAGGAAGCCGGGATACCCGTCCTGGTGGATACCAGCGGTACGCTGCTTTTACAATGTATTGAGGCAGCGCCTGACCTGATCAAGCCGAATCAGGATGAAATAAAGCAGATCACTAAAAAGGCGGATATGTCGAAGGACGAACTTCGTGAGACTGCCGTCAAAATCAGAGACAAGGGGATCTCGTATGTTGTGGTATCACTGGGAAAGGACGGCTCCGTGATGGCCTCACCTTCCGGTGTATATGAGGCCCGGGTCCCGTTGATCCAGGCAGTCAATACTGTTGGATGTGGTGATTCTATGTTAGCCGGCCTGGCCATCGGCATCAAAAATCATTGGACGGATGAGGAGATCCTCCGGTATGCAAGTGCTATTTCCGCTGCCAACGCCCTGCAGGAGGCAACTGGATTTTTTGTAAAGTCAGATTTTGAAGAGCTTTATAAAAAGATTACCATATTAAAATAACAAATCCAAAACGATCAAGAAGGAGGAACACAAATGGAAAAAGTAAAAGTAGCGATCATCGGACCAGGCAACATTGGTTCGGACCTGATGTACAAGGTCATGAGAAGCAGAAATCTGGAGATGGCCTATATGGTGGGAATAGTGGAGTCAGAAGGAATCCGCCGTGCAAGAGGTCTGGGATTCGAGACAACGACACAGGGTGTGGAAGCGATTTTGGACAGGGATGATATTAAGATTGTATTCGATGCTACCGGGGCAAAAGCACATCAAAAGCATGCGCCACTGCTTAGAAAAGCCGGGAAGATCGCTATCGATATGACTCCGGCAGCTGTAGGTCCATATGTGGTACCGTGTGTAAACCTGGATTCTCTCTCCGAAGAGATGAATTTCAACATGGTAACCTGCGGAGGACAGGCTACAGTGCCGATCGCTTATGCGATCAACGAGGCAGCCGACAGCGAATACACGGAAATCATCTCCTGCATCTCCTCGAAGAGTGCCGGTCCGGGAACCCGAGCCAATATCGATGAGTTTACGGAGACGACCTCTAAGGCTTTAGAGAGTGTGGGGGGCGCGGATAAAGGAAAAGCGATCATCATTCTGAATCCGGCAGAGCCGCCGCTGATGATGACGAATACCATTCATTCTATCGTGAAAAAGCCGGATGAAAAGAAGATCACAGATGCAGTAAATCAGATGGTCAAAAGGATACAAAAATATGTACCCGGCTATAAGCTGCGTACCCCGCCGATCATGGACAAAAATAAGGTGACAGTCATCATAGAAGTGGAAGGGGCCGGAGATTTCCTTCCCAAATATTCCGGGAATCTGGATATTATCAATTCTGCAGCGATTGAGGTGGCAGAGAAAATAGCAGAAGAAAGATTTTTAAAAGGAGGAAAGCAGGATGAAAAGTAAGATCCATTTCATAGATACTACCATGCGTGACGGAAGCCATGCAATGAGCCACAGCTTTACAAAGGAGCAGGTAAGTAAGATCGCGCAGGGCTTGGACGAAGCAGGTGTCCATATCATCGAGGTCAGCCACGGAGACGGGATCGCGGGATCATCGATCAACTACGGATTTTCCGGGACAAGGGATATCGAGCTGATTGCGGAGGCCTCCAAGGTGATCAGGCATGCAAAGCTGGGAGCGTTGCTGATTCCGGGGATCGGCACTATCACAGACCTCCAGGAGGCCTATGATCATGGGGTTCGTGCAGTCAGGATCGCAACTCATGTGACAGAGGCTGATGTATCTCTCCAGCATATCAAAGCAGCGAAGGAAAGAGGAATGTTCACAGCCGGTTTTCTTATGATGGTCCATATGGCCGAGCCGGAGAAGATCCTGGAACAGGCGCGGCTGTTTGAAGATGCGGGGGTGGATTATGTGAACCTGGCAGACTCAGCCGGCTTTCTGATGCCGGACGATGTACGCCGCCGGATCAGTCTCCTTACAGAAAAACTGAGCATTCCTGTGGGCTTCCATGCCCACAATAATCTCGGGCTTGCAGTGGCAAATTCCCTTGCTGCGGTGGAAGAGGGGGCATCCTATATTGACGGAACCCTAAGAGGTCTGGGGGCAGGAGCAGGAAACTGCCAGATTGAGGTTCTGTCCGCCGTGTTAGAACGTCTTGACTGTACGACAGGGATAGATCTGGACAAAATACTTGCAGTGGCAGAGGAGGCTGTGGAGCCGATCATGCTGCGTCCGCAGGTGATCGATACGGCTTCCCTGATGCTCGGATATGCCGGTGTATACTCCAGTTTTCTTCTTCATGCGAGGCGGGCAGCCGATCGGTTCGGCCTAAAGATCAAGGACATCCTGACAGAACTGGGAAGACGCGGTATGGTCGGCGGACAGGAAGATATGATCGTAGATGTGGCCTACCAGCTGTCACAAAATAAAACAAGTGAAAATAAGTAGCTTTCTGTAAAACGAGCGAACCGTTTTTTGAAGCCAGGCACCCTTAATTATGAATAGGGCTGCCTGGTTTTCTTTCTGTATTCCGAGGGGGATATCCCTGTAAACTGTTTAAAGATGCGGTTAAAATGCGGAATCTGGTTGAACCCGCATGCAACGGCGATGTCAATGACGAGTTCATCCGTAGTTTCGAGGAGCAGCTTCGCATTATCGATGCGGATCTGGTTGATATATGCGGAAAGAGAAATCCCTGTATCTGCTTTGAATATGCGGCTCAGGTAACTGGGATTGGTAAATACATAATCGGCAATATAAGAAAGCGGCAGCGGATCGGCATAATTTTGCCGGATGAGATGTTTTACCTGTGCGATGATGATCTTCCGCGAGGAAAGCCGCCCTCCATCCTGTTTTTTCTCTGGACAGAGGATGAAACCTGTCTGTACAAAATATAAAAGAAACGACAAAAATGTGTGATAAAAAATGGTGGGCGATGCGGGTAAGGCATCCTTTTGCAGCTGGCTTAAAAGCTTTAAATAAGAACGGATGGTGTCGTAGTTCTTTTTGGGAAGTGAAAAGTGCTGAAAAGGTGTATCAGGGTCAAAGAATTGTTTGAGCATCTGTCTGCTGTGATCTGCAGTGTCATAGGATTCGGCTTCTTCCAGACGAAAGTGTAACAGAAAAAGCCTTATGGGGCGTCCCTGGCTGTACGACAGGGTAATGCGGGGGCTGCTCCCGTGTATTAAGAAACAATCCCTGTTCTGGAAATCCTTGATCAGATCCTGGCAGAGGGAACTGCCATTTCCCTGTTCGATCAGGGCAATGCACCATTGCCCCGGAGCTGCGACAGGCTCGTAAGAGTCGGAGAACTCAACTGTTCTGGTAGAAAAATTATCTGCTGTATGATTCATCTGGTTTCTCCTTTGTGTGTGAAATATTATACATTTGTTATTTTTATCTTTTTTATAAAAGATATGATTAATATACAGAAAAAGAAAAATAATTGTGCAAATAGACAAAAGAAAGTAAATATAAGATAAGAATAAGTAAATATAAATTAAGAATTTATTATAATAGGATGCTAACATAAGGATATAAAAAGTGAGTTCCATAGGAGGAAAGAAAATGAAGAAAAGAGTGGTTGCATTATTGTTGACAGCAGCAATGACAATGTCTTTACTGGCCGGATGCGGGGGCAAGAAAGACTGGGAAGACGGAGACGGAAAGATCGACGGAGATCTTACTTTCTGGACACAGGACACAGAAGCGTGGAAAGCCTACTTCGGACCTGCCATCGAGGCGTTCGAGAAGGAATACCCGGATGTGAAGATCAAAGTAGAATACTTCCCTGAATTTGGGGACAAGTTAAGCCAGGCATTTTCAGCAGGAGAACAGCCCGATGTGATGCAGACATGGCAGAGTATCACTGACTGGGCGAAAGGCGGGATGATCGAGGAGATTCCTGACAGCGTAATGAGCAAAGAGGAGATCGAAAAGAATTATTATGAAAGTGCTTTAAAGAACAAGCAGTATGACGGCAAGTATTACTGTCTTCCGTCAGAGATCAATGTTGAGTCTCCAAGTCTGTATGTGAACATGGATATCCTGAAAGAAGAGGGGATCAGCCTTCCACAGAGCTGGATCGATAACAACGGACCGGCAAGCTTTACAGAACTTCTGGAAGTAGCAAACCAGCTGACGGTGAAGGATGCCGACGGACAGGTAAAACGCTCCGGGCTTGCTTATACATATGCACAGTGGGAAGCAAACTTCCTCTCTCTGATCTTACAGTACGGCGGAGACTATAAGGATGAGGCGAACAATGCCGTGAAGTTCCAGACACCGGAGGCTAAGCAGGCGGCAGAAACTTTGTTAAAGTACACACAGGGACCGGATGCAGTCAGCGACGAGGGTGAGACACGCTATGATGCATTCATCCAGGGAGTGGCAGCAATGTGTGTAGGCGCTCCGTGGTATTCAGGAAGCTTTGCTATCGATATCCCGGATGTGGACTGGCAGGTATTCAACATGCCGTCATGGGTAGAAGGAGCAGACCCGATCAGTCTTGGAACAGGCGGCTGGGGATACATCGTATCCGAGAAGTGCGAGAACAAAGAAGCAGCATGGGAATTTGTTAAATTCATGACCACAGCAGAGCAGACAGGAGACTGGGCTTATAAGACAGGTGCCCTTCCGGCAAGAGTAGATGCCCTGACAGACCTGGAATACGATCCAAACAAAGGCTCTGTAGAGAAGGCGATCTCTATCGCAAAGGACATCCTTCCATACGCAGTGGAGGAAGGCGCTTATATGCAGACACCATCTACACTGACCTACACGATCGTAAGAGAAAAATTAAGACAGCTCCTTGTAGACGGAGACATCGATGCGGCACTGAAAGGAATGGAAGAGGAAGGCAATGCCATGATCGAGGAAAACTTGAGCAGATAAAGCAGGAAAGACATATCGGTGATTTATGAAGAAAAAAATTGATTTGTTACAGGGAAATGTGAGTGAGACCTTTTTACAGTATCTGATTCCAAGTGTTTCAGCTACGATGATGATTTCCTTCAACTACTTTATCGATACCTTATGTATCGGTCAGAAGTTAGGAGAGCAGGGCTTAGCGGCCCTGAACCTCTCCTGGCCGGTGACAACGGTCCTGTATTCTCTGGGACTTTTGTTCGGAACCGGCGGAGGTGCCATGTTTTCCGCATATGTGGCAAATGGAAAAAAAGAAAAAGCGAGGAGTGTTTACACCGGGGCAGCCGCGGCCCTGCTTATGATTGCCGCGGTGATTACCCTGCTGGGACTGATATTTTTAGATCCTATCGTATCCGTACTGGGCGGCACAGGAGAGCTGCGCCAGGGTGTGACGGATTATGTCAAATGGGTTTTGATCTTTTCGGTTTCTTACATGGGAGAATGTTTTTTCACAAGCTTCCTTAGAAATGACAATGCGCCAAGGCTGGCAATGGCAGGAACACTGCTTTCCTGCTCCTTAAATATCGTTCTGGATGTTTTATTCATTTATGTATTCGACGGAGGCATGGTTGGTGCATCTCTTGCCACATCGCTGGCAGTGACATCAACAGTGATCCTTGGGATCCTCTCAACCTTCAGGAAGAAGTCAAACTTAAAACTCAACTTTACAGATACAAATGTGCGGGATGTCTTCTACATCATGAAGGTGGGGATGTCAACCTTTCTTACAGAGATCGACGGAGGGATTGTTACCTTTGTTTATAACACGGTATTGATCAGGATCGCCGGAAATGCAGCAACAACTGTGATCGCCGTATATGGGATCGTCGTAAATATCAATACCATTGTGCTGGCAGCTATCAATGGGATATCCAATGCCATGCAGCCCCTTGTCAGTGCAAACAGCGGGGCAGGCAAATTCTTCCGTGCCAGGCGGTTCACCCATCTGGCAGTAAAATGGGCATTCGGGATGTCGGTGGTGTTTGTTGCATTGATCGAATGGAAGGCGGAATGGTTTGTAAAGATCTTCTTAAAACCGGATGCAGCTTTTCTGATACAGGCATCGGGGGCGATCAGGATCGTCGCCGTTTCCTATCTTCTGGCCGCTGTAAACATGATCCTGATCTCCTATTTCCAATCCATACAGGCATCAAAGGAAGCAATATACTTTTCCTTCATGCGGACTCTGTTCTTACCGGTGATCTTTGTAATCGGCGGGGCATTCTACCTGAATGTAAAGGGAGTATGGATGGCGTCCCTTTTGATAGAAGGTACGACAGTGTGTATATTAAGTTACGCATACCGGCATTATCAGAAAAGGCGGATGGTGGAAAATCTGGGGCAGCTTAATTTCTATGATACAAAGGAGCAGGCGGATGGCATCGAGGATCTGATCGAACAGCTTGGTGCGGACAATCTGGAGAATTACCGAAGGGTGATCGCATACTGCGGGGAAAGAGACAGAGATTCCCAAGGGGTTCCGATGATCATAGGGTTAGATGACCTTACGACAGATGGACAGAAGCCCTTTGAGGTATCCAGGGCAGAAGACGAATTAAGCTTTTACCAGGCAGTGGGCGCACTCTTGTTCACGGACCTGATCGACCAGCAGATGACAGAAGAAGGCGGCAGCGGACGAGGAGCCATCCTTCCTGCAATGGAGGCGGTGGCAGAAAAATTCTTCCAGTGCCGGCAGATCAAAGATACCGAAGCCGTGGAGACGGTTTCCTATACAGAGGCATTATGCAGAAAGCAAAAGGAGAAGGAACATGAGCAGTAATTTTGACATACATACCTTTGCTAAAACGGTTGCAAAAGATAAACGGACCTTTGAGATGTTCCGTTACCTTGTAAATAATGCATACATAAGGGTGGTGAATTACCACAACACAAATGACAGGGATGCGGCGCAGATCGAGCATGAGATCAAATATTTCAGCGAACATTTTGTGCCGGTGAAGGTGAAAGATCTGGATACATTTTTTGAGACGAGGAAGTGGCCCTATGAGAAGCCGGGCCTGATCCCGGCAGTATTTGAGGGATACCGAAGCCATTACGACATCATGAAGCCGATACTGGATAAATATCATTTTACCGGATGGTTCTATATACCGGGCTTTTTTCCGGATGTAGAGAGAGAAAAGCAGCTCGCCTTTTGTAAAAGCCACAGACTGAGGACAACGGGTGAGTACATGTATGAGGACTTAAGGATCGCCATGAATTGGGAGGAGATCAAAGAATTGTCCAGGGACCATGAAATCTGCTGCCATACCGGAAGTCACTTTGAGATTACGAAAGAAACCTCGGATGAAGATATGCACAGAGAGATCGTAGAGGCAAAACGCCGCATGGAGAGTCATATCCAGAAGCCGGTAGATGTATTCTGCTGGCTGGCGGGAGAAGAGTATAACTACAATATCCGTGCACATAAGCATCTGGAAGAGGCGGGATATAAATATGTGGTCAGCAATTTAAAGATAGAGAAAATCAGATGATGAGCAAGGAGGAAGCAGATGAAAAGCTTAAGGGATATCTTAGAAGACATTGAAAACCAGGATCTTAAGCCCTATGAGGAAATGATGAAATATTGCGACAGCCGTGTAACAGCGGATGAGGGCATCCCGGCAGTCATTGGTCTGGATGACCTAACGGCATCCTGGAACACGACATACAAGGGGGCAGGGCAGGATGAAGAGTTCCGCTTTCTGATGGCGGCGGGAGCCATGATCTTTGCCAGCCTCTATGAGCAGCAGGATCCGGAGGTGCTTGGGGAATATCAGGGAATCGCTCCGGCTATGAGTGCCATGGCAGAGATGTTCTTCCATGCAGGGGCGGATGGAAGTGTGATCCCTTACCGCGAGGTTGTGAAGAAATTCGTGGAAGAGAAAAAGAAGCAGACGGGAGGAAAATAAGATGAACAATCTGAATGCAGAAGAATTTTTACAGATCATCTCCAGGGATAAAAGATGCCTGGAAATGTTCCGGTATCTGATCAACAGCTCTTATATCCGTGTGGTGAACTACCATAATACCAACCCCGTCAATGCAGAGCGTTTCGAGGCGGAGATCAAGTATTTCAGTGAGCATTTCGTGCCGGTCACGATGAAGGATTTAGAGCAGTTCTTTCAGACCAGAGAATGGCCTTATGAGAAGCCTGGCCTGATCCCTGCTATATTTGAAGGATTCAGGAACCACTATGACGTCATGCTGCCGATCCTGGATAAATACAACTTTACCGGGTGGTTCTATTTTCCAAGTTTCTTCATGGACATTCCGTTAGAGGAGCAGCTTTCATTTAGTGAGGAGCATGAACTGAACATTACGGACGAAAGCCTGTACCCGGATAAAAGGATCGCCCTGAATTGGGAGGAAGTAAGAGAGATCGCCTCCAGACATGAGATCTGCTGCCACACCGGAAATCATTTCCAGATCACCAAGGAAACGCCGGACGAAGATATGTATCGTGAGATCGTTGTGGCAAAACGGTATCTGGAGGAAAAGATCGGGCGCGAGGTAGAAGTATTCTGCTGGCTGTACGGGGAAGAATACAGCTACAACACAAGGGCACATAAATACTTAAAAGAGGCCGGATATAAATATGTAGTCAGCAACCTGAAACTGGAAAAGATCAGGTAGGAGGAAAAGACGTGAGAAGAAGTGAAGCAATATTAAGGCGGCCCGATTTCAGTTTTAACCGGGCAGTATATAAATCCATGGGATTTTCAGACAAGGATCTGGAAAAACCAATCATCGGGATCGCGGATACGTGGAGCGAACTGGTGCCGGGCAGCTACAACTTAAGAGCTGTTGCAGACAGCGTGAAACGCGGGATCTATGCGGCAGGCGGGACACCTGTAGAATTCGGCGTGATCGGGGCATGTGACGGAACAGCCCAGGGAAATGAGGGGATGCGTTTCATTCTCCCTTCCCGCGACTTGATCGCCAATGATGTAGAGGTTATGGTGCAGGCACACCAGCTGGACGGGATCGTCCTTCTTGGTTCCTGTGACAAGATCGTTCCCGGGCTTTTGATGGCGGCTGCAAGACTGAGACTGCCGGCAATCTTACTTCCGGGAGGTCCCATGCAGGGAGGCCCGGTGTTTGACGGGAGGGCTTCTGATCTGACCACCCTGTCAGAGGGCTGCGGCATGGTCAAGGCAGGCAGGCTTGAGGAAGAGGAACTGTACCGCATGGAGAATACATGCGGCCCGGGATGCGGATCATGCTCTTTTTACGGGACGGCAAACACGATGTGCTGTCTTGCGGAGAGCTTAGGGATGACGCTTCCTCATGGAGCATTGATTCCGGCAGTCTATGCGGACCGTACCAGGATCGCCTTTGAAACGGGAGAGAGGATCGTATCTCTGGTCCGGGAAAATATTACTGCAGATCAGATCATCAATGAGAGATCCCTGGAAAATGCGATCAGGGTACTCAATGCCACAGGCGGTTCTACAAATGGAGTCCTGCATCTGCTGGCAGTTGCCAGGGAGGCAGGGATCGACAGCTGGGTGATGACAGAGAAATTTAAGGAGATCGGGATGACCACACCTCTGATCGCAAAGGTGAATCCTTCCTCCAAATATAATATGGAAGATTTCCATAATTCCGGTGGGATCCCGCAGGTGATGAAGGAGCTGGAATCCCTTCTGAATCTGGAGGTTATGACAGTGACCGGGAAAACGGTCGGCGAAAATCTAAAAGAGTACAGACAGGTCCGGGTGAACAGAGAGATCATCAAGACTCTGAGCGAACCATTCAGTAAGTTTGGAGGAATCTCCATTCTGGAAGGCAATCTCTCCCCGGAGGGCTGTATCACAAAGCCGTCGGCGATCAAGCCAAATATGCATGTATTTACCGGGACAGCCAGGGTATTCGACAGTGAGGAGTCCGCAGAGGAAGCGATCTTAGGCGGTCAGATCAAGCCGGGCAATGTAGTTGTCATCCGGTATGAGGGGCCGAAAGGCGGCCCGGGAATGCGCGAAATGTACAAGGCCATGAAGTATCTTTACGGCATGGGACTGGCCGAGTCTACGGCACTCATTACAGACGGCAGATTTTCCGGTACGAATAATGGCTGCTTTGTCGGACATATTTCCCCGGAAGCGGCAGAGGGCGGAACGATTGCATTCGTACAGGATGGAGATGAGATCACGGTGGATATTCCGGCACAGAGCATTACGCTCCATGTACCAGAGGAGGTCCTTGAGGAGCGAAGGAAGGGCTTTACTTTGCCAAAACCAAAGTACACAAGGGGATATCTTGGAGTGTACTCTAAATTAGCGGCTTCTGCCAGCAGAGGCGCCGTGATCGAGATGTAGCAGATGTATTGTGTCATGCAGAAAGGGGTTAGAAGAATGGCATTTGATTATACAGGAAAAACAGTGGGAGTGACCGGAGCCGCCAGTGTAAAGGGAATCGGCTTTGCGATCGCCAGGAAATTTCTTCAGAGCGGGGCACAGGTATTTATCTGTGATCTGAATGAAGAAGCCTTGAAGGAAGCCGAGCAGGAGCTAAAGGCGTACGGAAATGTAAAGTCCTATGTGATGGATGTGTCAAAGGAGGAATCCGTACAGGCGGTTTTCAAAAAGGCCTTAGAAGATTTTGGATACATAGATATCTTTGTGAGCAATGCAGGGATCTACCCACAGGCGTTTGTCTGTGATATGGAGACAAGCCAGTGGGATACGGTCATGAATGTAAACTTGAAATCGGTATTCCTGTGTGCAAGGGAATGCCAAAGATGTATGAAAGAAAAGGGCGGAGTCCTGATTAATGCAGCCTCCTATGCCTCACTTCTCGGCTCAGCAGGCAGCGGGGCATATGCGGCCAGCAAGGCAGCAGTGTACAGCCTGACAAAGACTCTGGCGGCAGAGCTGGCACCGGATCATATCCGGGTCAATGGTTTCATTCCGGGAGTGATCGAGACGGGCATGACAAGGGGCGTCATTGACAGTAAGAAGGAAGAACTGGAGAGTGCGATCGCACTTCACCGCCTGGGCAGCCCCCGGGATGTGGCAGATGCAGTAGCCTTCCTGGCATCTGGGGAGGCTTCCTACCTGACAGGGACCTTTATCGAGATCAGCGGTGGAAAGCTATGTGTACAGAATCCAGATTTTGCATGGAAGAAGAGATAATACAGGAGGAAGGGACATTGGACAAACTTCATATTGATATTCAGGCGCTTTCATCCATGCATCGGTTTGGGGATATCCTGGCTGATGCGATCGGGAGCATCCAAAGTGATATTGCAGGGTTTCAGGTGATCCGGGATGCGAAGGACTGTATCGGACGCCACTGGTACGGGCTGAGGTGCCGCGTGACATGTAAGCGTTCAGGAATCGGATATTACCTGCATATCGGGTTGATTTATTTCCCGTCTACCAGGCCGGGGCTGATGATCGAGCTGGATGAACAGAATAATCACCACAGCTATGGCTGTGTGCTTGAGAACATTGAGGAACGCCCGGAGTTTGAGATCAACAGGGATGAGCCGGAATATTTTAAACTGTTTATGCCGGATGCGGTATTTGCAGATATGTCGGGCAGGACAAGAAAAGAACAGGCAGTCATCCTTCGCGGGTTCGTGCAAAGCGGCGCTGAGGCGATCGTGGAGGCCGCATACGAAAAGGGGTTTACACTGGATTATCAGAAAATGGCAGATTCCCTGAACCTGGTCAATGCATTCGATCAGGTCTTGAATGAGATGGAAAGCAGTATCAGCAGCGTGGAAGTCAATTATGCAGATCCGGATAATTTTGGACAGTATGCCGAAGGGTTCAGGTACTATCTGAAAAATAAGGACAGCTTATCACTGTATGCATATTTTGGTGCGATCTACAGCTATAAAAAGCAGCCCGCGGGGATTTTTGCAGAGATCGACAAGTTCAGCAACCAAAAGGAGTTTGACCGGGTATATGACAACATGGAGACTTCTGATATGTATGAACTTGGGATCAAAGAGCCGGGATTTATCAAGCTTTTCATGAAGGAAGCAATGGTAGAAGAATTGAACCAGGCAGCATATGAAAGACAGATTGAGATTTTAAAAGAGTTTTTAAAGGCATGCAATGAGGCAATGGTAAGTGCATGGGAAAGAGGAGGAAACAGATAATGGCAGAGAGAAAGAAGATCGTACTGATCGGTGCAGGCAGCGCAGTATTTACAAAAGGCCTGATCGCAGATTTTATCCAGTCCGGGTTTGGAAAATGGGAGATCGCACTTTGTGATATCAATCCGGTCATATTAGAATCGATCACAAAGCTGGCTAAAAAAATGGTGGAGCAAAAGGGGGCAGACATCCTCATCAGCGCCTCTACCGATAGAAAGGAACTGCTGCCCGGGGCTGACTTTGTAGTTACGACTATCGCGGTGGGGGGAAGACGTGCATGGGAGCAGGATGTTAAGATCCCGAGAAAATACAAGATCTATCAGCCGGTAGGAGATTCCATCATGCCAGGCGGAATTTCAAGGGCGCAGAGAATGATCCCTGTCATGGTTGAGATCGCCAGGGACATTGAACGGCTCTGCCCGGATGCATATTTCTTTAACTATTCGAATCCGATGACAGCGATCGTAACAGCTGTAAGGAGAGTCACAAATGTGAAGATCATCGGTCTGTGTCATGGAGTGATCTATGGAGAGAAGTATCTGGCAAAAATGCTGGGGGTTGATGTGAAGAGACTGACCACCATCGGAGCCGGCCTAAACCATCTGACATGGCTGTATGACATCCGTGTGGACGGAAAAGATGTACATCAGGAACTGTTAGACATCGTGCAGAAGCAGAAGGAGGACAATGTAAGAAACCCTCATGTGCGCAATTTCTTCAACCCGCTTCTGGAGGATAAAGAGATACCGAACCATATGGACAACCCGCTTTCCTGGGAATTCTTCGAGCGTTATGGTGCACTTCCGGCCGTTGTGGACCGCCATGCGGTAGAGTTTTTCCCGGAACGTTTCCCGGAAGGAAACTATTACGGAGCCACACTCGGCATAGATGCTTTCCCGATCGATGATGTGATCGCCAGAGGTGAGGCAACCTATAAAGCAATGCTGGACCAGGGCGAGACCGAAGGTGAGGTTGAGGCAGACCTGTTCAAGCGTGCGGACGGAGAGCACGAGCAGCTGGTAGAGATTATCAGGTCTCTGCTCCTGGATGAGAGAAAGGTATTCTCTGTGAATATCCCGAATGAGGGTGCCGTTGCGGGGATCCCGGATGATGCGGTTCTTGAGATTCCGGGTGTTGCCACAGCAAGAGGATTTTCTTCGATGCACGTGAACGGATTCGAAGGACCGATCAAAGACATTATCATCAAACGTCTTGCTTCTGTAGATCTTACGGTTGAGGCAGCATTAAAAGGCGACAGACAGCTCTGGGCAGACGCAATGATGCTGGATGGTGCGGTAACCGATTATGAGACAGCAGAGAATCTGGTCAGGGACTTTATCGAGGAACACAAGGACTATCTGCCGCAGTATATGTAAGGAGATCTGCTTATGAATAAGAAAGTATTGATCATCTCCTTTTCCTTCGAACAGGAAGAAGAGGCATTCGAAGCTCTTCGGGAGGCAGGATTGGAACCGATCCTGCTTGAAGAGAAGGATCGGACAGGGTACACGCAGAAGGATCTGATTGAATATTGGGACAGCCTGACAGAAAAGCCGGCCGGCATCTTAATGGGGGCAGATATCCCCTTAGGTGAGGCATTTGCAGAACATGCAGAAGGGCTTCTGGCAATTTCGCTGAACTGTGCCGGGGCAGACCATCTGGATATCGGAGCGTTTGAGAAGAGGGGCATTACGATCTGTAATGTGCCAAGGCAGAATTTTGATGCAGTGGCAGACCTGATCTGGGGCCTGATCCTCGCGGTGATGAGGCGGATCCCGGAAGGAGACCGCAATATCCGCGTAGGAAAATGGTGTGACGGTGTAGCCAGGGGATACGCAGTGTCAAGAAAGACCCTGGGGATCATCAGCTTCGGTGCCATCGGACAGGCCGTGGCAAAGCGGGCGGCAGGCTTTGATATGAAGGTGCTTGTAAGCAGCACCAGTGAGAGACCAAAGCTGGCCGAAAAGTACGGTGTGACTTATGTAGACAGAGAGACTTTGTTTAGAGAAGCGGACATTCTCGTGCCGGCCTGTCCGCTGGCACCTGAGACGTATCATATCATCAACGCGGATACGATCGCATCCATGAAACAAAATGCCGTGATCGTCAATGCCGCAAGAGGCGGGATCATTGACACCCAGGCGCTTTTGGAGGCTCTTAGGGAGCACCGCATCGCAGGAGCGGCACTGGATGTATTTGAAGAGGAGCCGCTGTACGAAAGCGAGCTGTTTAAACTTAATAATGTAGTCCTGACCCCTCATATGGGCGGTCTGGCAGACAGGGAGATCCATAACGTGGCAATGCAGTCCGCATACCACATGATCAAGCTGCTGAATCAAGAAACAACAGGAACTGAACTGACGGGGAAGCACCCGCAGTGGAATGGAGATTAAAATGAACACGGAATTATTTGGAAAACCAATTACATATTATGAGGAGCACAGCTGCATTCATACGGTGACTGAGATCGCGCAGCAGCCGGAGGTGTGGAATACACTGGCAGATGAGCTGTTGGAAAGGAAAGAAGAGATCACAGCATTTATGGACAAGGTGCTGGCCGAAAAGGAGCTTCGGATCGTGACAACAGGTGCCGGCTCCTCCGCATTTGTCGGTGAAACATTTTTGTATATGCTGGCTTCGGAGCTGGGGATCCGTACAGAAAATGTGCATACAACGGATATCATCAGTGCGCCGGATGCGACCTTGTTTGATGTGCCTACCCTGCTGATCTCTTATGCACGTTCAGGAGAGAGCCCGGAGAGTATCGCGGCAGTCCGTTTTGCCAAAAAGAGAGTGAAAAAGCTTTACAATATCGTGATCGTCTGCGATAAGGAGAGCAGCCTTGCAAAATGCGGATATGAGATGGAGGATTCCCTTGTGTTAGACCTGCCGCCAGAGACATGTGACAAGGGATTTGCCATGACGAGCAGTGTCAGCTGTATGAGCATTGCGACCTGGTGTCTGTTCCATTATAAAGAGATGGAGACCTACACAGGATATGTAAAAGCAATGGCAAAAGCAATGGAGGAACAGATCGACAGTCTGGCGGATATGGCAGGACAGATCGCTCAGAACGATTACCGCAGGATCATCTGGCTTGGTACCGGGGCATTAAAGGGCCTCAGCAGAGAAGCGTCCATCAAGTCCATGGAGTTGTCTGACGGCTATGTACATGCAGGATATGACGCGCCGACAGGCTTCCGTCATGGTCCAAAGACGGTGATCAATGATGAGACGCTTACGGTTCACTTTATCTCAAACCAGGAGTACAGCAGAAAATATGATACAGACCTGGCTAATGAGCTGATCCGCGAGAAGCAGCATAATCTGGTCGTTACTGTAAAGCCAGAGGAGACAAAGGGAGAGATCACCGGGGAAGATTATGAGGTAGTTTACCAGATTCCTGCAAAGCTTCCAAGGGATTCGGAAATGGGTGCATATATGTTCTCTCTTGTTTTTTCACAGCTGCTTTCAATGAAGAAGTCTTTGGAAAAAGGATTTACGACAGATAATCCGTGTCCGAAGGGAGATGTCAACAGGGTCGTACAGGGGATTGTGATCTACGATATATAGAAATGAAATGGTAACTATAGATTCCCGTGCTTTGTTTTACAGGGCTGGCAGCAATTTACATCTAAAATTATGATGGTATAATAGTATATAAATATACTTAGAAAAGGAAGAAATGGTTATGTCAAACGGGAACGTAATTAGAAAAGATATACCTGTTGCGCTTTACTATCAGCTGAAAGAGGAAATCAGAAGAAAAATCTTAGCAAATGAATGGCCGGAGGGGAGCAGGCTCCCTTCTGAGGCAGAGATCGCTAAAATGTTTGAGGTCAGTAATATCACGGTCCGCAAAGCGATCGACGAACTGCAGAAAGAGAATTACCTTGTAAAAAAACGCGGCAGGGGAACCTTTGTGTTGAACCGTTCTATCGGCCAGAAGCTGCACAAGTTTTATTCCTTTAGCGAGGAGCTGACAGAGCTGGGTATCAAAGAAACAGCAAAATTAATAATATTTCAGGAAATTATTCCGGAGGCTTCCATCAGGGAAGCACTGCAGTTAGAGGCAGATGAAAAAGTATTTTGGATCAAGCGGATCCGATATATGGATGATAAAGCATATACGATCGAGCAGTCATATATACCGGTCAAATTCGTGCCGGATCTGACCGGTGAGATGGTTGCCAATAATGGGCTGTATAAGACACTTCGTATCTTCCATGTATTCCCGGAGAAGGCTGTGGAGACCTTCTCGGCTGTGAATCTTTCCAGGGAGGATGCAAAAGACATGGGCCTGCGGGTCAATGATGCGGCGATCAACCTGACACGCGTGACCTACAGCGGAGCGGACATCATCGAATACTGCCAGAGCATCGTGAACGGAGAGGTATTCCATTATACGGTTGAATTGAAATAAAACGGAATAAAGGCCTGAAAAGGAGGCATTTATGGGAAAAAGAAAAGGCTCAAAACGGAACCGGGGTCGTAACATCTTTCTGTTTTGTGTATTAGTACCTACCTTTTTATGGTTTTTAATATTTTTCGTCATACCCTTTATATCAGTCATTATGTATAGCTTTACCAATGCTCATATGGCTTATCCAACGTTTAAGTTCGTCGGGTTTGACCAGTACATAAAGGCTTTTACCAAGGATCCAACATTTTTGATATCTTTAAAAAATACAGTTATGGCCGCAGTCATCATTGTTCCGGCTACAGTCGTTCTCTCTATTTTACTGGCCGCAGGCCTGAATTCACTTGGAAATAAGATGAGGCAGGCATTTACGTTTGTATATTTTCTGCCATCGGTCATCTCAGCAGTAGCGATCAGCCTTGTATGGGACTGGCTGTACAGCAAGAACTATGGTCTGTTCAATGCGATCCTGGAGGCACTGGGGATGAAGGCACAGCCATTTTTAAGCTCTGCGGGGCAGGCACTGATCTGTCTGTGTATCGTGCAGATCTGGGCGGTATTTGGCTATTATGCGGTTATCATACTGGCAGCGATCCGGGGGATCGACAAGAGTTATTATGAAGCGGCAGAGGTAGACGGCGCAGGGGCGCTTGCAAAGTTTTTTAAGATCACGCTGCCTCTGATCAAGAATAATATCCTGTTTGTCTGTGTTATGACAACAACAGTAGCTTTCATGTTCTTCACACCTGTCAAGATTTTGACAGATGGTACACCGGGAACGAGTACGATGGTGCTTCTGCTCCATATTATGAACAAGGGTATCAAGAATAGTGATATTGGCTATGCATCTGCGATGTCTATGATTCTGATGCTGATCATTCTGTTCTTCAGTCTGATCCAGTGGTTCATTACGAAGGAACGGAAAGTGAAGACCAGGCATTACAAAGGACAGGAGGCATAAGCGATGAAGAAAAAGAAACATTCAATCGGTTTTTATATTGGAGTGATCGTCATATTTATCGGCGCATTCTTCATGATCCTGCCATTATACTGGATGCTGGTATCGGCCTTTAAGGGACAGTCTGAGCTTTTACAGATGCCGCCGACCATGTATCCTCATGAGTGGGTCACGACCAACTTTAAACGGGTGCTGGACAGTATTCCTTTTATCCGCTATTACGCCAACAGCATTGGAACCAGTATCCTCAATACAGTGATGGGAGTTTTGAGCAGTGCCATCATTGGATATACATTTGCGAAGTACCGTTTTAGGGGAAGAAATTTTATCTTTATGTGTATCCTGGCATTTATGATGGTGCCCTATGATACACTTATGATCCCGCTTTACAAGCTGATGGCAGGCATGAAGCTGACAAACAGTTATTTTGTGCTGACGGTTCCGTATTTTGTAAATATATTCGGTATCTTCCTGATGAGACAGTTCTTCCTGGATCTGGCAGATGATTATCTGGAGGCTGCTGAGATGGACGGGTGCGGACACTTCAAGCGCTTCTTTACGATCGCACTGCCGATGTCAAAATCAATGCTGTCGGCATTGTTCATCTACCTGTTTATGGCAAGCTACAATTCTTATCTGTGGCCGTTGATCTCTGTAAGTAAACGGGAATTATTTACACTGACTGTAGGTATCGGTGCATTCTTTAGTGACCGCGGTACACAGACCGACCTGATCATGGCGGCATCGGCAATGATGATCATACCGATCGTGATCATCTTCAGTCTCGCCCAGAAGAACTTCGTAGAGGGCCTGACTGTCGGCGGTGTTAAGGGATAGGTGGAAGCTTATGAAATATTTTTTGGGAATCGATGGCGGAGGTACGAAGACCGCATATCTGTTGATAGACGAAAACGGGGAATGTCTGGCAGAGGAAAAGACAGGCGGCTGTTCCTATAAAGAGATCGGAATTGAGAAGACGGCTGCGCTTTTGAAAGAGGGTGCGTCAGCGTGTCTTAAGAAGGCGGGATTAAAAGAGGACCGGCTGTCTTCGATCGTGGTGGGACTTCCCTGCTTTGGCGAGCTGAAAGTAGAGGACGGGCTCGTGAGCAGGGCTGTCAAGGAGATATTTATGGATCGCCCCATCCATATCACAAACGATGTGGAGGTCGGCTGGGCAGGCTCCCTGGGACTTCAGCCGGGAGTCAATGTGGTGGCAGGAACAGGCAGTATCGCTTTTGGTAAAAACGAAGCGGGCCTTTGTGCAAGGAGCGGCGGATGGTCCACCTTCTTCGGTGATGAAGGCTCCTGTTACTGGCTGGGGCGCAGGACCATGGAGCTGTTCTCCAAGCAGGCGGACGGACGTGTGAGAAGAGGTCCGTTGTATGACATTATAAAAGAGGAGTTTTCTCTGGATGGGGAAATGGATTTTATCGGGAGGATGGACCAAGAGTATATCGGGGAACGCAGTAAGGTGGCTTCCATGCAGAGGCTGCTGCTTCGGGCAGCGAGACAGGGAGATGTCCCGGCCCGGAGACTTTATCAGGAGGCAGCAGAAGAGCTGGGCAGTATGGCCGGAAGCATCTTAAAGAAGCTGTGGGACAGGGAAAGGGTTCCGGTATCCTATTCGGGAGGGCTGTTTCATGCAGAGGAGTTTGTACTGCCGTTCCTTAAGAGAGCTGTGGAGGAACAGAACGGATATCTATTGTCTCCGATGTTCTCCCCGGTCGAGGGTGCTGCGCTGATGGCAGTAAATAGCGTGGCGGGAACGAAGATCCACAGAGTGATTGAAAATTGGATGAGTGAAAAGAGGAAATGATATGCCGTTAGTGACAACGAAAGAAATTTTGTTAAAGGCCCGGGAAGGGCATTATGCAGTGGGAGCCTTTAACGTAGAAAATATGGAGATGGTGCAGGCGGTGGCTGCGGCTGCCAAAGCACTTGATGTTCCTGTGATCATGCAGACGACTCCTTCTACAGTAAGATATGCATCCCCGGAATACTTCTATGCAAATGCAGCGCGTGCAGTAGAAGAGACGGGAATTTGCGCCGCTCTGCATCTGGATCATGGCTCGGACTACGCACTTGCTGTCCAGGCTCTGCATGCAGGGTATACCTCGATCATGATCGATGGCTCACAAAAACCGTTTCAGGAGAATATCGGGATTACGAAAAAAGTGGTGGAAATGTGCAGCAGCGTAGGAGTACCGGTGGAGGCAGAGCTGGGAAAAGTGGGCGGAAAGGAAGATGATCTGGACGGCGGGGAAACGGATGCATATACCGATCCGCTGGAAGCAAAGGAATTCGTGGAAAGAACCGGGATCTCTTCATTGGCAGTTGCCATCGGAACCGCACATGGTTTCTACAAAGGAGAGCCGAGACTGGACCTGAAAAGACTGGAAGAGATTCAAAAAGCTGTAGACGTGCCGCTTGTACTTCACGGAGCCTCCGGTGTGCCCGATGAGGCTGTCCGGGAGAGCATCAAGAGAGGAATCTGCAAGGTGAACTTTGCGACCGAACTGCGTGCTGCTTTTACCGATGGCATCAAGGAAGTGCTAAAAAGCCATCCGGAGACGATCGACCCTAAAAAACTGGGGGCAGCAGGACGGGAAGCAGTGACCCGGCTGGTGATGGAAAAGATGAGAGTCTGCAAAGGGGTCTGACCCCTTTGCACGCCGTTTTCAGAGTATTCTGTCTATTGTGACTTTATCACAGAATCTTTACTTTGATCTGGTTATAATAAGACCAGATCAAAGTAAAGGAGGACTTAAAAATGAAAGTGATTTTAGAGGATAAACTGAAAGACTATATGAATGAAAAGGACTTGAAAGACATTGTTGTGTACCCAGAAGTGTGCAATACGTGAGGCGGCTCCTATATAGAGGTATTAGCAAGGTTTGCTAATAAGGGAGAGAAGCTGGAGGAGAAGGGTTACAAAAAGGTTTCAAGCGAAATGGGAGACGTATATCTGCCAGCCGGCAGCCTGAAATACAAGGATACCATTACCTTTGGAATGTCTAAATTCCTGTGGATGCCGAGAGTTACGGTCGGAGGAGTAAGTGCATAGTGTTAAAAAAGAAATCCGGCGGAGGAAGGGGATTACCGCTGGATTTCTTTTTTTTGTAGATATTCGGTCTCTTCCTGCCGCATCGTCTTCATGACAAGTACATAGATCACCGTCGTAACAACAAAGGTCAGGCCGTCTGCCACTGCCTGTGCCATCTGGATCCCCAGAAGTCCGAACAGCCCCGGGAGGATCAGCAGTGCAGGAATAAAGAAGAGCCCCTGCCTGGCGGATGCGAGCAGGGATGCATATCCCGTCTTTCCCATCGTCTGCATCATCATATTATTCATGATGATCCATCCATTCAATGTAAAACTCAGGCACTGGAACCTCAGTGCAGTCGTTCCGATCCTTATGACCTCCGGGTCATCCCGGAAGATCCCAACCAGACTGCCCGAGAGCAGTGCGCCCGTGACGGCGAGGAAAAATAAGACCACAGTGGATACCTTCACGCAGAACCAAAGCGCTTCTCTCACACGTCCGAATTTTTTCGCCCCGTAATTAAAACCGCAGACAGGCTGAAAGCCCTGACCAAAACCGATCAGTGCAGATCCGGCAAACATGGTGATCCTGCTGACAATAGACATGGCCGCGATGGCCGCATCTCCGTAAGGATTAGCCGCAAGATTCAAGGTCATGGTTGCCACACTTCCCAGCCCCTGCCTGAATAAGGAGGGGAGCCCGCCGCCGACAAGCTCTGAAAGGCGGTCTTTGTTCAGACGGATGTTGCGGAAGCGGATGGGGATACATTTGGAGATCCGGATTCCGGCCAAAAGTAAGACAAAGCTGACGAACTGACTGAAAATCGTTGCAAGAGCAGCGCCTGCGATGCCCATATGAAACACAAAGATAAAAAGCGGATCCAGTGCAATATTTAAAACAGCCCCTGCAGTAATTCCGATCATAGAATAAACAGCATTTCCCTGAAACCGGATCTGATTATTCAGAACAAGCTGGGCAGTCATGTAGGGCGCACCCAGCAGGATGATGCCGAGGTATTGTTTCGTATAGGGGAGGATCGTGTCGGTCGAACCGAGGATCAGGCAGAGCGGTTTGAGAAAAACCAGTCCCAGTGCCATGACGATCAGCCCAAGAAATATAGCCATAAAGAATCCGGTGGCCGCCAGCTGTTCGGCGGTATCCATTTCCTTGGAGCCCAGCTTTCTGGAAATAGAGTTGCCGGAGCCGTGCCCGCAGAAAAAGCCCAGAGCCTGAATTACAGCCATGAGCGGAAATGCTACTCCAACCGCGGCGGTCGCACTGGTGCCGATCCTTCCGACGAAGAAGGTGTCGGCCATATTATAGAAAGAGGTGATCAGCATGCTGATGATCGTGGGGACCGCAAGCCTGCCGATCAGATGGGGGATCGGCATCTCCGTCATCATCTTGAATTTTTCATCCTGAGTCATAGTTTTGGGCAAATCAATCGCTTCCTTTTTGATAAGTTTAGATAGATATTTTCATTATAACACATTTTTGCCGGCGATTGCAGTTTCGCAGTCATTGTTATATACTAAAAGATATGGGAAATTTGGTTGCGGTAAAAAACAGAGAGGTTACAGATTATGGTAAAAGAGATCTTACTATTAGGAAATGAGAAGCTGTATGAGCCAAGTAAAGAGGTTCAGAGAGAGGAATTGGAGAGCCTGGATCAGACAATCCGGGATCTTCATGATACCCTGATGGATTTCCGGGAAAAATATCATGCAGGCCGGGCAGTTGCGGCACCTCAGATCGGGATTCAAAAGAGGATTCTGTACATGTACATAGACAACCCTGTGGTGTTCATCAATTCGGTCTTGTCGTTTCCGGATGATGAAAAAGTGGATGTGATGGATGACTGCATGTCGTTCCCGGGACTTCTGGTCAAAGTGGAACGGTACAGGCGCTGTATCATCCGATATAAAGATGAACAATGGAATGACTGTGAGATGAAGCTGGAGGGGGACCTGTCAGAGCTGTTACAGCACGAGTATGACCATTTGGACGGAATACTTGCTGTGATGAGGGCTAAGGATGAAAAGTCTCTGTTTATAAAAGGTGCATTGAAGCAGTAGCAGATCTTTATTGTTGTGATGAGAAAGGCGGACAAATATGGATTTTTATAAAAGAGCTGCCCTCGTCTGTCAGCAGATTCCCAAAGGAAAGGCCGCCACATACGGACAGATCGCTATGCTGTGCGGAAAGCCGAAGAATGCAAGGCAGGTGGGATATGCCCTGAACCGCGGACTTGCGGGGGAGGATGCCCCTGCACACCGGGTCGTGAATGCGAAAGGAATCTTAAGCGGTGCAGCGGCATTTGCCGTGCCGGATCTCCAGAAGCAGATGCTGGAACACGAAGGCGTTCAGGTTTCGTGGAGCGAGGACGGCTGGAGGATAGACCTGAAAAAATATGGATGGAAAAATACGATGGAGGATGCGCTGTATCTGCGGGAAGAATTTTTAAGAAGAGAGATATAAGAAAGAGGAAAGAATGGTAAAAGATAAACATAAAGTACTAAAAGAAATATTTGGTTATGATTCCTTTCGGGACGGGCAGGAGGCACTGGTGGACAGTACGCTTGCCGGCAGGGACGTCCTGGGGATTCTGCCGACAGGAGCCGGGAAGTCGATCTGCTATCAAGTCCCGGCATTATTATTTGAGGGGATCTCCCTGATCATATCCCCCTTGATCTCCCTGATGAAGGATCAGGTGACAGCACTGAATCAGGTGGGAGTTCATGCCGCATATATCAATAGTTCTCTGACAGAATCCCAGTATCGTAAGGCGATGGAGAATGCCAGGAATGGTCAGTATAAGATGATCTATGTGGCACCGGAGCGGCTGATGACAGAGTCCTTTCTATCACTGGTCAGCTGCGTTGACATCTCTATGGTGGCAGTGGACGAGGCACACTGCATTTCCCAGTGGGGGCAGGACTTCCGTCCCAGCTATCTGAAAATCGTGGATTTTATCAATGCATTACCCAAAAGACCGGTCATTGCAGCATATACGGCAACAGCGACGAAAGCCGTAAAAGAAGATATCGTCTGTATACTGGGCTTGCAGGATCCGACCATAGTAGTGACAGGTTTTGACCGGAAAAATTTATACTACGCAGTAAAAAAGCCCAAGAATAAAATGACGGAACTTCTTGGTTATCTGGAGAAAAACGGAAATAAAAGCGGGATCATTTACTGCAATACCCGGAAAAATGTAGAGGAGGTCTATGAAACACTGATAAAGGAGGGATATCCGGCAGCGAAATATCATGCCGGTCTCTCAGATTCGGCGCGGAAACAGAATCAGGAGGACTTCATCTATGATGTCAGGCCGGTCATGGTGGCGACAAATGCATTTGGAATGGGCATCGATAAGTCAAATGTTCGGTTTGTGATCCATTATAATATGCCAAAGGATATCGAAAGCTATTATCAGGAAGCAGGACGTGCAGGGCGTGACGGTGAGCCCTCAGAGTGCATCCTGCTGTATTCGGGGCAGGATGTGAAGATCAACGAATTTCTGATCAGCAAACAGACCGAGAATGAAGAACTGGATTACGAAGAGCGGGAGCTGATCCGGGAAAGGGATAACGAACGTCTCAGGAAAATGACGTTCTACTGCTATACGAATGAGTGCCTGAGGGAGTATATCCTGCGGTATTTTGGGGAGTACGGAGGAAATTACTGCGGGAATTGTGAAAACTGCTTAAAGGAATTCGAAGATATCGACGTGACCAGCGAAGCATTCAACATCATCAGCCTGGTTAAGACGAGCGGGGAGCGCTACGGGATTAATGCAGTGATCGATGCAGTCCATGGTTCGGAGAATGCAAAGGTCCGGCAGTTCAGACTGGATCAGAATCCTTTTTACGGAGCATTGAAAAAGGTGACGGTCGTCCGCATCCGGCAGATATTAAATGACCTGCTCGTGAAAGGATATTTATTCCTGACGACCAATGAGTACCCGATCCTGAAAATGACGGAACAGGGGAGGAACCTCCTCAGTGAAGAAAACGGTGAACCAGTGATCCTGAAACTGCCAAAAGAGGTAGAAAGATCAGCTGTCAAAGAGGCAAAGAAGGAGAAGAAACAGAAGGTAGTGGACGTGAAGTATCCACAGCTGTTCGAGCGTCTGCGCAGGAGAAGATACGAGATGGCCCAGGAAAATCATGTGCCCCCGTATATCATTTTCTCCGACAAGACACTAAAGGAAATGAGTACCTATCTGCCTGTGACTAAAAGCGCCATGCTGGAGATCAATGGTGTGGGAACCAATAAGTATGAAAAATACGGAGAAGAGTTCATGGGCATGATCCGGGAATATATGGAAGAGAATAAAATTCAGCAGGAAGTTTCATCTTTCTAAAGAAGTTTCACCTTGTCAAGGAAACGGCGAAGCGGATTTGAGAATCACTGTTTTGGCTCAAAAATTTTTTGAAGAAAGTACTTGACCCTCACGGAACGTCAGGGTGTATCGTATCCTTATCAAAGGAGGGAACCCAGAATGAGAACAGTAAAGGAAGTATCAGAACTAACAGGGATCAGCGTGCGCACGCTCCATTATTATGATGAGATCGATCTCCTGAAACCGACAAAATGCAGCGAGGCGGGATACCGGCTTTATGACGATAAAGCCCTGGAAACCCTGCAGCAGATACTGTTCTTCCGCGAATTTGATATCCCGCTTCGGGAAATCAAAGCGATCATGGATGATCCCGAATTTGATCAGGAGAGGACCCTGACCAGCCAGAAGCGTCTGTTGGAACTCAAAAGAGACAGACTGGACAGGCTGATCGATACGATCGATGACATTCTGAAAGGAGAGAATTCTATGAATTTCGAAGTATTTAGTCAAACAGATATCGAGGAAATGTGTGATCTCATGCTGCAGAAAATGAGCGATAAGCAGAAGGATATTTTTAAGGAACAATATGGAAGTCTGGAGTCTTTTAAAGAGGAATATTTGCAGAAAGCAGGTTCAAAAAAGGCTCAGGACAGCTATCAGAAAATGGTGGAGTGGTACGGCAGCAAAGAGGATGTAATGGATTCTGTGAAAAGTAACGTACCAGAGGAAATCTTCCATTCTTACCAGAAGAGGAGTGAAGCACTCTATAAAAAGCTGGCAGAAGCGAAAGGAAAAGACGTTCACAGTTTTGAGGTGAAACAGATTATAGGAGAGCTGGATTTTGTTTCGAAGCAGTTATATCAGCTGGATGATGTGAGCAAACTGATGCTGGATCTGGCAGAATTATATGAGACAAACCCTGAGATGATCCAGTCTTATGATACTGCTTACGGAGATGGGGCTGCAAAATATGTAGGAGAAGCGATCCGGGCATTCTATTCATAGGAAGAAACGAAGATAAGAAGTAACTGTTCATGGTTCTAAATAGATACGATAAAAATTAGAAAAAACTACACCCCGGCAAATGATATGCTCAAAAACCGGGATGTAGTTTTTTTTACAACAGTTCTTTTTGTTTACTGCGGCGCAAACGCCTGCTCATCGCCTCCAAACTGCATGAATTCCTTCCGATATTCAGAGGGTGTCACTCCCATATACTGGGTAAATAATTTGGTGAAGTATGGAGAGTGCTGGAATCCCACAGCATATCCGATATCTGTTATACTCATAGAACTCTTCCGCAGCAGGACACAGGCCTTATCCAGGCGGTAATGCTGCACATACTGACTCGGACTCATCTCCATATACTTCTGGAAAAGTTTGAACACATAGGTCCGGTCAATATTATTGGCGGAGGCGATATCAGATATGGTGATATTGTTAAAATAATTCTTGTGGATGTAATTCAATACAGCATGGAAATATTGTTCTCCTGGTGTCAGATGATCCAGCTGTGCGTTGCGTACATTATTACTGAGATAATCTAACAGGTGGTAAGCGCTTCCAAGGGCCAGCAGTTCATGATCTTTCTGGAAATGGTCGTAGACCTTCTCGAATAAAGACTCCAGGTGGGGGTCCACGTTGTGATGGATGACATAATGCTCCGGTGACAGCCCGCATTTGGCGAGTATCTTTTTGACATTCGTTCCGCGCAGCCCGATCCAGCGGTAACTCCAGGGATTCTTGGAATCGGGATAATACTTGTTCCTTGTGTGTGGGGGGATCATGAAAATATCCCCGGGGTGGATATGGTTCTGTTTATCTAATATCTGGAAAAAACCTTCTCCTGCGATGCAGTAATGGATGACCCAATAGTCGATCGGGATAAATTCATATGGTTTGGTCGGACGGCATTCTTCGTAGCCGCATTCACAGAGGTGAAATTCGTTGCCGATCGGATCCTCATTGACCAGGACACTGACATCGTCTTTAAATATCTTTCCCATAGATCCTGCTCCTCTCCTGTAATATGAAAATTATACTTCCTGGGGTCAGATACTTCAAGAAGTAAAAACAAGTGAGTCAACATAAGTATAATCCATCAACATAAATTTAAAATACGGAAACATAAAAAATTTGATTATAGATATAAATTGTTATTTTTCTGTCAAATAAATGTGATAAAAACGCATTTAAATAGAAGAAACGGAAAAAACCGACAGATGATTGTGAAGAAAAGAAAACTTAAAAGTGTCAACATAAGTATAAAATACTTCAACATATCTGATAGAAACACGAAAATCAGAGTGATAGAATAAGGATCATAAAGCAGATGCGCAGATGCTTCAACCGTAAACCATAAAACGATAAGTGATAAAGGATAAGGAGAAACTCTCATGGAAAAATCAAATTCAAGAGAAAGACTGGGGGCAGCCGCCCTGATGATGATGACCTTCTCTGCTGTTTTCGCATTTCCGAGCATCATCAACAACAGCATTCAGATTGGTCTCGCGACGATCCCGGCATATATTTTTGGTTCTGTATTTTATTTTCTTCCGTTCATACTGATGATCGCTGAATTCGCATCCGCGAACTCAGGAAAAGAATCAGGAGTGCACAGCTGGCTGGAATGTGTATTGGGTCCTAAATGGGCATTCCTCGGTGCCTGGACCTACTTTTTTGTAAACCTGTTCTACTTTTGTTCCCTGCTTCCGCAGACCTTGATCTACGGTTCCTATGCATTTGTAGGAAGGAACGTATTTGTAGGAGATAACGGAACAAGAATCATTGCACTGATTTCGGTCGTACTTTTCTGGCTTGCAACCTATGTATGCATCAAAGGTGTCAGCTGGATTTCAAAAGTAACAGGATTTGCAGGTAGTGCCAGACTTCTGATGGGCGTAATTTTTGTTATCCTGGCATTCGTCGTGATCTTCGGATTCGGGGAAGCTCCGGCACAGGAATTTACAATGCAGTCCGTGACACCGAAGTTTAACTGGACCTTCTTCATGACCATGGCATGGGTACTCCAGGCTGTCGGCGGCGGAGAGAGTATCGGTGTTTACATCAAAGACGTTAAGGGTGGAAATAAGACCTTTGTTAAGATCATGATCCTTTCTACAGCAGTCGTTGGCGTGATGTATGTATTAGGAGCCGTTGCAGTCGGATTAGTCGTTCCGAGCGAAGTACTCGCAGGCAACTTCTCAAACGGGATCTTCGATATCTTTAAGATCCTTGCCGGAAAATTCGGGATTCCAAATGGCGTGATCGTCCGTCTGGTCGGAGTGATCTTATTCCTCGGAAACCTGGGTTCACTGGCACTTTGGACAGCAGCACCTGTAAAAGTATTTTTCTCCGAGATCCCGGAAGGTGTTTTCGGAAAATGGCTTGTTAAGACGAATGAAGAAGGAAACCCAACAAACGCATTATTTGTTCAGGGAATCGTTGTAACGATCCTGTTAGTGATCCCTGCACTTGGAATCGGCAACATGGACAGCTTCCTGGAAATGCTGATCAACATGACAGCCGCAACATCACTGCTTCCTGTTCTATTCCTGATCGCGGCATATATCGGACTGCGCTGGAAGAAGGATGATATGAAGCGTGACTTTAAGTTCGGAAACAGAGGATTCGGTATCGCAGCGGGGATTTTCCTGATGGCAGTATTTGCTTTCGTATTCTTTATGTCAACCTTCCCGGAACCAACACTGCTCAAACAGGCAATCGCAGGAACACTTCCGGCAGGAGCTGCGAACCCAATTGGTACACTTGCCTATAATGTAGTTGGTATCGTTGTCTTCGTAGGTCTGGCATGGATCTGCTGGAACCGGTATGAGAAAAAGCAGAAGGCTGCGAAATAGCGAACATAAATCTTAAAATAATAGAAAATAAATTTATTGGAGGTTTCATTATGAAAATCTGGGAGAATCATCAAATAGACGGCATCAACAGAATGCCTGCAAGAGCACACTTTTTAACATTCCCGACCAGGGAGAAGGCTCTTTTCAATGATAACAAATACACACATGCATTTAAGAACCTGAACGGAGTCTGGAAGTTCATGTTCCTAGACGCACCGGAATACAGTCCGGAGGGATTCTTTGCAAGTGACTTTGATACTGCCGAAATGGATGATATCACGGTTCCCGGAAACTGGCAGGTGCAGGGCTACGGCAAGATGCATTATTCTGACCTGTGGTATAATTTCCCGATCAACCCGCCGTATGTGCCGACAGAGAACCCCACAGGAATCTATAAACGCACCTTCTTTATAGAAGAGAGCTTTCGGGGAAAACAGATCATCTTAAGATTCTGCGGCGTGGATTCTGCATATCATCTCTGGGTAAACGGACGAGAGGCTGGTTACAGTAAGGCTGCCAGAAATGAATCTGAATTCGATATTACGGATCTTGTAAATGTCGGAGAAGAGAATGATGTGACCGTCCGTGTGTACCAGTGGTCAGACGGAACCTACCTGGAAGATCAGGATATGTGGTGGGAGAGCGGTATTTTCCGTGATGTAGAGCTGCTCGGTGTGCCGAAAGACGGAATCAACGATTTTAAGGTGACAGCAGACCTGGATGATGCATATGTGAACGGGCTTCTCAAGGTTGAGGCGTCGCTGCGTACAAAAGAGGCTGTTCAGGTGACATTTGAGTTATTTGATGCACAGGGAAAGACTGTGTTTACGGAAAAGAGGACGGCAGAGGATGGAAATGTCTGCGTAGAAACAGCTATAGAAAATGTGAATCACTGGAGTGCCGAGATCCCATATCTGTACAAGCTTCTCATGACAGTAGAAAAAGACGGGCAGATCATCGAAGTGATCCCTCAGAACGTGGGATTCAGAAATATCCGTCTGAACGGAGAGACCTTCCTTGTAAACGGTGTTGCAATCAAGTTTAAGGGAATGAACCGCCACGATTACAATCCGAGAAACGGCCGCGTAGTTGCAAGGGAGGAGATGGAAAAAGATATCATCCTGATGAAGCAGTTTAATGTAAATGCCATCCGTACCTGTCATTACCCGGACTCCTACTATCTGTATGACCTGTGTGATGAATATGGAATGTATTTGATCGATGAGGCGGATCTGGAGTGTCATGGATTCGAACTGACAGGGGATTACAAGTGGATCACAGATGATCCAACCTGGGAGACGGCATATGTTTCCAGAATGACACGCATGATCGAGCGCGATAAGAACCATCCGTCCATCATCATGTGGTCTCTGGGAAATGAATCTGCCTTTGGATGTAACTTCCGCAAAATGACAGAAGTGGCACATGAGATGGATTCCACCAGACTGGTTCATTATGAGGGAGACTTTGATGTAGAGTCAGCAGATGTATATTCCACCATGTATACCTGGCTGGAGAACCCGGAGAAACCCTTCCTTATGAAGGATATCATTGAAACATCCAGGAAGCCGCATATCCTCTGCGAGTACTGCCACGCTATGGGAAATGGACCTGGAAATTTAAAGGAATACCAGGATCTGTTCTACGCGCATGACAAGCTGCAGGGAGGCTTTATCTGGGAGTGGTTCGACCATGGGATCGAGTCTTATACAGAGGATGGGGAGAAATATTACCGTTACGGCGGAGATTTTGGGGATGACCCGAGCAACAAGGATTTCTGCATCGATGGAATGCTGATGCCTGACCGTACTCCGTCACCGGGGCTGTATGAATATAAAAAAGTGGTAGAGCCTGTGACAACGACAGCGGTAGACCTTGAGCAGGGAACCGTCAGTCTGCTGAGCCGTTATGATTTTGCAGACCTGAACCAGTTCCGTGTGGTTTACAGTATCATGGAAGATGATGTCATGATCCAGGGAGGAAGCATGGATCTGCCGTCTATCCCTGCAAGAACTGCAAAAGAGATAAGGCTGCCATATGATTTCAAAGCAATTGAGGCAAAACCGGGTGCAGAGTATTATCTGAACCTGTCCTATCAGCTGAAAGACCACACTGCATATGCTCCGGCAGGACATGAGCTGGCGACGGCACAGTTCCAGCTTCCGATCTGCAGAGAGGGAATCGAAGTGATCCCAAAGGGAAGTCTGAAAGTGACGAAGAAGCATACCACACTTCGTGCAGAAGGTGCGAATTTCCATGTTGATTTTGACCTGGTACGCGGAAATATTATCAGTGTCGTACGTGATGGAATGGAGGTCATGAGCAAAGGGCCGCGTCTGACACTTTGGAGGGCGCCGATCAGTAATGATATGGAGATCATCGATCAGCTGAAAAAGGTATATTTCCTGCATTTAGAGCATGAAGTTGTGACAGAGGTACAGTATCAGGAGGAAGATCATTTCCTGAAAGTACAGGTAGATACCATCAATAGTACGACCAACAGTGCATGGCATTTTAAGACCAGATACTCTTACGTTGTATGCCCGACAGGCGATGTCCTGATCAATGTGGAAGGGACACCGTCCGGCAGAGTTGATCTGGCACCGGAGATGTTCCCGAGGATCGGTGTGAGCATGCATCTGGACCAGACCATGGATCAGGTACGTTATTTTGGAATGGGACCGGGAGAGAATTATGCAGATTCCAGAGAAGCAGGCATGATGGGCGTCTATGAGAACACGGTGGACGGATTATTTACCAATTATGTCGTTCCGCAGGAAAACGGAAACCACATGGACTGCAGATGGGTATCTATGACAAACGACCGTGGTATGGGAATCGTGGCATCTACAGAGAACAGCTTCAATTTCAGTGCTTCCTGGTATGAAGACAAGGATCTGGATGATGCAAAGCATACTTGTGATCTGAAAAAACGTGATTATATCGTGCTTCATATCGACTATAAGCAGAATGCACTCGGAACATATTCCTGCGGACAGTGGCAGCTGGATAAATACCGTGCAAAGTTTGAACCGTTTAAGCTGTCATTCCGGATCACACCATTTAATAAGAAAGAAATTGCCGATAAGCATGTGGCACATGAGAGGATCCGTTTCGCAAAATAAGAGGAAGAAAAAAGGAGAGGTGTAAAGCTGCACCTCTCCTGATTGTATATCCGGGGAATTTATTTCCCCCAAAAAGTAACTGTTTACGACCATGAACAGTTACGCCGTAAGCCCGCAGCAAAATCTGCAGAATAAAGTCTGGCTTAAGCTTCTGCTGCGACTCGTTTCCACTTGCCGGTCCGGTATTCCAGAAAGGAAATCACATAATTGGCGGCCCAGCCCATAGGCACAGCATACCAGACCATGGCAATCCCGAACCGTGGGGCCATCGTGACTGCGATACAGACGCGCAGACCTAAGTTTACCAGATTTGCCACTGTAAACATCTTCATATCTCCGGCACCTCTGAGCACCCCGTCTGTGATCATTTTCAAACCGATCAATCCGAAGAACCATCCCATGAATTTTAAGTAGCTGATGCCTGTATTTACGGCAAGCTGCGAGCCTTCGCTGCCCAGGAACATCAGAACAATAGGACGATGGAAAAGTTCCAGTGAAAGACAGATCAAAACAGCAAAGACCGCAACGATCTTGTACGCGTCATGGTAACCCTGGCGTACTCTTTCAAACTGTCTGGCACCGATATTTTGTGCTGTATACGGAGAGATCGCATTTCCCATGGCAGCCATCGGCACAATGCAGAGACTTTCCACGCGCATGGCAGCGGAGAACCCGGCAAGCATTTCCGAACCAAAGCTGTTGACCACAGACTGGACTAACATCATTCCGATGGAGACCGTAGACTGCTGAAGGATGGATGGCAGGGCGATCTTCGTTATTGCTTTTAATTCCCGGACATCGAAGAGGGCAGTATGCTCCACAGGATAGGAGGAAAGCTCCCGTAAAAACAGGAGGAAGGAGGCAATCGCTGAGATCCCCTGTGCAATGAGCGTTGCCCATGCAACCCCGGCTACGCCGAGCTTTAAGGCGTATACCATGTAGACATCCAGCAAAATATTAAATACAGAAGAAAAGATCAGCAAATACAATGGGATCCGGGATTTTCCCAGAGCGTTGAACATGGCGGAGAGCACATTATACATAAATAAAAACGGCAGTCCGATAAAATAAATATCCAGGTATTCGGTTGCCTGTTCCAGTACATTTGCAGGGGTGTTCAAAAGCTGCATGATCTCACTGCCTTTCCAGAGACCGAAAGCGCCTAAAAGGACACTGAGTATCAAAAAGGAGATCAGTGCCGTATAAACGGAACGTTTCATTGCCGTATATTCACGGGAACCGAAGGCTCTACTTGTCACAACAGAAGCACCGATCCCGCCGCCGATGGCGACTGAGATAAATACATTGGTGAGTGAGTAAGAAGCCCCCACTGCGGCCAGTGCATTTTCACCGACAAACTGGCCGACGACCACAGAATCCGCCATCGTATAAAATTGCTGAAAAAGGTTCCCGATGATCATAGGGAATGCAAAAACGAGGAGCGCTCTAACAGGTTTTTGATTGATCAAATATTCTTTATCCATTCGAAATACACCTTTCTGAAGTTCACAGACATACTATATTGTGTATGATTTTTCCTCAAAAGATACAGAAGACTGTATCAAATATAAGTATTATACCATAAACTTTAAGCTCATGAAATCCCTCACTGACTGTTGTCAGGGACTCGTGGCTGATGAGTTCCCGGAGGCGCCGGTTTACTTCGAGGGGGCAATCGGGTATACTGGAAAAAGAGATCTAGTCTATAAGAAACAGGAAATAATACCGGAGAATCGAAGAATGAAGAAGATACTGATCATAGAAGATGATATGGATTTACAGGAAGGTCTGTCCTTTTCACTGGGGGCGGAAGGCTACACAATAGAGACGTCGGGAACAATCTGTCACGCCAGGCAGAAAATGTCCGAAACAATGTTTGACGGCGTGATCCTGGATTGTAATCTGCCGGATGGCAGCGGTTTTGATCTCAGTCAGGAGATCAGAAAGCAAAGCCTGATTCCGATTCTGATGCTGACGGCAAGAGATACGGAGCTGGATGAGGTCAAGGCGCTGGAACTGGGAGTCGATGATTTTATGTCCAAGCCATTTTCTGTCGCCGTACTAAAAGCAAGGCTGAAAAAGCTTTTATCCAGAGGGGAAGAGGAAACATTTTTAAATTCCAACGGCATCTGCCTGGATAAGAGGGAGTGCCGGGTCTTTCAGGATGGAAAAGAGATTTCTTTAAGTAAGATCGAGTATAAGCTTTTGTTATATTTTATGGAAAATAAGAATCAGGTATTGTCCAAGGAACAGATCCTGGAGCGGATCTGGGACAATGAGGGGCGGTTTGTGGATGATAATACAGTTTCTGTCAACATCAGGAGACTGCGGCAGAAGATAGAGGAGAATCCTGCAGAACCGGTTTACATTAAGACCGTGTACGGACTCGGATACCTCTGGAAGGAAACAGGAGTGATGAAAAGATGAACTGGATCGCAACAACAGTGGCAGCGCTGGTACTGGCAGCAGTCTGTGCGTCAGCCGCGTGGATCTTCTACAGGCAGAAGAGGCGATTGTACCGCTTAGTCACACAGATGCTGGATGAGCTTCTGGACGATAAAGCAGTGACCCTGACGGATCTGGAGGAAGGAGAGATATCTGCTCTGGCCGGGCGGGCAAAACGTCTTTCGGAAAAGCTGCAGTTTGAGATCAGCCAGGCAGAGCAGGAAAAGGAACAGGTGAAAAGCCTGATCTCAAATATGTCCCATCAATTAAAAACGCCTCTTGCCAACATTATGATGTATGAAGAAATTTTGACATCGGAAGGTTCAGATGGAACAGAGCTTTCACGCGAGGAGCAGAAGAAGTTTCTGAAAAAGATGCGGATTCAGTCGGAAAAGGTGAACTGGATCTTAAATTCTCTTTTTAGGATGGTAAAGCTGGAGCAGAACGTGATTCAGTTTGAGGCCGGACCGAATTTGATCAGGAAGACCATCCTGGATGCAGTGAACCTTATATATGAAAAAGCACAGGCAAAGGAGATCGAGATTGAAACAAAGTATTTCCCGGACTGCAGCCTTTTCCACAATCCAAAGTGGACTACAGAAGTATTTGCGAATCTGCTGGAGAATGCGGTCAAGTATACGCCCCGGGGCGGGAGGATCACGATCGGGATGAACCGCATGGAAATGTATACGGAAATCTGGATACAGGATACCGGCATAGGAATCGCACCGGAGGAACTGCCAGAGATCTTCCGGCGGTTTTACAGAAGCCCGGATGTGGAGAATCTGGAGGGCTCGGGGATCGGGCTGTATCTGTCGAAACTGATTTTGGAGAAGGAAAAAGGGTATATGAATGTGGCATCCCGAAAAGGGGAGGGGAGCAGCTTTTCTGTTTTCTTACAGAACTGCCGGGAGTGATTTCTGACAGTTTTGTAAGAATTTCTTTTTTATTTGTAGGGAGATTGTAAGAGGGCCTTGTTAAGATAACAGTGTGAAAAAGAAAAGGAGAGTGTGAATAATGAAGGTTTTAGAAGTACAGAATGTGGAAAAAACATACGGCTTTCGTGAAAACAAGGTCCATGCCCTTAAGGATGTAAGTTTTACTGTGGAGCTCGGAGAGTTTGCGGCGATCGTTGGCGCCAGCGGAAGTGGAAAAAGCACTCTGCTGAATCTGATCGGCGGCCTGGATGTGCCGACGAAGGGGAATGTCATCATCCGGAATCATGATGTTGCGAAGCTGAACCGGAAAGAGCTGACGATCTTCCGTCGGCGTAACATCGGGTTTGTGTTCCAGAACTACAGCCTGATGCCCGTTTTGAATGTATATGATAACGTGGCCCTTCCTGTCACATTCGACAAAGGAAAATACGTGGATCATGCTTATATCAAAGAACTGCTAAAGGAGCTGGGACTGTGGGAAAAGAGGAAAAGTTACCCAAACGAGCTCTCTGGCGGACAGCAGCAGAGAGTGGCTCTGGCGCGTGCCCTTGCCAACAAGCCGGCACTGATCCTGGCAGATGAGCCTACCGGGAATCTGGATTCCAGGACCACGATCGAGGTGATGGGGCTTTTAAAGGCAAGCAGTAAAAAGTATAACCAGACGATTCTGATGGTGACGCATAATGAAGCGATCGCACAGACCTGTGACCGGATCATCAGGATCGAGGATGGTATGCTTTACGACGGCGAGCGGGAGTTTTATGCAAAAGGCGGTGAATTACGATGAAAAACAGTATCCGTCTGGCATTTGCCTATGTGAAATATTATAAGAAGCAGACGCTGGCCCTTCTTCTGGGAGTCATCCTGTCGTCGTCTCTGCTCACAGGGATCGGTTCTCTGTTGGGAAGCGGAAGGTATGCCGCGCTGGAAAATGCAAAAGATAAATATGGGGACTGGCATTACAGTATAGGCCGTGATGATTCCTGGTATACCAAATATCAGAAAAATAAGACAGGAAAAGGGTATCAGGTCGAGCAGGACGGAAGCCTGACCATACGCAAGGTAATAGAAGAACCCTATCAGATCGAGATGGCATATGCAGATCAGGATTACCTGGACATGATGGGAAGAGAGCTGATAGAAGGGCACTATCCGAAGAAGAAAAATGAAGTGGCAATGGATGAGTTTACCTTAAGAAACCTGGAGATCCCGCAGGAGCTGGGAAGCAGTGTACAATTGGATGGGGAAAACTTTACCTTATGCGGAATTTTCAGCGATATGCCAAAGCTGAACACCATGCAGGTCTTTGTAAATCCGGAATTGGATTATGGAAAAAACGGGACATTTATTTATCTGAAATTTGAGGAGTCAAGAAAGCCGTACCAACAAATGAGTGCGTTTATAAAAGCCCTCGGAATCGATGAAAAGACATATGTGCACGGCAACACGTATGTGATCCGGTTTTTAGGCGGTGAATCAAGGGAGGGCTTGTTTCAGGTCATCAAGGTCGGAATCTCCATGAAGGAGGCGGGACTGCCCTATATATGGGCAAGCTTAAATGATGACTGGAACCTGACTGATAGAGTGATACTTGCGGCACTGGGGCTGTTTGGAGCCTTTATCATTTACAGTCTGTTTCAGGTCTCTGTCGTAAAAAGAATGTCTCAGTACAGTATGATGCAGGCCGTGGGCATGGAAGAGAAGAATACCTTCGGAGTGCTGATGTCAGAGCTTTTGATGATCTCGCTTATAGGTTATCCGATCGGATGTCTGGTGGGGAATGGTGCGGCAGCACTTCTATATCAAAGGAATGGACAGATATTTATTCCACCGGAAAGCTCTTATACTCACACAGGTACGGTAAGGGACACTTCCATGCCTGCCCTGCCTGCAGCGGACACATTTCATATATCAGGAGCTGTGATAGCGGGGGGAGCAGTCTGCCTTTTGTTCTTCATTGTTTTGACATCCGGTCTGCTGGTGAGAAGAATGAGAAAATTGACGACCAGGGAGCTGCTCACCAATGAGAACGCGAGACAGCGCAAAAGCAGGAAGATATATAGCAGAAGATCTGAAAATCTGACGGGGGTGCTGACGAAGAAATTTATGTTTGCCAGAAAGGGGGCATTCTTAGGAATCCTGATTTCCTTGTCCGCCGGAAGCCTTATATTCCTCGGAACCACCTATGTCACGGAAAATACAAAGATCCATAATGAATTGACATTCAAAGCAGACGATGGGCTGGGATCGGATATCCAGTTGTACGAGGAATCAGACAGTCTGACAGATACCATATCGCAGTCTGCGGTTAACCAGTTAAAAGAATTGAAAGAATTACAAACAGTAAGCCCGGTCAGCTATATGCTGGGAGAGATATCTCTTCCAGACGGTATTTTTAAATGGCCCGAATATTATGCGGAAACCGCCAATCAAAAAGACAATCAGCCAAATCCTGTGTTGATGGAAAAATATAATGGGGTGGCAGTTCAGACCGGGGAAGATGATTACCGTTTGAAAGTCAATATCTATGGGTATGATGATGAAATGCTCACAGCGCTTAATGACTATCTGTTAGAAGGAGAGATCCGGCCGGATGTGATGCGCAGGGAAAACAGCGTAATCTTCAAGACACTGATGGACGGGCAAGGGAATTATGATGGATTTGACCTGGCGGTTGGGGATCAGATTCTCTTAAAAACACCAGGAAATCCGTCTGTAAAGCCATATGCAGAGATAGAAAATCTGCCGGAGATCCTTCGGTTTCAGGCATCGGACGATCAGTATACAGAAAAAGGGTTTACAGTCGCGGCACTCACCAGCCGTCCGATGGGAAAGGTGGATACGTTTATCGGAGACGACGGCGATAACCAGGTGGATATTATCATGACGAATGAGCAGATGAAGGAAAACTTCGGGGTGGAAGGATATCAGACAGTCAGTATCAATCTGAAAGAGGGTGCCGATGCGGCAAAAGTATCCGGAGAGATACGGAAGATAGTTTCGGGAATCCCGAAGTGCATTGTGAAAGATTATACCCAGCAGATCAAGGTACAGAATCTTTATCTGCAGAGGAAAATGGTGTTCTTTTATGGGGTGGCTGCAATTATTTTCATCATCAGTCTTCTGCATATCATGAACAGTATGCAGTACCTTGTGGCAGCAAGAAAGCATGAATTCGGCATCCTTCGTGCCATGGGGATCACGGACGCTGGATTTCGCAGGATGCTGGTCAAGGAAGGCTTAAGATATGGAATCTATTCCAGCTTAGTGATGATTCTGGCGTATTTGGTTTTACAGAAGTTTTTATACTATTTTGTCACCCATATATTATTATATCTGCATCCCAACGGTACTCTGCCTTTATTACAGATTCTTGGGATGGCAGGGATTAATATACTGATCTGTATTGCAGCGGTTTTGATCTCCGGGCAGTCTGTATTAAGGCAGCAGATCATTGACGAGATTAGGGAATAAAGAGAAAGGCCCTTTGCCGGAGCCAGATGGAACGGTGTGGGGTCTTTTTATGAAAAATCCACTTTACATTCTGGAAGAACGCCTTATAATAGGAAAAGAATGAATGAGCAGGAGGCCGGATGGATGATAAAGTGGAGAGCAGACCAGCAGATGTCAGAGTCAATGATGCTGGCAGTATTCCTGACACTTGCAGGAGGATTTCAGGATGCCTATTCTTATAACTGCAGGGGAAAAGTATTTGCAAATGCCCAGACCGGGAATATCGTGCTTCTTGGACAGAACCTTGCCCAGGGAAATTTCCAGAATGCACTTCATTATGTGATGCCCCTGGCGGCATTTATCGGCGGGGTATATGTGACAGAGTGGGTACATCATTTATATAAAGAATCTGATAAACTGCACTGGCGGCAGATCGTTCTGATTGTGGAGACGGTTCTTTTAGTGATAGTTGGTCTGCTTCCTCATTCTATGGATATGCCTGCCAATGTGCTGATGTCTTTTGCGTGTGCCATGCAGGTGAACAGTTTCAGAAAGTTTAAGGGGATTCCCTGTGCCACGACGATGTGTATCGGAAATATGCGCAGTGCCACGGAAATGCTGTGCAGGTATCATATCACAAAGGATCCGGAGCTCAAAAGAAAAAGCATGCATTACTACTTTGTGATCCTGATTTTTGCAGTCGGGGCAGCAGTGGGGGCGCTCATGAGCATCCATATGGGACTGCGTGTCATTTGGATTGCGGCAGGGCTTCTGTTCGTGGGATTTGTGCTTATGTTTGTGAAAGAAGATCTATAAAAAATGCAGGCTGGAAAGGCATAGAGAGAAAGGGGATGTTTCATAGTGAAGCATTCCCTGTTTTCACTTGTATCGGGAGATTTTTTGTGTTAAATTAAATGCACCTGGAAGTGATGTCCGGGGCATTTCAAACATTCTTTAAATTTAATCATAATGAGATTACAGATTTCATTTCAAGGGTTGTTCACCCGTTTATTCAATGTTTGAAAATTGAAAGTAAGTATAGCGATAGATTGAAAGCAGGTGATGTCTATTGAGTGAATGGCACTTGTCGGTATGTTACGTGATATAGATTATGTGGTGTTTTGCGTGCTGTAATATGAGATTCAGTACATAAGAGTTTGTATGATCTGACAAGGAGAAAATTGCATATGGGTAAAAACAATGTTTATATGAAACAATGGCTTTCTAATAAGGAACGGTTTACGGATTTTGTAAATGGTTCATTGTTTGAGGGAAGAAGAATTTTCACAGCAGAGAATCTGCAAAAGGAAGATACGGAACAGGGACTGGTGATTCGAAAACCGAATGGGGAAGAAATCACAGTTCAGCGTTACAGAGATATCTGCATGACGGCAGCGGATGGGACAAGGGTGGTGGTATTGGCCTGTGAAAATCAGGAAGAAGTCCATTACGGAATGCCTGTCAGGGGGATGTTATATGATGCATTAAGTTATGTGGAACAGATAAATGGGATAAGAAAAGAACGCAGAAAATGCAAAGAACTGAAAAATTCTGCCGAGTTTCTTTCTGGGCTAAAGTGTACAGATCTGTTGTATCCGGTGGTAACTATCGTATTTTACTATGGTGAAAAGGAGTGGGATGGCAGTCAGGATCTGCATGGTCTGCTGGGGATAGGACGAGAAGAGTATAAAATGTTAAAAAAGTATGTGCCAAATTACAGGATTAACCTGATAGACCCAAGAAAATATAGTGACTTAACGTGTTTTCAAACAGATTTACAGATGGTATTCGGTATGCTAAAATATAGAAAAAGCAAAGAGAAATTACTGAAATATGTACAGGAGAATAAGGCATATTTCAGCCGGATAGATGAAGAGTCTTATCATGCACTAAGAGTGATGCTGGGGTCGGATCAGAGCCTGAAATCAGTAGAAGAAAAGTCAGGAGGAATCAATATGTGTAAAGCATTGGAGGATTTATATCAGGATGGAATCAACAAGGGGATTGAAGAAGGCATAGAAAAAGGGATGGCGGCTAAAACTGTGGCTATGATCAGGAAGAAATTAGGAAAAGGAATGGAACTTTCTGAAATAGCAGATGCTTTAGAACTGGAGCCTGCTTATGTTCAGAAGGTGGCAGATTTCTTGATGGAGGACGAAAAACGGACGGACTTAGATGTGGCAGAAATGGTGATTAGTCAATAGCAGGTTATTTAATACCAGAATGGATGCTGTTTGTTGGGCGAAAGTGAAGAAGAAACTTTCGCCCAATTGTTGTTTTTAACTGTTTCAGAGCATGATGCGCTTCGCTGCAAATACGCCTGGCATATCTGAATAGGAGCTGCTCTTCTGAAAATTGGCATTAAATGATCTGAATCTGATATTTCTCCAGCCAGTAATTGACCTGCAGCATATAGGCCAGCATCTGAGGGCCGGCCATTAACTGTCCGTACCATGGTTTGCCGTAATCTGATGGACTGTTCAGGAAAGCGTTGACTTTTCTGGTATCCAGAAGTGAACGGATGGGAGCGCCTGGATCAGACAGGACTTCTTTTAACTGGTCACCAAGCAGTTTTTCGTAGGCAGGGTCATAGGTCTTCGGATAAGGGCTTTTCTTTCGCCAAAGGATTTCTTTTGGCAGGAGTCCCTCTCCGGCATGGCGGAGGAGACCTTTGACGATTCCGTCAGGACACTTCATTTCCCAGGGGACATTGAAGAGATAATCCACGATCCGATAGTCGGCAAATGGGACTCGGGCTTCCAGTCCATTATACATACTGGTCCGGTCCATTCTGTCTACCAGAGTTACCATGAACCAGCGCAGGTTGAGATAGGCAATTTCCCGGCGGCGCTTTTCTTCCGGGGTATCTTCTGCAAGAAGCGGAGTTTCCCGGATCGTTTTTTCATAGGCGGCATGGGCATATTCCTCCATATGCAGTTCATGTACGAGATTGTCATCCAACAGTGCCTGCCGCGGCTCCATGCTTGCTGACCAGGGGAAGGCATCCGTTTCAAAAGCCTGCCTGCTGTGGAACCAGGGATATCCCCCGAAAATCTCATCGGCACACTCGCCGGTCAGTGTCACCTTGTTATGGCTGGTGACCTCGGAGCAGAAATACAGCATAGAAGATTCTACATCCGCCATACAGGGAAGATCCCTGGCGTCTACTGCCTTGAAGAGGCAGTCTAGTTGATCCTGATTGCTGCATTCCAGAAAACGGTGATTGGTACCGCAGTATTCTACCATCTGTTCGACGAAGGGGCGGTCCTGGCTTGGCTGGAAGGAGTTGGATTTGAAGTACTTGTTATTTCCTACGAAATCAAAGGAAAAGGTATCTAGTGTCTTCCCCTGTTTCTTTAATTCTTTTGCGCAGATAGCTGTTACCAGACTGCTGTCCACACCGCCGGATAGAAAGGTGCTGATTGGCAGGTCAGAAAGCATCTGTTTTTTCACTGCATCCTCCACAAGCCAGGCGGTCTTTTCGATGGTTTCCTTCATACTGTCTTCATGAGGGCGGCTCTCCAGCTGCCAGTAAAATTCTTCACTGCAGGAGGTCCGGTCGAAGGTAATACATTGTCCCGGCAGGAGTTCAAGGATATCCTTGAAGACACCCTTTCCATAAGATTTTGCGGGACCGAGAGCAAAAATTTCGCACAGACCGTTTTGGTCCAGGACAGGCTTGATACCAGGATATGCAAACAGGCCTTTTATTTCAGAAGCAAAGACTAGTGTTTCGCCGATCATTGTATAAAACAAGGGCTTGATGCCCAGACGGTCGCGGAACAGGAAAAGCTCCTCGGATGCAGAATCCCATAAGGCAAATGCAAAGATTCCATTCAGCTTTTTGATATAGTCCTTCCCATGCAGCATGTAGCCTGCCAGGACCACCTCCGTATCACTTGTTGTATGGAAGCAGACACCTTCCAGCATCAGCTGCGCTTTTAATTCCTCCATATTGTAAATCTCACCGTTAAAAACAATGGCACATTCGCGTCCTTGTTCCTGCCTTACAAGAGGCTGGTGGCCGGTCACCAGATCAATGACCTCCAGACGGACATGAGCCAGGCCGCAGATGGGGCTTAAGTAAGTCCCGTCATCATCCGGTCCCCGCCGTTTCTGGGCAGCATTCATTCGTTTCAGCACATGCTGCCATTTTGGTTCTTCCGTTTTGTAATCCACATACGGATTAAAAAATCCTGCAATTCCACACATTTTTAAGTCTCCTTTTACATACATTAGAATGCGGCGAAGCCGCAGGCCCTTAAGTTACTGAATGACAGGCTGATACTGGTGCCCTTCTAAAGCGGCTTCAATGGAAGGAATCAAAAGCTCCGTATGCGCGATCATAGAATTGGGCTTCTTTTTGGGATTATCCTGCCCAAAGGGGATGAAGTACACATTTTTAGCATTCATCAGAAGACCGATGTTTCTCATGTTCATGCCAAGCGCGTCATTTGTGGAAATGGAAATCAGCAGAGGTTTATTATTCCGCAGATGAGCTTTGGCGGCCATTAAAACGGGGGTGTCGGTGATCCCGTTTGCAAGTTTCGCCAGGGTATTTCCGGTGCAGGGAAACAGAACAAGGATATCCAGCAGGCTGCCGGGGCCGATGGGTTCAGCCTGAGGAATGGTCAGCATCGGTTTTACCCCTGTGATTTCCTCCGCTCTTTCAATGAAGGACTGTGATTTTCCGAAACGGCTGTCAAAACTGCAGGCGGAATCGGAAAAAATGGTCTGTACAAGGGCCTCTTCATCGACCAGTTTCTGTAGTTCTTGAAATGCTTTATCAAAGGTACAGAAGGAGCCGGTAAAGGCTACTCCGATGGTTTTTCCTTTTAAAGACAATTGGATTCACTCCTTATGGATGATATTATTTTTTTCAATGACTTCTTTGACTGCCTTAGCCGAAGAGGCCGGGGCGTATTTGCCGGGAAGACCGGGACAAAGGACTGCATTGAGGCCAAGATGACGTGCCCCGGCAAAATCCACACCTCCGGGAGCAGAGGCAATATCAATAATCGTGACGGACGGTTTCATCTGCGCCAGGATCTCAGCAGTTACTACTTTATCTGGGATGGTATTGAATACAAAATCAAATTCTCCGGCACGCCCTGCAAAATCATCGAGTCCGCCCGCATCATCGGTAAATGTTTTGGCAAGAGCGCACTGTTCGGGATGATAGGAGCATGCATATACATAGCAGAACATTCCCTTTAGATACTGGATCAGCGTGCGGCCGCATTTTCCGTAACCCAGTACGGCACACCGGCTGTGATGCAGATTTTGAGGGCTTCTCTGGATCGCTTCACAGATGGCGCCCTCCGCAGTGGCAAGTGTATTGTAGACAGAAAGACAGCTGTCCTTCATCAGATCGTAGACGAAGGCACCACTTTCCTGTGCTGTATTTTTGAAATCCGCAGGGATACAGCCGGCAAAAAATGACTGGCCTGTTGTTAGGAGGTCCAGCAGGGAAGAAAGGGGAACGTCCTGATCCAGCACGTTTTGATTCAGGTGGACACCATTTTTGCTAAAAGGAATCGGGCAGACGATACAGTGTGAGGAAGTTACGGCCTCATTAAGAGAGGCAGCAGCTGTGACGAAAGCAGCGTCAGAGTATCTGCGTTCATCTGGCGTGTCCATGAGGGCATAGTAAACAACGCGGTTCTGATGGTGTGCCAGCTCTTCGGTCAGATAAACCTGCCGCATATCTCCGCCGATGACCGCGTAATCGTTTTGTGGATATTCCATTATGAAACTCCTGACAAAATACAATTTTATTTATTATATGCAAATAGAAAAAAGTGTGCTATTTTCATTTCATGGATGGAAAATCACACATTGTTCAGTTATAATAGAGGAAAATGAAAATGAACGAGTATAGAAAGTGAGGAAGACAGATGAAACAGGACATGATTGTTATTCTGGACCTGGGAAGTACAAATAACACAGTGCTTGCCCGCCAAATCCGCAGCCTCGGCGTATACAGCGAGATTCACCCGCATGATATCACTGTGGAAGAGTTAAAAGCATTAGAGAATGTAAAGGGAATTATTTTAAATGGTGGAGAGAATCGTGTAGTGGACGGACAGGCAGTCGAAGTGAATCCTGCATTGTATGATTGTGGGTATCCGATGATTTCTGTAGACTATCCGGGCTCTAAGTGTGAGAAGCAGTACAGCGAACTACCGGATGATGAGACGTTAAAGGCTTTTGTATTTGACCAGTGTAAGGCAGAAGCAAACTGGAATATGAAAAACTTTATTGAGGACCAGGTGGAACTGATTAAACGTCAGGTAGGAGACCGCAAGGTTCTGCTTGCGCTTTCCGGCGGAGTAGATTCTTCTGTAGTTGCAGCACTTTTATTAAAAGCAATCGGACAGCAGCTGGTATGCGTACACGTAAACCATGGCCTGATGCGTAAAAATGAATCCGAGAGTGTCGTGGAGGTGTTTAAGAACCAGCTTCACGCGAACCTGGTTTATGTGGATGCGACAGAGCGCTTCCTTGGTAAGCTTGCAGGTGTTGCAGATCCGGAGGAGAAACGTAAGATTATCGGCGGTGAATTCATCCGTGTATTCGAGGAAGAAGCACGTAAGCTGGATGGAATTGACTTCCTGGGACAGGGAACTATTTATCCGGATATTATCGAGAGCGGAACGAAGACTGCTAAGATGGTAAAATCCCACCACAACGTAGGCGGTCTGCCGGAGGATTTACAGTTTGAATTAGTAGAGCCGTTAAAGCAGTTATTCAAGGATGAAGTTCGTGCATGCGGAATCGAGCTTGGTCTGCCGCCGCACATGGTATACCGCCAGCCGTTTCCGGGACCGGGACTGGGAGTACGCTGTCTGGGTGCGATCACACGCGATCGCCTGGAGGCAGTAAGAGAGTCCGATGCGATCTTAAGAGAAGAGTTTGAAAAGGCCGGACTGGATAAAAAGGTATGGCAGTACTTTACTGTTGTGCCGGATTTCAAATCCGTGGGAATGAAGAATCATGAGAGATGCTTCGAGTATATGGTGATCGTAAGAGCGATCAATACCATCGATGCAATGACAGCGTCCATCGAAAAGGTGGACTGGGAAGTACTGGAGAAGATCACGGAAAGAATATTGGCGGAGGTTGAGAACGTGAACCGCGTATGCTATGATATGTCTCCGAAGCCGCCGGCAACGATAGAATTTGAGTGATGAAATGACTTTGAAAAGTTCAGTATTTATACGGGTTGCAAGCATATTTGCTTAGTGGCTGGTAACGATTTGGCAACATTTGGCTCTATATTCAAAGAATAATATTTCAATAACATAGAGAAACCTTACTGATTTTCAGAAATGAAGTTGAAAATCGGTAAGGTTTTTTGTGCTATTAAAGGAAAGTTCTCCGATTAGAGAACCCTTGCATGAAAAATGCCCGCTTCTGACGGGCATAATGATATAGACGGTGGTTAAAAAAGGTCAATATAGAATCCTTCTTCAAATTCATCATCGTCAAGATCATCATCTTCTGTTAAGAAGTAGTGCATATCCAATAAATCGGAGTGAGTCATATTTCTGACCAGTTTAGGTGTCATTCCTTCTGGTGGGTTTTTGATATATTTTTGCCTGAGTTCATTAATGTATGTTTGATCCATGAGCGGTATCCTTCTATCTGCGATGAATACAGCATGAAACAGATAGGAAGGTTATAATATTGGCATTAAGGATAAATAGGAATAATAGTGTAAAAAAGCTATTTTAATTATTTGTTTAAGAAATTAGAAAACAAAAGAATGCTGTTCGTGCTATTTATTATTGTTATATATGAAACAAAATTCGCAAATAGCGAATTTTGTTCTTGACAGCAAATAAAAGATTTGGTATTGTATAGATACAGCTAAACAATATGTCATACATATTGAGGTCAAAATCCCATAAAATGGAGTGCGTCTGCACTTGAGGAGTACCAATTGAGTACTCTATCGTTAGGGGCCGGCATGGTACGTAAAGACCCGTGGCACGCTCGCACCGAACGCATCGCCGAGCTCGGGAAGCTCGGCGATGCGCAATGAATTAGATAGGCTGTTCTGTATGCACCATTCTCCTTTCGGGATGGAGGTTAGAAACTATATTACTAACTTCTAAAGGAGATGATTTAATGAAAAAGAAGCTGTTCGTGCAGAATGTTCAGGTAGCGCCTCGTAAACCTAACAAAAAATCTGAAAAGAAGTGGAAAAGGCTGAGAGGAAAAATTTTCAAATTGACCTTTCGTGGTATTGAAGCTTTGTGGATGCTTACGCAGATTGTACAGTATCTATTGCAGATTTTTAAGTAAGAGGAAGGCTACAGAAAGGTCTATCTAATTTTGAGTAATAGTCATTAGACTTAACATATATATTTTGAAGAAAGGGGAAAGAAGATGATAGGTGATGTTTTAAAAAGAACAAGGGCAATTTATGGTTACAAGGCATCTGAAATGAGTGAAATGTTGCAAATATCTAAGAGCTACCTTTCTGAAATTGAAAATAACAAAAAACAACCGTCATTAGATATCCTAAAGAAATATTCTGAAATATATGGGATGAAACTTTCCTCGTTGATATTGTTATCTGAAGAATATGATGAAACTAATAAAGGAAAGAAAAACGATGTTTTTATTAAAAATATGATGACTCATTTGATTGAGAAAATGACACCTAACATGGAGAAACAATGAGAAAAGAAACCAAGAGATATAATATCACGCAAAGTGCTTTATATAAATGCAGGAGTCCTAAAAAGATAAAAACATTGTTGAGACTAGAGGATACAGAATATAAAAAAATAGCAGAAATCGTAGGTTATCATGAGTTTCAAATTGATAAAAAGGATGGAATAGAAAAAAGAAACATAACAGCGCCTAATAGAAGAATAAAGCAGATACAAAGCCGAGTGCTAGAACTGATCCAAAAGGTTGAAAGGCCACAATGGTTGATTTCTGGAGAGAAAGGGAAGTGTTATATTGATAATGGGAAAGCACATATTTCATCAAACTATTTTTTAACTATTGACATCAAAAAGTTCTATGATAATTGTAAAAGAGAATACGTTTATCAATTCTTTAAGAACAAATTACAAATGAGTGGTGATATTGCAGGGATTTGTACAGATATAGTTACTTTCAATCAAGGCATACCAACAGGGTGTCCAACAAGTCAATTGATAGCATATTACGCATACGAGCAAATGTTTGATGAAATTTACCGTTTGGCAGTGGAGTATGGTTGCGTATTTACATTATATGTTGATGATATGACGTTTTCTTCTATTAAAGCATTCGATGTTAATAAATTAGTAAAAGAGATTGATTTAAAATTAAGAAAATATGGACATAAGCCTAAATATAAAAAAGTCAAATACTATTCACATGGCAAACCGGTTCCTATAACGGGAACTATAATTAATGCGAAACATGAAATAAAAGTACCAAATAGTTTGCAGCAAAAAGTATTTGAGGGATTTCAAGAGGTAAAAAAATTACAAGGACAAGAATTAAGTGGGAATGACCAAAAGAAATTGGATAGATTAAAAGGTCAAATACAGGCATCAAGAAATATAGAAACTGATAAATTCCCTGAAATTAAGAGGCTAGTTAATCAAATATAATATTGTGTAACAAATGATTTACATATACAATTTTATATGGAGATAATCTATTAGGTTTTGAGAATTACTTTGTGTGAGTGCTGTCAATTATATTCAAAGATAAAATGATGGTGAGGGTAGTGCATGAATTATGAGATTAAGGAATGTATTTGTTGTTGGTATGATTTGTTAGGCTTTGGTTCGCCATTTGTCGAATCAAGTTGGGATTTGGAGAATTCAAGATGTGAAATTAACGTACATCGTATTACGGAGATTAAAGATAGATTTTATGGGGTTTCTGCCTTAGGACTAGGAAAAAGCTTTATTCTAAATGATGGTGTTATAAATACGATGGATATAATGAAGACAGAATCCGACACATTGTTTACGGTTCGAAAGTTTCTAGGCGGATTAATCAACGATTTCTCTAAAATTAATGCTATTGAAAAAGAGCAGGGATTACCTGGAATTCGAGGGGTAATAACATGTGGTCAACGATATGATTACATAGATAGCGATTATATGTATATGCCATCGACAGGAGAAATTATAACCTATTACCCAAAAGAATTTCAGATGAATACAGCTTTTTCCAAAGCTTATATCATGGAGGGATCAGGAAGTGTATATGGGATTTCAGGTTCATTTCTCTATATAGATAAAATTGTTTTTAGTAAAATAAAATGGTTGCTTGATTTAACAAAGGATTATACGGTATTACATGTAGAGGAAATAGCTAATAATGATAGTTATACATTTAATTTGTGTTTGCCAGATAATAAAGTGTTCTTTGGTATGAGGTTTGATGCAATGCCAGTACACTATGATAACAAAGGGATAAAAACTGATTTATATCGTTTGAAACATTATGTATGCTGTATCTTTGCTCCTCAAGGAGCGTACCTCAACTAAGTTCTGCGTGGCAATATATTGGCAACAGAAAATTAGTAAGGCAGAATAATTGATGTAATTGAAGTAAAAACAGGTGTGTATTTGCATGAAACTTAAACAAATATGGTTAAAGACAACAAAGGACACGCCGAGTTTGAGTGAGTCTGTGGGTTGAAAATACATGGACATAAGGGACTTCTCCTTTGATTTTGATTGTACACCTTAATTTTAACAAACTTGAAGTCCTTTTTGTGTACAATTTTTTCTTTACCTGTCAGGTGAAAGCAGAAAGTATTAAAAATACGGTAACCATGCGGTGTTAGCCACAGTGAAATGAATTATTATGAATAATTCAGGTTTAGTTATTCATAATGGACATCGAAAGCGATTGGATGCTTTTCAGGAATATCATAATGCTTTGAATATTGAAAAAGGTAAAATAGGTACTTATTGACGGAAATATTCAAAAATCAGCGAGCAAAGCATAATTTTATTTTTTTTGCATAAAATTTTAGTGGAAAGCTCTATTGACTTTCTTCTTTGCACTTGCTAGTATGTAGGTACAAAGAAAGTTTACCACTGACCGATATGTGGTATATAAATGGTCGGGTTGCAAGTTTACCGCTGACCAATATGCGGTATATAAGTGGTTGGGTCGAAAGTGTAGTCCTTCGCCGCGGGGTGGAGGACTTTTTACATAGTAAGGACAGAGCAAATGAAGAAAACAGGATTTTATATTATCAAGGATGAATTTTTCGAGGATATGTCTGACCCGTACCTCAAGGGAAATAAGGCGGGAAACAGGCCGCATTATTATTGCTTTGAAGATATAAATACAGGAATATACTGGATGATACCTTTGTCCAGTCGTATTGATAAATATAAAAGAATTATGGAGAAAAAAGAAAAATGCGGAAAACCTTGCGATATCCTTCATATTGTCAAACTAGATGATGACCGGGAAAGTGCATTCTTGATACAGGATATGTTCCCGATAACCGAAGAATATATAGAACGGGAATATACCATAGCTGGAAATCATCTGATGCTGACAAGTGAGCATACAGCTAAGGAGATTGAGCAGAAAGCAAAGAAAATTATGGGTATGCTGAAACGTGGTGTGAAGTTTATACCAACACAGCCGGATGTTATGGCTATACTGGAGAAATTACGACAGAGAGAATAAGTTCTCTTGTAAATTCAGAGAAGCCATTTTTTATGTGCAGCATAAGCTAGGGAATAATTGGAGTCGTGATGTGTTGGTTCATCAGATAGAAGGCAAACTATACGAGCGAAAAGGGAAGGCGATTACAAATTTTGAAGAGAAATACTGCGGTTAATAAGTAGTTTACTGGTGAAGAGGATAACCCGGCTATTGGTCTGTTGATATGTAAAGACAAAGATAATGTGGTTGCGGAATAATCACTTGAAGAGATAGCCCAGCCTTTTGGCATTGCAGAATATGAACTTGAAACAGTATTGAAGAAAGAATACCAAAAGAGTCTACCGTCAACAGAGGAATAGGACAGCTTAAATAATATAGAAACAAATAGAGCTCAAACAAAATAGATTGGACAAGAAGTGCCTGGACTTGAAAGATTGAAAATATTAAGAGAAAAGATAGTATTACTTTAAAAGAGGTGAAAATGGATTATAGAGTAAATGACACAGAACTTGCTGCTTCAATTTTTATTCCCTTTGTCAATCAAATATGGCCGGGAAATTATGATATGGAGGGCACACAGACTGCATTATCTAAAACACTGAATATTACAGCATATGATGATAAAGTGCTTGTAGGGTGTTTACGAATTCTTACAGATGGATATTTTTTTGGAACAATTACGGAATTACTTGTTCTACCGGAATATCAGAAACAGGGTGTAGGGAGTAAACTTCTTGAACTGGCAAAGGAGAACACCCCAACCATGCTGTATTTTGGTGCACAGCCAGGTGTAGAAGTATTTTATGAAAAGAATGGCTGTAAAAAGGGGTTACAATCATACATGATTGATAAAAGTAAGTGAGGTACAGAACGTGGATAGTAAATATTATTATTCGGTAACAGTTCAGACGCCAATTTCATTAAGATAACTTTAAAATGAATAGCATTTTTTTGAAGCAGAGACATCACATCATATTGGTCTTTCTCCGTGGTGAGACGGAAACGAGGACCTGATCCCCATCTGGAAGTGTAAAGCCTTTTGATGTGGTCTGCAGGAAATTTATCCTGGGGCAGACTGTTACAATGCATTCATATGTGGAATCGCTTATTAGAAATCTTACAACCCGAAAGGAAAGTTCGTAAGTATCAAGGCTGCCATATTTAATGTAATCAAAAGCGACCACCTGATCAACAAAGCGTGTGTAGCTTTTCGGATCTGCCTGCCCCTTTTTAGAATGGCTCCTAACCAGAGTGACCTTAATGTCAATATCAAAGCTTCTTCCTCCGGGAAGTTGAACTTGCCAACAAGTCCTTTGGTATGAATGTCTTTTGTGCGAAACAGAAAATATTGATTTTGGTTAACGACATGCACCATATTATTATAAGAACAGTATCCGCGGCCGCACATTTTGGGTTGTCCGTCAACTACATTTTAAGAAATAATGGTTAGCCCCCCTTGGTAGAGATCCCAAATTAGCTCTGAAATAATTGAGAAAGTATCTCAGGAAGTTATTGGATATAAATAAAGAGTTTGGCTTATTGCTAAATATTGTTAAAAAGGAAAATAAAAATATATGAAAATAGATGCTAACGGAACAGAAATCAGAGTAATGGGCGATGTTGTCAATGAGGAAGCATATATTTCGCTTACAGATATTGCTAAATATAAAAATCCTGATAATGTTTTAGTGTAGTTGCCAATTGGATGCGTAACCACTCTACAATTTCTTTTTTAGGGCTGTGGGAACAAATCCATAATCCTAATTTTAAACCTATCGAATTCGATAGGTTTAAAGCAGAGTCGGGAGATAATGCATTTATGCTGACACCACAGCAATGGATAAAAGCAACGGACGCAATTGGTATCGTATCAAAATCAGGTAGATATGGTTGTACTTATCAATCTGGAAGATACGAATGCAGATTGGATAAGGCAGGAAGTTCCTAAAATTGAACGACTAAAGATATTACGAGAAAAGGCATACCGACAGCTTCAAATTTTTAAGAAAAATCAAGAAACTATAGAAGCGTTAAAACAAAATTTAATTGAAGATACAGAAAAAGGAAATTGATATGTTTTGAAAAAATACAGGGATATAAAGGCATTGATTTGGTAATATTACATTTTTTCAAAATCTCAAGAGAATTGTTGAAAGTAGGTAAGTTTATGGATTAGATTTTTGATGGTATTGGAACAGAAATTCAAAAGTCAGGTAATAATGTTGTTCAAACCCAGATTGGAAGGGCGCACAGACTGCATTATCTAAAATACTGAATATTACAGCATATGATGATAAGGTGCCTGTAGGGTGTTTACGAATCCTTACAGATAGATATTTTTGGGGAACAATTCCGGAATTACTTGTTCTTCCGGAATATCAAAAACAGAGGGTAGGGAGTAAACTTCCTGAATTAGCAAAGGAGAACACTCCAACTATGCTGTATTTTGGTGCACAGCCAGGTGTAGAAGTATTTTATGAAAAGAATGGCTGTAAAAAGGGGTTACAATCATACACGATTGATAAAAGCAAGTGAGTTACAGAATGTGGATAGTAAATATTATTATTTGATAAAATGAGTATAAAATTTATTTTTACAAATTGATTTTTTACCTGTTTTGCATTATAATATAAGTGCAAAAGAGATGAATAAAATTTAATAACAGAAATATTATATAACACACAGGCTCACTAGCTGAGGGAATCGTAATGGCCGATCCGGGCACTCCCCTGTTAAAAAAATAATCGTGAACGATAGCCATTAACAAAAGCCCCACTTCTGGGGCTTTTGTTCATTATAGGAGAAAATATGGATATAACAGATATACAAAGGTGTGCAGTTTATTATCAGATAAACTATTTGGAAACGTTTTATTTAGTAAGTACATATTACGGGAAAAGTTTTATTTTGATAGGGGAGAAAGAAAATTTCCCACACTTAATGGGGATTGCAAAGTTAATTTATAAATCTAATGGATATAGATCACCATATGCATTGTACAGAGATATTAGAAATGGGCACCCAGTGTCAAACAGAATTATTCCTAAAAATATTTCCACTACTTCTAAAATGTACAAAAAGGCAGCAAAGTTTGAACATTCCACAGAAATATTTTGGAATAATAAGGGGCCTTTGGCAATTAACTATAATGAGGCTTTGAGCAGCAAGAAATTAAGTAATGTTGATATTCTTCTTACAGATATTCACTCTGGCTATATGCTGGGGTGGAAATGTAATAAAAGTATTCAGGTTAATGCAGAGATCCGTTTAACTAAATATTGTATTTCAAGTTGGATGGATGAGAGCGGAGGCTCTCAACACCAAAAAGAAAAATATATGCCATTACAGAATATAGATTTGATTCGTTATGTGTTTGCCTTTGATAAGAACTCAGATTTAATAAAGAAAAAAGAATATAAATATTCAATGGAGGATAAGGAAGAGATTCTAAGAATTATCGAAAGAAACGATGCGAATCTTCTTGTAGATTCTAATAATGACAGATTTTATATTAGTTTGGCGCAAGATAAGGACATTCATTGTAAAATCAATGGTGTTCAGTATTAGCTGAAAATGGTATACCCAAAGGGGATCCCGTAATGCATGCCCTGATGGGCGGGTCTGCAGCAAAAACTGCAGAATAATGTATAGATAAAAGTGATATATAAAATAGCCCGGATATCCAGCATTTATGTTGGTTTACGGGCTCTTGCTATATAAATAAAGCACCATGCAGAGAATGGAGATTATCACATGAGAAATCCTATTGAAAATATCAGTTTGCTGCAAAAGCAGATGAACGATCTGCAATTGGAAAATCAAATACTGAAAAATATTCTGGATCGTTCCGGGATTTCTTATGTTGAGGAAATAAGAAAGCTGAGAGAACCTGAAAAAGCGGCAGAGTATGATCCAAACCAGGGCGCAAGAATTATACATCCGAAGCAAATAACAGATGAAATGGCAAATCTATTTTATGCCAGGTTTTGGGGAAGGCAGGATGTATATGCAAAGAGAAGCGAGAATAAGGAGACAGGAGAAGCAGGTTACTTTACTCAATGTCACAACTTCTGGCAGGAATGTTGTCCGAAAAAACATAAACAGAAAATGAACTGTAAAGATTGTCCACACCGTTCCTATAAGCAGTTAACAAAAGCAGATATTTTAAATCATTTGCGTGGAAGATCCTATCATTCATCGGATGTTATAGGCGTATATCCATTGCTGCCAAATGGGACATGCCGCTTTCTGGTGTATGATTTTGATAATCATGAAAAGGGTGATGAAAAGCATGACTTTGCAAATTCAGATGATACATGGATGGAAGAAGTTGAAGTGATGCGGACGATATGCACTTTAAATGGAATTGATCCATTAGTGGAGCGATCCAGATCGGGCAGGGGTGCACATATCTGGATTTTCTTTGATAAGGCGATTTCGGCGACTCTTGTAAGAAAGTTTGGGTTTGCATTATTAGAACGAGGGGCAGAGCAGGTCAATTTAAAATCTTTTAAATATTATGACCGTATGCTGCCTGCACAGGATACTTTAACTGAGGGGGGAATAGGAAATTTAATTGCGCTTCCATTGCAGGGAAAAGCATTGGAAAGTGGAAACAGTGCATTTATAGACAAAAATTGGAATGCTTATGCAAATCAGTGGAAAGTTTTGTGGAGTAAGCCGCGGCTATCTGTCGAGTTTATTGAGGCTAAGCTTAATGAATGGGCTGGATCAGATATAATAGCTGCTGAAGATGAAAATGAGGAAGATCGTGATAAGCCGTGGGAGAAGAAAAAGTTACTTAATAGATCAGATGTGGATGGGAAATTAAATATTACTCTTTCCAATGGTATCTATATAGACAGTATGAATTTAAAGCCCGCTATTCAAAATAAAATTCGGAGGATGGCAGCCATTAGGAATCCGGTATACTATAAAAATCAGGCTATCGGGACAACAAATTTTGATACTTCACAGTGGATATATCTTGGAAAAGATCATTTGAGTGGTTATATAGAAATTCCGAGAGGGCTGTACGAAAAATTGCTTGAAAACATAGAAAATGCCGGGATTGATTACGAAGTAAGTGATGAAAGACAAAAAGGAAAAAGTATTGATGTTTCATTTAAAGGAGAGTTGAGAGAGGAACAGAACCCGGCATTAGCGGAAATGGTGAAGTATGACAATGGTATTTTACATGCAGCAACGGCTTTTGGAAAGACAGTTGTATGCAGCGCTATTATTGCTGAGAAAGGGATCAATACTTTAATTATTCTGGAATCTTCTGCACTGCTTGAACAATGGAAGCATGCCCTGGAACAATTTTTAGATATACAGGAAGAATTACCGGAGTATAAAACGAAAACGGGCCGGATCAAAGTAAGGAAAAGCTTGATCGGAACATTGCAGGGAGCACATGATTCCATGACTGGAATTGTTGATATTGCCATGGCCGGATCTTTGTGTAAAAAGGGAGAATGGCATTCCATGCTAGAGCAATATGGAATGGTGATTGTAGATGAGTGCCATCATGCCGCTTCTGACACGATTGCAAATGTTTTGAAAGAAATAAAAGCGAAATATGTCTATGGTGTTACAGCGACTCCGAAGCGGTCTGATGGATTGGAAAAGATAAATGATATGCTGCTTGGTCCAATTCGTTACAGTTATACAGCAAAGGAAAAAGCAAGAACACAGGGAATTGATCATTTTGTGTATCCTAGATTTACCAGAACAGTGCCTCCGCGAGGTGTAGTAGAAAAAATGCATCCAAATGAGGCTTATGACATAATCAGAGACAATGATGTAAGAGACGAACAGATCCTTTCAGATATAAGAGAATGCATAGCCGAAGGCAGAACTCCAGTGGTGTTGTCAAAGTATAAAGATCATTCGGAAAAATTATATCAGCGAGTAAAAGAATATGCAGATAAAATATTTCTTATGACGGGTGACAAATCCAAGAAAGAGCATAAGATGATACGTGAACAATTACAGATAGTAGAACGGGAAGAAACGTTAGTTTTGGTTGCAACGGGCAGCCTGATTGGTGAAGGATTTGATTTTCCCAGACTTGATACGCTGATTATGGCGACTCCGGTCTCTTTTCGAAGTGTGGTTGAACAATACGCCGGGAGGCTGAACCGGGATTATGAGGGAAAAAGAAATGTGATTATTTATGATTATGTTGACAGCCATATTCCAATGTTTGATAAGATGTATGCGAAACGTCTGAAAGCATATAAACAGATCGGATACGAAGTGTGCGGCAGCTTACATCATGACAAACAGACTGCAAATGCTATCTTTGATGGTGAAAATTATCAGGAAGTGTATAAAAAAGATTTATTGGAAGCGGATAGTGGTATTGTGATATCAAGTCCGGCAATCAGTGGTTCAAAAGTATACGAACTGATAGATTTACTGAGAGAAAAACAGGCTTCTGGTGTAGAAGTGACGATAGTTACATGGACACCGGATCTTTATGGCTATGGGGATACGACTTTTTGGATGAGATTGCATGAAGATATGAGACAGGCGGGATTCTATATCAAAACGATAGAAGATTCCTGTGAGCATTTTGCAATTATAGACCAGGAAACAGTATGGTATGGAAACATGAATTTATTGGGGAAGGAAAAAGTAGAAGATAGTATGATGCGTGTAAGAGGGAAACGCATTGCCGCCGAACTGATGGAAATGACTTTTGGATAGACGGACTCACAAACGGACTTACGAGATTGTGCATATGGAGGACGCAGAGAAGCTATGCACAGGGGATTCATTGGAAATCACATAAAAATACGTAAAAAATACTCCTTTTTGATAAGCTGTGTTATATCCTAATACTTACCAAAAAGGAGCTATTTTTTACTAAAGACACAAATTAATTTACATGACCTAATAATTAATTCGTAAAGTTATCAAAATACCCCTGAACAAGAATCACAGGTGTCCCCTTATCCCCAGATCCGCTGGTTAAGTCACACAGGGAGCCGATCAGGTCAGTCAGTCTTCTTGGCGTTGTACCCTGAGATGCCATATCGCCCACCAGATTATCCTTTTTCTCCTTGATTCTCTGAGAGATGGCATCTGAAAGCGCCTCGCCGGACAGATCTTTGAAATCATTGTCAGCCAGATATTTCAGCTTTAATTCATTAGGTGTTCCTTCCAGTCCTGCCGTATGAGCCACGGAAACACATGGATCAGCCAGCTCCCAGATACGGCCCACAGGATCTTTAAACGCTCCGTCTCCGTATACCATAACTTCTACATGTTTTCCGGTTTTGTCAAGAATCTGCTTCTGGATAGCATCTACCAGTCCCTGACATTCTCTTGGGAACAGTTTCACGGTATCTTCCGTAGACTTATTGGAACCAAGAAGTCCGAAGCTTTCATTGCAGCCGCTGCCGTTTACCGGTGCATTCAGGATATCATCCAGTCCACAGACACGCTCTGCACCTGCAGCCTTTAAGATCCTCTTTGAGCGGAAACGAGTGTGGATATCACAAGTAAGTACATTCTTTGTATACTTCAGTATCTCCCTCGGATTATTACAGAAGATTACTTCCACCTCTGCTCCTGCTTCCCGGATCAGATCGCTGTAATATGCCACATAATCCACGCCTGTGAAAGGATGCTTATTCTCGCCGAACAGCTCTCTGTAACGCTCCAGAGTCAGTACATCACTGTAAGGATTCACGCCGGCTTCATCCAGCTGATCTAAGGAAACCAGCTCATTTCCAACCTCATCGCTGGGGTAGTTTAACATGAGCACGATCTTTTTAGCTCCCATAGCAATACCCTTTAAGCAGATTGAAAAACGGTTTCTCGATAAGATCGGTGAGATCACGCCGATTGTTCCGCCGCCGAGCTTCGTTTTCACATCCTCAGCAATAGCCTCTACAGAAGCATAATTTCCCTGTGCTCTGGCTACAATAGATTCTGTCGCAGCGATGACATCACGGTCCCTTAATTCAAAACCTTCGCTTTTCGCAGCATCCAACACACTGTTTACTACGATTTCTGCCAGATTATCACCGGTCCGGATGATCGGGCAGCGGATTCCTCTTGATACTGTACCTACTTTTCTTTCCATCATGACACATCTCCTATACTTAGATATTATCTGTTTTTACAAATCTTTGGCCAAAGAGCATGAATGCTCCTAAGCCGTTATATAGACGTCAATATTTTTAACACATACTATATTACCAGATACAATAGGGATTTTCCATACACTTTTGCAGATATTGTCGGTCATTTGACATTTTTCCCAAAGGATCCTGCATTTTTTATGGGAATAAAGCAATTCTTGTCAAAAGATCTGCTCACTCCAGTGTTGGGAATGAAGCTCAGTATGAGAGATCCTGAGAATAATCTCGGTCCCTTCATTTTCTATACTTTTCATGCGGAAATCCATCCGCTCTCCAAACAGCAGAAGAAAACGACGGTAGCAGTTATGGAGTCCTACATGCTTTTCATTAGGAGAAGCCTCAGCCTGGAAGGCGTCATGGCAGATCTGGTCTAATTCTGCACCAGGGATTCCGACTCCGTTATCAGTAATCTGTATCAGGTCGTAGGTATCATGCCGTGTACAGGATAGAATAAGGTGCCCTCCGCCAGCTTTATTCAACAGCCCATGTTCGATAGAGTTTTCTACAAGGGGCTGCAGAGAAAAGAAGGGAATGGACAGATCAAGGAGCTCTTTGTCACAGTGGATCTGATAGCTGATACGGTCGCTGAAACGGATCTTTTGTATGGAAAGATAGTTGGTGATATAATTCAGTTCCTGCTCCAGAGAGACAGAACTTCGGATATCCAGAAGGCTGTACCGCATCATTTCCGCAAAGGAATTAAGTATCTGTTCAGCCGTATTATATTCTTTCAGCGAAAGAAGCCGTGAGATCGAATTGATCACGTTAAAAATAAAGTGAGGAGTCACCTGCTTCTGAAGTGCATCCAGCTGTGCCAGCTTTAACTGCTTTTCCAGATGAATCCGGCGGTTTTCCTCACGGAGAAGCTGTTCAGACTTACGTGCTAGTGTTTCCTGGATCTGAGAATAGGCAAGAGTCTGAATAATATAGTTGGTAATATTGGACAGGGCAGTCGTCGTTGCCTCGATCTGGTGGCAGTCCATGATCTCGATCTCTCTGTAGTACGCCGCCAGTTCCGGGTCAGCCATCCAGTTGATCTCACTGGCAATGGCATCCTGTGGATAGGCATTCTCCTCAGAACAAAGAACCTGCCCTGCTGTGATAGCGCCCACACAGTTTCCGTTATAGATAAGAGGAATCTCAATGTTCACCAGCCCGGCATGACAGATGTATATACTGGGCTTTTTTGTTTCCAGAGCGATCTCGATCGCATGTTTATTAGATAGAGCACAGTAATGTGCCCCTTCTTTCGTTTCATTAATTCTATTGCAGAACCGGCAGAAATTCCCGCCGGGACCGATATGGTTGCCCTGGGAGTCTGTAAAAACCACACCAAACCCGGTTGCAAATGCAAAAGAGTCCTGGATCTCATTTTGAAATTCTTCGGTGATGATACTTCTCAAATTAAATTCCTGCATAAAGATACCTCATTCGTGATAAAGATGCCGGAATTCCAGGGGCGGGGTTCCGGTATGCTGTTTGAATACACGGTTAAAGTGGGAAACATTGGAAAAACCACAGTGCTGGGAAACCTCCTGAATGGTAAGGCCGGAGTTTTTTAAAAGGTACTCTGCGTTTTCCAGCCGTTTGTGATTCATATAAGCCTTTATAGTCATGCCCTTTGTCTGATGAAATAATTTTGACAGGTAAGATGGGCTGAAATGGGCTAAAGTTGAAAGCTCTTGTAAAGTTAAGGGCTTCTGGTAATTTTTATCGATATAATCCGTAACGATAGAGACAGCATTTGCGGAGGTTCCAGTGAGAGAATCGGTCAGGGAAGCAGAAGAGACTGGTTTTGGCGTACGTTTTCGGAGGCATTTTTTAATTGCTTCTAAAATCTGCTCTTCCTTTGCAGGCTTTAGCAGGTAAGCATCAAGATTGTATTCCACGGCTTTCCTTGCAAATTCAAATTCTGCATAAGCGGTGTTAAGCAGGATAAGGGTTTCAGGGAAGCGCTGTTTGATCCGGTTAGCGGATTCTAAGCCGTTTACCATAGGCATATTGATATCCATGATAATAATATCCGGTTTTGTGCGCATTGCCAGATCAATGATTTCCTGTCCGTTTTGTGCCTCTCCCGCAACATGAAACTGTCCGGGATGTTTTTGGAATACACTGCTTAAATATCTGCGTTCAATGGCCTCGTCATCAGCGATCAGTACCTCAAGCATAAAACTCCCTCCTTTGCTATTCATATCATACGACGACACGAAAGATTTGTATAAACCAATAATAATATATCATAAAAAATGTAAAGAAAAAAATAAAAAAAGCAAAGAATTGATAAAAAATAGACAGAGATTTGCAGCCATTGTTCGGAATAGTGTAAATCATAGAAAAATAAAAATGAAATTGTTAGAATAAATCCAACCACAATTATAAGTATAAGGAGGAAGAAAGAAATGAGAGTAAATGACAGGCATGTATCGTTCTATTACGAAAATGACCACGATATGGGAGAGGTCGTGATCGACCCGACAAAAACAGCGCTGCTGGTAATTGATATGCAGCACGTATTCGTGACGCGTCCGGTTTATGAAGAGCCTACGGAAGAACAGATCAGGGAAGCTGAGCGCTGGGAACCATTTTATAAGAAGATCGATGAGGTGGTGATCCCCAATAATAAACGTCTTCTGGATACTTTTAGAGAAAAGGGAATGGAAGTGTGCTTTGCAAAGATACAATGCCAGAAGGAGAATGGAAGCGACCGCTCTCTCGATCAGAAGGCGACCGGGTATAATGAACTCCTTCTGCCGCCGGGAGCACCGCTTGCCGAGATCATTCCAGAGCTGGCACCAAAGAAGGATGAGATCGTTGTAACTAAGACAACAGACAGCGCACTTACAGGCACACCGCTTCGGCTCTGGTTCCAGAACATGGGGATCGACACCGTCGTATGCACGGGTGTGCTGACTGACCAGTGCGTATCAGGGACCGTGAGAAGCCTGGCCGATGAAAGTTTCAAAGTCTGGCTGATCGAGGACGCATGCATGGCATCTACACAGCGGATCCAGGATAATGAGTTAGAGATACTGAATAATATTTACTGTCATGTGATCACTACGGATGAACTGATCGAGGCATGTAAGTAAGATAAGAGAGGAAGGGTGTTGAGGGATGGCGGAACAGAAATTAAAAAGAAATTTAAGTTTTATATCTATGATCGCATTGGCATCAGGTGCAGTAATAGGAGGATGGCTGGCAGAAGCTCCCTATTGGTTTTCCGTGACAGGCGCCGGAGCTGCCATCATATTTCCGATACTGGCGGTGCTGCTGATACCGGTGGGAGTGACATTTGCAGAATTGACAGCAATGCTGCCGTTTGCATCTTCGGTAGATATCTGGACAACAAGTGCATTCGGGCACAGGGCAGGATTTGCTGCACAGTGGATGATGTTTTTGGTGCAGGTAGTGGAACCGCCAATGATGGCATTTATCTTTATCACAGCGATCGGATACTTTGTCCCGATACCTCAGGGGATGAGTGTCTGGATCGCGATCACAATTGTTGTTCTATGGTACATCGTATCCAACTTTAATGTGGGAATAACGGGAACGCTTGCAAACGTATTTTTCTTTGCCATGATCATTATGTCGATTATAGTAAGCGGGACGCTCTTATTCAGCGGCCATTGGTCAGCTTCTAATCTGACTGCAAATGGCGGGCTCTTCCCCCAGGGGTTCCGGGGAATATTCGTTGCTATGGCAGTATTTTCCCTGAAATTTATCGGATTTGAGATGACCCCGACCATGATAGAAGAGACGAATTTTCCGGTTTCTAAAATGTGGAAGGTCATTCTTTCTGCATTGTTTGTCCCGGCGCTTTTATACTTTGTTGTTGTAATGGCGATCGGAGGTATGGGATCCTGGGATATCGTGGCAGGAATGGGGATGCCGGAGCCGGAATTTGTGGCAAAGTTCTCCCTGCCTAAGATCATAGCAATCCTTGCGATTGTTGCAGGCGTGCTTCACGCAATTACAACACTGATGGGATTCTGGACCTCTTCCGCCCGCGTGCTCTATGGAGCAGCACAGCTCAATCAGCTGCCAAAGGTGATCGGAAAGCTCAATAAAAAGGGGCAGCCTACAGTTGCGAATACACTGGTGCTGTTATTTACGATTTTCTTCTGTATTTTCAGCGGGGACAACTGGGTGCAGTATATATACGCAGTCTCCTGTATTGCCGCAGGTCTTGTATATTTTGTATGCTGCCTCGATGCGCTGGTTCTGAGAAAGAAACATCCTGAGTGGAAACGTCCCTATAAAGTACCGGGAGGATCTGTTGTATTCATACTTGGGATGCTGATCTCCGTATGGGTCATCATCGGATCCTGCCTGGAGCTTGCTTTAGGAGGATACATTTCTCTGATCATTTACTGTCTGCTGGGAGTTGTAATGTATGCGGTCATGGCGCAGTATCGGAAAAAAGATCCGAAAGAGCATGCACTGATCACATTGACACCAGAGGATGCAGATAAAGATTTTTAAGCTGGGTACGAAATAAAATAGGTCTCAGTTCAGTGATACCATTTGCAAAACGTCTCTCGTTTTATTGCCCATCCCATAATATTATGCTAAAATGTACAGGTAAAAAGTGAATGAAACTTTGGAACCAATATAAAAATGCGATAAAACGAGAGGACAAACCTATGATAAAAATCCAAGAATACAGCGGACACATCCGCAACTGGGCAGCGCTTTGCGAGGAACTTGGAATTGATTCTTCTTTATCCAGGGAAGACCGCGAGGCTGAGATTTTAATGAAAGCATACGAGACATGGGGATACGAGATGGCCCATCACATGCATGGTATGTTTGCATTTGCACTGTGGGACGAGGAAGAAAAGAAGCTTTTCTGTCTAAGGGATCAATTTGGTACCAAGCCTTTCTATTATTATGAGACGGAAGACGGCAGGCTCCTTTACGGCACATCCATCCGTAAGATCATGGAGCAGCCGGGATTTGTGAAGGAACTGAATGAGGAGATGCTGCAGCTGTATTTAAGCCTGACCTATGTGGCTGGGGAGAATACATTTTTCCGTGGCTTAAAGAAGTTGATGCCGGGACGCTATCTTGTCTGGCAGAAGAGGAAACTGACCATCGAACGTTACTGGACACCGCAATTTTACCCGGATGAGAGCAAGACTCTGGAAGAGTGGGCGGATGAGATACATACCACACTTCAGACTGTTTTAAAGGAAGTAAAGACAGAGGACGAAAAAGCGGATTCCTTCTTGTCGGGAGGGGTCGATTCCTCTTATGTACTGGCGATGTCCGATGTGGAGACGGCAGATTCCTGCGGTTATGAGGAAGAGAGGTTCGATGAGTCAAAGCTGGCACAGGCTACAGCAGATATTTTGGGACGAAAGCTGTCCAGATGTGTGATCACACCGGAGGAATATTTCGGTGCGGTACCTTACGTGATGTACAATATGGAGCAGCCGCTGGGAGATGCATCTGCGATCGTATTTGCTCTCGGATGCAGGGCAACAGCGCAGCATGCAAAGCTTTGCTACTCAGGGGAAGGTGCGGATGAATTTTTTGGCGGATACAATATGTACCGCAATGCAGAGCGTTATGGGGAGAACCTCAAGACGTTTTATGTGGGCAACACCAATATCATGAAGGAAGAGGAAAAGAAGCGGATCTTAAAGAAGTATGATCCAGATGTACTTCCGATCGAGCTGGCAGCGCCGATCTATGAAGAAACAGAAGGATTAGACCCGCTGACTAAGATGTCCGATGTAGATATCCAGATCTGGCTGGAGGGGGATATTTATTTCAATGTAGATAAGATGAGCACCGCTGCGGGCTTAGAGATCAGGATGCCGCTGACAGACACCAGGATCTTTGATATTGCATCACGGATGCCTTCTAAGTATAAGGTGAACGAGGAGCAGAATAAGGTGGCTTTCCGTACAGCAGCGGCAAAAGTACTGCCAGAGGAGATCGCCTTCCGCAAGAAGCTGGGATTTATCGTGCCGATCCGGATTTGGATGGCTGATGACCGGTATAATCAGGATGTACGCGAGAAGCTTAACAGTGAGATGGCAGAGAAATTTTTTAATGTCGGTGAGATCAATGCAATTTTTGATGACTATGTTGGCGGCAATTCCGATAATTGGAGAAAAATCTGGACAATTTATACCTTCCTTGTCTGGTATGAGGAGTATTTTGTGAAACGTTAGATTATATCAGGAGGCATCTACATGGATGAATTAATGGAAAAATCCCAGACTCTGAAACAGGCTGATCCTTCCCTGACCCGAAGGAACATGATAGAAGATACGCAAGAAAAAGAAGAATGCTGCTTGAGTACGGTAGAGCTTCATGGTGCTGTATTTTGCATTTCAGGCGATGAGATGCACAGTCTGCTGATCAACTCCTATGGGGAAATCCTTAAGAAAAGCAGCTTGAAAGTGCCGGATAAGAATTTTGAACGTGCGATCATCTCAATTTTAGATGAACTGACGCCGCAGGAGGAGATAAAGGCGATCGGAATCGGTGTCCCGGGAATTGTAGAGGGCGGTGCTTACTGGAAGAAGAGGCTGACGGATGATAAGCTGTGCCGTGTAGATATCGGAGAACGGATCTCAAAAAGATATCATATCCCGGTCGTATTGGAAAATAATTTAAATGCTACTACCTTTGGCTTTGGGAAATGTTATCAAAGCCAGTTTCCGGCCGAAGTACCAGAAGAGATCAACATGGCGTATCTTCATTTTTCAAAGGGCTGTGTCAGTGCCGGATTTATTGCAGGGGGACAGATAATCCGGGGGAATCATAATTTTGCCGGAGAACTGGGGCTGATTCCTATGGAGGATGGACGCACTTTGGATGACTGGATGGCAGATGACATGGATGATGCTCAATACACAAAACTGATGGCGAAAATGATCTTTTGGGTGTGCGGCATTTTGAATCCTCAGTATGTGGCACTCGCCGGAAAAGATTTAAGAACAGAATGTATCGGTCCGATCAGTGATACGGTATATTCCTTCCTGGTTCGGTCTGTGATGCCGGAGATTCTCTATTCAGCAGATGTATGGGGGGATTACCATAACGGTATGTCCATCCTGACAGCAGAAAAGATACTTGAGGCGGCCAGATCTTCCAGGGAATAGGAAGCACAGAAGATATGAAAGCAAAGAAATAAAAACGCATAGCCGGATCTGCTGTATAGAGATACCGGTTATGCGTTTTTTTAGAAAGTGGTATGCTGGCAGCCGTTAAAATAAAATGTCTTTGGCGGCTGTATCAGTTACGGATGGCCAGTGCCTCACCAAGGGTTTCCAGCATTTTTTTCACATCCAGTGGTTTTGCGATGTGTCCGTTCATTCCGGCAGCAAGAGCTTTGTTGATATCCTCCGCAAAGGCGTTGGCTGTCATGGCAAATATAGGAATCGTTTTTGCCTGCGGATGATCCAGAGCGCGGACTGCCTCCGCTGCTTCATACCCATTCATGACCGGCATCTGGATATCCATCAGGATCAGTTGATAGGTATCTGCCGGAGCTGCAAGAAATTGTTCGACAGCCTGTTTTCCATCCTCAGCAGCATCCACTTCAAAACCTGCAGAGGAAAGGATCTCTATGGCGATCTCTCTGTTCATCGGATTGTCTTCTGCGAGAAGAAGCCGTATACCTGTGAATACGTGACCCTTTGGTGCCGACGGGTCGGAGCTGTCCGTTGAGGAGGCAGTGTGAGTAACGTTTCTGTTTTCTGCCAGATCGAAGGGCAGGTTTACAGTAAAGGTTGTCCCTTCTCCAAGTTTACTTTCCGCGGAAATAGTACCATGCTTCATAGTGACCAGATTCTTCGTAATGGACATCCCCAGACCGCTTCCCCCATAGCGCCTGGCGATGGATGCGTCATGCTGCTCGAAGGGATCAAACAGATGCTTTAGATACTCCTTTGACATACCGATCCCGGTATCAGCAACTTCGAAGCGGTAGTAAACGCGTCCATCCTGCTGTGCTGTCCGTCGGACACTAAGTGTTACTTTCCCGTGGACGGGGGTGAATTTAACGGCATTGGAAAGAAGATTGATCAAAATCTGGTTGAGCCGCAGAGGATCTCCCATAATATAGACTTTTTCCTCATTGTCAAACCGTATCTGAAAATCAAGCTCTTTATTCAAAGCCTGTGGCTCAAACATTCTCCAGACGGAGCGAACCTCTTCTGTTAATTCAAACTGGACTCTGTCCAGATGCAGCTTTCCGCTCTCGATCGAGGCCATGTCAAGGACATCATTGATAATGGACAAAAGCTGATGTGCCGCAATATCAGATTTGTTCATATAATCCTTTAGCCTTTCGGGTTCATACATATGTTTTTTACCCAGCTCCAGATAGCCAATGACGGCATTGAGCGGAGTGCGCATCTCGTGGGACATACGGGATAAGAAACTACTTTTTGTCTCACTCGCCTGCTGGGCCTGAGCAAGGGCATCCTGCAGGATTTTACGTCTCTCAGTTTCCTCTTGTTTGACTGCATCGATGTCATGCCCAAATATCATGATCGTATTGGGATGCATGGAATCCCTGGCTAATCCCTGGATCGTATAGGCATACCAGTGAGGGGCAGAGCCGTCCAATATGATGCGGCACTCAAAATAAAATTCTGAGACCTCATCGATCAGAGAATTGATAAAGTCACGGTTTAGTTTCTGCTTTAGTTTTTCCGCATCCTCCCGGCAGATCGCACCTGAGAGCTTTATAAGCTGCGCTGCTGTGATCTCCGTCTTATGTACGACGCCATCCCGGGTGGTGTAATACCAGCTTTTGGAATCCCTTAAGTTTATTTCAAGGACCAGGTCATTCATCCTGCATACATAGGATATAAAACGTTCGAATTCATTCAATCGGGCCTTTTCACTTTTTCTTCCTTTATTTTTATAAAGAAGTACGGTTATGATCAGAGACACGACAAACAAAAAGGCTAAAATCGACGCAACGATCAGTGGATGGCTGTGGAGGAAGGAAGAGAGATTCTGGGCTTTAGGCGGATATTCGGTATCTGCTGCGATGAGTTCATTCAATTCCGCCTCGCTAAGGCTCTGCAGGGATTTTTCTATGATTGGGAGGAGCCTTTCATCCTGGGTGTTATTTACAGCGATGGCGAAGTTCGTTGCATATCCAGGGATCTCTTTGAATACCAGCAGGTTTTTGGTATCATTATAAATAATCGACTGTGCCACATAGGAGTAGAAGAAAGCTGCATCCTGCTTTTGGTCCAGTACAGCCTGCGTGCATTCCTCTATCGTATCATAATAAGTTATGGACTTGGGAGGAAAGATTCTCTCAACATACTCCAGTGTCACATCGGCATCCTTTAAAGCTGCCAGGGCTGAGATCTCACCGGAAAAATCCTTCCGCGTGATCTGGAAGATGGAGGCTGTCATATAGGGCTGGGTCAATTTATATCCGTACGTTTCCGCTCTGTTAAAATCAACACTGGAATCCAGTGTGATGTCATAGTCCCCGTTTTTTAAAAGACGCTGGTATTCGGCCCTGCTTTGGACTTCCAGGATCTCATAAGGAAGCTGTGCCCGGTCCAGGACTTGTTCTCCAATGTGGGCAAATACTCCCTGCGCCGTTCCATTCTCGAACCAGGACAAAGGGGCACGGTCCGGATTCAGAAGGACCCGTAAAGTCTCTCCCCTTTTTCTGCGATCCTGGATATAACGCTGTTCATCGGCAGTAAAGGCGATCTCTTCGCCGCTGGAAGGGGTATAATATTTCTGGAACAGATCTTCCTCAATATTGGGGTGGTAGCGTTTCACCTGTTTGATTGCATCATTGACATCCTTAAGAAGCTTGGTGTCATCCTTTCTGACAATGACATAAAAAGGAGAGGATGCAAATTCGTCCAAAACCCACTCATCTTCAATTTTTCTTAGATTACTTGTCACGACTGCATCGATGGTATTTTTCTGTAATGCTTCTGTCAGTCTGTCTACGCTGCTGAAATAGACAGGGATGAAATCAAAGCCGTGTTCCTCAGCGTAAGAGCGGAAAAGGCTGTTCTTGGAGCGTCCCTCCAGCAGCCCCACTCTCATGCCGTCATAGTTCTCGTAATCTCCTGAAAGGAATCTCGTATTCCCGGCCTTTACAGTAAAGATGAGGGAGTTGTGCCCGATCGGTTCATCGGAAAATGCAAACCGTGTTTCCATCTCCGGAGTCTTCTGGGCAGAGGTCAGCAGGTCGATCCCGCCGGATTCCAGCATATTCAGCATGTCCTTCCAACCCTTATCATAGCCTATATAATCATAGCTCCAGTCTTCATAATTAGACATGTACTGTAAATAGTCATAACCATAACCGCTTAAGATTCCGTGTTCGTCCATCATATGATAACCGGAAAATGCAAAGAATCCGGCCTTGACCTTATGTGAGGATGCTGAGGCGGAAACAGGCAGATACATAAGACCGCACAGAACCAGGCAGAGAAGGAAAAACATCGTCTTTTTCATCTTTTTCATAGGTAATACCCCCACCTTGCTTTCACTACTTCATATTGTATCAGACAACAGCTAAAAAGTACAGGTTCACATCAGGGGATCGAGGAGAGATTTTGTGCACTTTGGAGGAATAAAATGAGGCTTTCATATTACAAATATGATGAGATTATAGATAAGATGGTAAAAGTGCACAAATCGTAGATTTGGCGGACAGATTGTTAATTAATTGCCAAAGTGGCGTGTTTGCTGGGGTAAAGCGGAAAAAAACACGTTTGGAAATTATAAAATTTTTATGAAATTTCTGTGCAATTCCCCATCTTGAATTCCGGGCAATAATGCTTTATTATTTTATGTGATAGGAAAAAATTATGGGTTTATAGAATGAGACTATAATCCGGAGAACAGGGGGAATAGCGAGTGGAATTATTAAACGACATTGTGTTAAAGGTGAATGATTTTCTGACGAGTTATCTGCTGATCTTTGTACTTGTTGGAGCGGGCGTCTGGTTTTCAATTCGTACGGGATTCGTACAGATCAGAGGCTTCAAGGAAGGCTGGAACCGTACTTTTGGAGGGCTCTTTAAGAAACAGGGAGCAGCAGGCAAGGATGGTATGTCATCTTTCCAGGCACTGGCAACGGCAATCGCAGCACAGGTAGGAACAGGTAACCTTGCAGGAGCAGCAACAGCTATCGCAGTTGGAGGACCTGGTGCAATTTTCTGGATGTGGGTAAGTGCTTTCTTTGGTATGGCAACGATCTATGCCGAGGCCATGATGGCACAGAAGTACAAAGTAGTCGGTAAAGACGGTGCAGTAACAGGAGGTCCTGTATACTACATAAGAGCGGCTTTCCATGACAACGCATTTGGTAAAGCACTTGCAGGTGTGTTCGCGGTTTTGATCATTTTTGCATTAGGATTTATGGGGAATGCAGTACAGTCCAACTCCATCGGTGACGCATTCCATGGTGCATTTGGAATTAATCCGGTAATCGTTGGTGTGATTATTGCGATCCTTGCATTCCTGATTTTCGCAGGCGGAATCAAACGTATCGCTTCCGTTACAGAGAAGATCGTGCCGATCATGGCATTGTTCTATATTATTGGATCACTTATCGTAATCATTGCAAATATCCAGAATCTTCCTCTGGCATTCAAGGAGATCTTTGTAGGTGCATTTGCACCTCAGGCAATCGGCGGTGGTGTTCTTGGAGCAACGATCCAGAAAGCAATGCAGAAAGGTGTTGCACGTGGACTGTTCTCTAACGAAGCTGGTATGGGTTCTACACCTCATGCACATGCGATCGCTAAGGTTAATCATCCGGCAGAGCAGGGATTTGTAGCAATGATCGGTGTATTCATTGATACATTTGTAATCCTTACATTAACAGCACTTGTAATCATTACAACACGTTCGGTAACTCCTGACGGATCATTGACAGGTACCGCACTGACACAGGCTGGATTTACAGCAGTATTTGGTAAATTTGGGTCCATCTTTATTGCAGTATGTATGTTCTTCTTTGCCTTTTCTACCATTATTGGATGGTACTTCTTTGGAGAGGCAAATATTAAATACTTATTTGGACCAAAAGCAGTTAAGGTATACACCGTATTAGTATGTGTATGCGTGATCCTTGGATCTGTAGCAAAGGTAAGCCTCGTATGGGATATGGCAGACTGCTTCAACAGTATGATGGTTATCCCTAACATCATTGGACTTCTTTTCCTGCATAAGACAGTTAAGATGGTACATGATGATTACTATAAGAATTTTAAGCCTAACCAGCTGAAAAAGTAGGTTTCGGATAAGGCTGAAATAAAAATCCATAGGGGTGTTTACAAGGCATCCCCCAAATTGAATACGGTCTATGAAACAGATATGGCGTAAGATCAGAGATGTTCTTACGCCATTCTTTTATCCGGGATAGAAGGGGCATTATTATGATGCTGCTTTTTTTATGGATCTGTTCCGGGGATCCAGCAGGAGATAGGAATATTTTTACAAAAACGAACCACACTATAGTGAAAAAGGGAAAGAAGGTATCAGGCATGGATGACCAGACGATCAAATTATTAGAAGAATGCAGTAAAGGCTGTAAGATGGGGATAGACAGTATCGGACAGGTACAGGATTTTATCACAGAGGATGAAAAACTGAAAAAGGTCATAGACCGTTATCATGAGAAGTACCAGATCTTAGATGAGGAGACTTCAAGGCTACTTAAGCAGGCCGGTGAATCGGATAAGGAACCGGGGATGATGGCTGCCGCATTTTCCTGGATGACAACAGAGATGAAGCTGATGTTAAAGGGAGACAGCAGGCAGGTCGCAAGGCTTATGATGGACGGCTGCAATATGGGGATCAAATCGATCAGCGAGGCACTCAACGATAACCGGGGGGCATCAGAGCAGGCAAAAACAATCGCCAGAAAGCTGGTGAAGGATTTAGAGGAATTTATGAAAGACATAAAGGAATTTCTGTGATGTTCTATACTCTTTTTACAAAGCTCTTGACGGATATATTTTGGAAAGCATATAATAGTAGAAACGCAGATCCATGAAGTCTACTATGATATGCAGGAGGATACAAGAGATGAAAAGAATGACATTGGGGACCAGCAGTCTGGAAGTTCCGGTTATCGCGGCAGGGTGTATGAGGATCAATACCCTGGATGAAGAGGGGCTCGAGAATTATATAAATAAGTGCATGGAGCTAGGAATGAACTTTTTTGAACATGCAGACATTTATGGGAATGGTAAGTGTGAATCCCTGTTTGCAGAGGCGTTCGAGAGAACAGAGTTCAGGCGTGAGGATATCATCCTGCAGTCCAAGTGTGGAATCGTTCCGGGTGTGATGTACGACTTTTCTAAAGAGCATATTATCAAATGCGTGGAGAACAGTCTGAAACGGCTGAATACAGATTATCTGGATGTTCTCGTGCTTCACAGACCGGATGCCCTGGTGGAGCCGGAGGAGGTAGCGGAGGCGTTTGATCTACTCAATGCATCAGGAAAGGTACGGAATTTCGGAGTGTCTAATCATAAGCCGATGCAGATCGAACTGCTGAAAAAGTATGTAAAGCAGGATATTGTAACAGATCAGCTGCAGCTTAGTATTCCATTTTCTAATATGATCGCGAATGGTCTGGAAGTGAATATGCTTACAGACGGTGCGGTTGACAGAGACGGAAGTATCCTCGATTACTGCCGCCTTAAAGATATGACGATTCAGGCATGGTCACCGTTCCAGTATGGATTTTTTGAAGGCGTATTTATTGGAAGCGATAAGTATCCGGAACTGAACCAGCAGATGGAGGACTTGGCAGAGCGGTATGATGTGACTCCGACGACGATCGCAGCGGCATGGCTTCTGAGACATCCGGCACACGTTCAGATGATTGCAGGTACGACCAACTTAAGCAGGCTGGAGGAAATTGCACAGGCAAGTGAGATCAACCTGACGCGTGAGGAATGGTACCAGATTTATCTGAGTGCGGGACATATCCTTCCTTAAAAGTGAATTCTTATAGTTTCTTTGGAAATTATAGCTTTATAGAGACTGATATTATCAAAAATAGAGTTTAAGAAAGGGCAGTACATTTGACGTACCGCCCTTTCCTTTTTAAGTCTTATTTATCTGAAATTTCGCTGTGCAGCTCCTGCAGGGATTTTACTTCCCCGTTTCCATGCTCTTTCACATATTTGATTCCCTTAGCTGTGGCCTTAGCAGCAGCCATGGTTGTCATATATGGGATCTTGGCTTTGATAGCAGCCTTTCTTAAGTAGCTGTCATCGTGTGCACTGTCTTTTCCGACCGGGGTATTGACGATCAGGTCGATCTTTCCGTTTGTGATCAGATCCAGGATGTTTGGTCTGCCTTCGTAAAGCTTCTTCACCTTTTCAGCCTCGATTCCATTTTCACGGATCAGGTCATAAGTAGTTCCTGTTGCAACGATCTTGAAACCATCCTCTGCAAAGCTCTTTGCGATCTCGACGACCTCCGGCTTATCCTTGCGGCTGACAGAGATCAGTACAGTTCCCTCTAACGGAAGCTTTGTCTGAGTTGCCTCCTGTGCTTTGTAGAACGCTTCTCCATAGGATGCGGAAAGTCCGAGTACTTCGCCTGTGGAACGCATCTCTGGTCCGAGTACCGGGTCTACCTCCTGGAACATGTTGAACGGGAATACGGCTTCTTTCACTCCGTAATTCGGAATGTTCTGTTCCATGAGTGACGGCACCGGTGACGGTCTTCCTGTCAGTTCGGAAGTGATGATATCGGTCGCAAGCGGCACCATACGGATGTTGCATACCTTGGATACGAGCGGCACGGTTCTGGATGCACGCGGGTTAGCCTCTAACACATAGACCTTGCCGTTTTCAATCGCATACTGCATGTTCATCAGACCCTTGACGTGCATTTCCTCTGCGATCTTTCTTGTATATTCCTTGATGGTCTTTACATTTTCCTCTGAAATATGTACGGATGGAATAATACATGCAGAGTCACCGGAATGAACGCCTGCAAGCTCAATATGCTCCATGACAGCAGGAACAAATGCATGGGTTCCGTCGCTGATGGCATCTGCTTCACATTCCATTGCGTGATTTAAGAAGCGGTCGATCAGGATCGGGCGGTCAGGAGTCACACCTACCGCAGCCTGCATGTAGTTTGCCATGCTTTCGTCGTCATATACCACTTCCATTCCGCGTCCTCCTAATACATAGGATGGGCGTACCATGACCGGATAACCGATCTTATTGGCAATTGCAACCGCCTCATCTACATCGACGGCCATTCCGGATTCCGGCATCGGGATCTCCAGCTTTTCCATCATGGCACGGAACAGGTCACGGTCTTCTGCAAGATCGATGACAGACGGAGCAGTTCCGAGGATCTTCACCCCATTTTTCTCCAGGTCAGCAGCCAGGTTCAGAGGTGTCTGCCCGCCGAACTGTGCGATCACTCCGACAGGTTTTTCTTTTTTGTAGATACTTAAAACATCTTCCAGTGTCAGCGGTTCAAAGTACAGTTTATCAGAAGTATCATAATCTGTGGAAACTGTCTCAGGGTTACAGTTTACAATGATCGTCTCGAAACCAAGCTTCTTCAGTGCAAGAGAAGCGTGTACGCAGCAGTAGTCGAACTCGATACCCTGTCCGATACGGTTAGGGCCGCCGCCGAGGATCATGATCTTAGGCTTGTCCTCATTGACCGGATTCTTATCATCTGCATTATAGGTGGAGTAGTAGTAAGCACTGTCCTTTGTGCCGCTTACATGAACGCCCTCCCAGGCCTCTTCCACTCCGATCTCGATGCGGCGGTTTCTGATATCATCTTCGGAAACTTCCAGGATCTGACTTAAGTATTTATCTGAGAAACCGTCCTTTTTCGCAGCGGTCAGCATCTCATCAGAAGGCAGATGTCCTTTTTCCTTTGCAAGGGCTTCTTCTTCCTCAACCAGTTCCTTCATCTGTGTGATGAACCATTCTTTTACCTTGGTGATCTCATGGATCTCTTCTACGGAAGCACCCTTGCGCAGCGCTTCATACATGATGAAATGGCGCTCGCTGGATGGAGTGATCAGAAGGTGAAGCAGTTCTTCCTTCGTCTTAGAAGCAAAATCCTTTGCGTATCCCAGTCCGTAGCGTCCGGTTTCAAGACTGCGGATCGCCTTCTGGAACGCTTCTTTATAAGTCTTGCCGATACTCATGACTTCCCCTACGGCGCGCATCTGAGTACCAAGCTTGTCCTCTACACCTTTGAACTTTTCAAATGCCCAGCGCGCAAACTTGATTACCACATAGTCTCCGTCCGGCACATATTTGTCAAGGGTTCCGTATTTGCCGCATGGGATATCCTTTAAGGTCAGGCCGGTAGCCAGCATTGCAGATACGAGGGCGATCGGGAAACCTGTTGCCTTGGATGCCAGGGCAGAGGAACGTGAGGTTCTTGGGTTGATCTCGATGACGATGATACGGTCGCTGACCGGGTCATGTGCGAACTGCACGTTCGTACCACCGATGACCTGTACGGATTCTACGATCTTATATGCCTGCTCCTGGAGACGCTTCTGACACTCTTCGGAGATCGTCAGCATCGGAGCAGAACAGAAGGAATCTCCTGTATGTACACCCAGCGGGTCAATATTCTCGATGAAGCAGACAGTGATCATGTTGCCGTCCTTGTCACGGACAACCTCCAGCTCCAGCTCTTCCCATCCAAGGATAGATTCCTCGACCAGTACCTGTCCTACAAGGCTTGCCTGGAGTCCGCGTGCGCAGACCGTCTTTAACTCATCTCTGTTGTAAACGAGGCCGCCGCCTGCACCGCCCATGGTGTAAGCCGGACGCAGAACGACCGGATATCCCAGCTCATCCGCGATCTTAAGCGCTTCCTCAACTGTGTAGGCAACCTCACTGCGGGCCATCTCGATCCCCAGCTCATTCATTGCCTTCTTAAACTCAATACGGTCCTCACCGCGTTCGATGGCATCTACCTGCACACCGATGACCTGAACATTGTATTTCTCCAGGACACCTGCAGCGGCAAGCTCTGAACATAAATTCAGTCCGGACTGGCCGCCGAGGTTCGGGAGCAGCGCGTCAGGACGTTCCTTTGCGATGATCTGTTCCAGCCTCTCTACGTTCAGCGGTTCGATGTAAGTTACATCGGCTGTCTCCGGGTCTGTCATGATCGTCGCCGGATTGGAGTTCACCAAAACAATCTCATAACCTAATTTTCTTAATGCTTTACAAGCCTGAGTTCCGGAGTAGTCGAACTCACATGCCTGACCAATGATGATTGGACCTGATCCAATGATTAGTACCTTGTGAATGTCTGTTCTCTGTGACATACGTTGTCCTCCTATTTATTTTTAAATTTATGAAATAGCATAACCTGTCAGATATCATTATAGTAGAGGAAGGTGGTGTAAGTAAAGAAAATTATCGCGAAGATTGCCGGATATTGTAAAAAAATGTTCCATCATAGTGCGATATATAAAGGGGTATGATAAAATCTAATAAGTCGTTGTAATAAATGGAAAAAATATACCCATAAGGCATCCCTTAATCCGCAGTTTGCTGCGGACCCGCCCGCAGGGCATGTATCACGGGATGCCCTTTGGGTATACAATAACACTTGACTTTGACGCAGCGTCAACTGCTATAGTCAAATCACGGCAGGAGGGATTGCATATGGAATATAGTATCAGAGAAGTATCAGAAATCGCAGGGATCAGTGCACGTACACTGCGGTATTATGACAGTATCGGGCTGCTTAAGCCGGCTTTTGTGCAGGAGAGCGGATATCGTTATTATGGGGAGCGGGAACTGGAAATGCTGCAGCAGATTTTATTTTACAGGGAACGCGGATTTAAGCTGGATCAGATCGCGGAAATTCTATACAGTGAGGACTTTGACGTGATGAGTGCCCTGGACGAACATCTGGCAGAGCTTAAAAAGGAGCAGGCACGTATCCACAGCATGATCACTACCGTAAAAAAGACGATTGCATCAATGAAAGGAGAGATCACGATGAATGATCAGGAAAGATTTGAGGCATTCAAGAAGGATGCCGTACAGAAAAACGAAGAGGCTTATGGTCAGGAAATAAGAAGCAGATATGGAGATGAGGAAGTGGATGCATCCAATCAGAAGATGCTGAATATGACAAAAGAGGAGTATCAGCGCTTCCAGGCACTGTCCCAGGAGCTCAATGATCTCCTAAAGACAGCTGTGCGCTCAGGTGAAAAGCCGGAGGGGGAAGCGGGAAGAAGCGCAGTCCGGCTTCATAAGGAGTGGCTCACTATGACCTGGAAGACCTATTCTGTTAAGGCCCATCAGGGCGTGGCACAGATGTACACGGCGGATGAGCGGTTCACAAAGTATTACGACAGCGAGATCCCGGGATGCGCACAGTTTTTAAAAGAGGCAGTGGAGTACTGGGCGGAGAAAATTTAATCTTAACAACAGCCTTTGGGAACAATCCAAAGGCTGTTGTTTTTTCGGTATAAGATTCGTAACTATTCCAGGATTCTTCCATCTGTCGAAATGGTGACGACCTGCCATGGGATCATCTTCCGGCTGTCCTTAAGAGCTTTCTTTACAGCCATCTCAAGCCCGCCGCAGCAGGGAACCTCCATGCGTGCGATGGTTACATTTTTAATCTCGTTTTGCTTCAGGATCTCCGTCAGTTTTTCCGAGTAATCAATGCTGTCTAATTTGGGGCATCCTATCAAGGTGATCCTGCCGCGCATGAAATCCTGATGAAAGCCTGCGTAAGCATATGCAGTGCAGTCTGCCGCAATCAAAAGCTTCGCATCCTCAAAATATGGCGCTGTGACGGGAGCAAGCTTGATCTGCACGGGCCACTGGCAAAGCTGAGATTCCACATCTTTGTGAGGTGCGGCGGCAGCCTTACAGTAGCCCTCGGGCTCCCTTACCTCTGCATCCGCCTTGTGCTTTAACTCACGTGCAAAAGTTCCCGGGCAGCCGCAGGCAGGCGGCTCCACAGCCTTTTTTGCCTGGTGCTTTTTCACGGCTTCCTCGTCATATGCGGCAGCCTCACGTTCTACAAAGCGGATTGCATCCGCAGGACAGGCAGGGAGACAGTCCCCAAGGCCGTCGCAGTAATCGTCTCTTAGCAGCCTTGCTTTTCCGTCTATCATTCCGATCGCTCCTTCATGGCAGGCGTCGGCACATAACCCGCAGCCATTACATTTTTCCTCATTGATCTCTATAATCCTTCTTATCATTTTAAAATCCTCCTTTGAATGAACGTCCTTGATTGTGTAACCGTATTGTACTATACTTTAGAAAAAAATAGTGTTGTTTTAACAACGAATTTGGAAAAAGGTGAAAAAATGGACGCACAGTTTATTTCTGAAACAGAGTTATTTGAAGGATGCTCGGCCAGGGAGACAGAAGAAATGCTGAAATGCCTCGGTGCACAAAAGAAAACGTTTCCCAAAGAGGCCATGATCTATCATACAGGGGAGAAAATACAGAGGATGGGCCTGCTGCTGTCAGGCGGCATTAACATTGTAAGGAACGATGCCTGGGGAAACCAGAATATCATCGGACATATCGCTCCGGGTGAGGTATTCGCCGAGACCTATGCCTGTATTTCAGGGGAGCCTCTGCTTGCTGATGTGATTGCAGTCAAAGCCTCGGAGGTCTTATTCCTTGATGTATGGAAGGTAATGAGCACATGCAGCTCGTCATGCAGCCATCACCAGAGGCTGATCCACAATCTGGTCGTCATCATGGCATCAAAAAATCTGCATCTGACGCAGAAGATCAATCATATTACACCGAAAACGATCCGGGAACGGCTGCTTTCTTATTTGTCCCAGGAGGCGGTACGCCAGGGGAAGGAAAGCTTCGAGATCCCGTTTAACCGGCAGCAGATGGCGGACTATCTTTCTGTAGAGCGCAGCGCACTTTCTGCCGAGCTCTCTAAGATGCAGAAGGACGGCCTTTTGATCTATCGGAAAAATCATTTTACACTGAAAGGGGAAAAAGAGCGTTAAGGTAAAAGCCGGGAGGATTTTGAAGGAACGAACAGACCTGTCAGAGGATATGTACTGGGAAAGACAAGCAGTATTGGAAAAGGAAGACAGCATTAGAAAAAATAAGGCGCTTGTATCAGGACATGAAACGAACTATAATAAGAAAGGCGGATACCGCAGTGTGGTCCATGCGGCAGAGATACCTTACACGGGAAGTTTCTGCTTCATAACGCACAGTATAGAATATGAACAAAAGAAAATAGGAGAGACAGACATGGATTTCAGATCAATCGGTCTTACAGGAGTTGGAAATGCAAGGCAGCTCGGAGGATATATCGGAGCAGATGGGAGGAAGATCAAGGAGAACCTGCTGCTGCGTACCGGCAAGCTTGCTGATGCGGACACAGAAGATTTAAGACGCTTAAGAGAGGTTTATCAGCTCAGTGAAGTGGTAGATTTCAGGACAAGCTTTGAACGGGATGCACAGCCGGACCCGGTCATGGAAGGGGTGACGAACCATCATATCGGGATTCTGGATGAGTCCTCCAAGGCGAATGAGGGGATGGCGGCGGCAGCGGCGGGCGGAGCGTTTCCCATCGAAAAGGTGATGGAGTTCATTACCAATGGTGCGATGGAAGATATGTATGTGGATATCGCGACAAATCCGCACTCCCAGCAGGGATATTCCCGGTTCTTCCAGATCCTTTTGGAACATGGACAGGGAGCAGTGCTGTGGCACTGTACGGCAGGGAAAGACCGTGCGGGCTTCGGATCGGTCCTGGTTTTAGCCGCCCTGGGGGTGGACAGGAAAACCATCGTGGAAGATTATGTCCTGACGAACCATTACTATCAGAAAAATATTGCCGGATTTGAACAGTATATCAGAAGCCAGGGATACTCTGATGAAGCCGTGAAAGCTGCGAAAGCGATCGCGGGGGCAGAGCAGGACTATCTGGAAAAAGCACTGGATGTGATCGATCGGGAATACGGTTCCATGGATATCTATTTAGAGCGAAAACTTGGTCTTTCTGTAGATAATAAACAAAAACTCCGGGATAAATTTTTGGAAATCTGACAGTCTGTTACTTTACGTTTTAAAGAAGAATATGTTAAACTGTATGCTGACGCGGGCAGCAAGGCCTGCAGTGTACCGATGAAAATTAATTGTGAGAAGGAGAATTTAAAATGGGTGGTTTTTTTGGTGTGGCTTCAAAGACAAACTGTACATTGGAGCTGTTCTATGGGGTAGACTACCATTCTCATCTTGGGACGAGAAGAGGTGGAATGGCAACATTTGGAGAAGACGGATTTCAAAGAGCAATTCACAATATTGAGAACTCCCCGTTCCGTACCAAGTTTGACAAAGACGTGGAAGAGTTAAAGGGAAATCTTGGGATCGGATGTATTTCTGATTATGAGCCTCAGCCGTTACTGATCCAGTCACATCTGGGAAGCTTTGCGATCACGACAGTCGGAAAGATCAATAACATGGACGAACTGTTGGAGAAGGTATATGAAAACGGACATACTCATTTTCAGGAGATGAGCGGAGGCCAGATCAATGCGACAGAGCTGATCGCATCCCTGATCTGTAAAGCGGATACGATCGTAGATGGGATCCGTTATGTACAGAAGCTTGTGGACGGTTCCATGACCATACTTCTGATGACACCGGAAGGTCTGTATGCTGCCAGAGACCGCTTCGGACGCACGCCGCTGGTGATCGGAAAGAAAGAGGATGCTTTCTGCGTTTCCTTCGAGAATTTTGCATATATCAATCTGGGATACAGTGATTATAAGGAGCTGGGCCCGGCAGAGATCGTCTTTATCACACCGGACAGTGTAGAGACTGTCAGCCCTGCGGGGGAGGAGATGAAGATCTGTTCTTTCCTATGGGTATATTATGGATATCCGACCTCTTCATACGAAGGCGTGAATGTAGAGGAGATGCGCTACAAATGCGGAAGCATGCTGGCGAAAAGAGATGGCGACTCCGTGACACCTGATGTAGTAGCCGGAGTACCGGATTCAGGAATCGCCCATGCGATCGGTTATGCCAATGAATCAGGAATCCCATATGCAAGACCATTCATTAAGTATACACCAACCTGGCCGCGCTCCTTCATGCCAACGAACCAGAGCCAGAGAAACCTGATCGCGAAGATGAAGCTGATACCTGTACAGGCATTGATCGAGGATAAGAAGCTGCTTCTGATCGATGATTCTATCGTAAGAGGGACACAGTTAAGAGAGACGACAGAGTTCCTCTATCAGAGCGGAGCAAAAGAGGTACATGTCCGTCCGGCATGTCCGCCGCTGCTCTTTGGCTGTAAGTACCTGAATTTCTCACGTTCTAAGTCTGAATTGGACCTGATCACCAGAAGGATCATTGCAGAACGCGAGGAGGAGGTGACACCGGAGATCCTGGCAGAATATGCAGATCCGACCTCCAAACGTTATGAGGAGATGGTGGAAGAAGTGCGCAGACGCCAGAATTTCACGACACTGCGTTATCACCGGCTGGACGATATGATCGAATCCATCGGACTTCCGGCATGTAAGCTCTGCACCTATTGCTTTGACGGAAAAGAATAAGCGAATATAGATCAAAATCCCCGTAAGATACAGCCTGTTTTAAGCGTATCCTGCGGGGGTTTTTATTCATGCAAAATAAAGTGTATTTATTTTTAAAGCTCTATATATCCGCTGATCCCGGCATAGGTGTAATATGCCTTTTTATCTTCTGGTTTCAGATAAACGGACAATTTTTCAGAACCGCTTATTTCGTTGCCTTCGGCTTTACATTTTTCTTTGATCGTCTCCAGGATCTCCTTTTCCAGATATTCCTGATCATGATATTGGATAAAGAAATCTACCTCTCCACAGCCCTCTTTAACAGGGTCCTTAACCGGTACGGCCTGGGCTGCTGCACTGTTTACTGCTGCTTCACTTTGTCTTTTCAGTTTTTTCTTATCGATTCTTTTGCTCATCTTCTATTACTCCCTTTTTATACTGTATGATGGAATTATAGTACTTTTGGGCGGATAAGTCAAAGTATGGATTTGTGCAGGGGCACTCTGCCAGGGGGAAGGCCGGAAAGTTTAAAGAAGCTAATGCAATGAGAGCAGCTGAACTAACAGATGAACTGGCGGCTGTTTAAATCACGTAAAACTCAGTATATCAAAAGATTCAGAAGTATTGTATAATAAAAACAATATGAGCATTTGCAGCAGAGGATATAAGAGACGGATAGAGTCCGTCTTGCACACATAGAAAGACAAGTTAGGTGGATTGTATGGTCGAGAAAGAGAAAATTTATCCCCTTATCGTGGATGAAAGTGAGAATATGGTCTATATTTCTGATCCGAAGACTTATGAGGTAGTCTATCTGAATCAGGCGATGAGGGAGACATTAGAGATAGGTCCGGATGAGGAGTATGCAGGACGTCTGTGTTATGACCTGTTTCAGGGACTGGATTCCCCGTGTCCCTTCTGTACCAACGACTGCCTTACAAAGGACCGGTCTTATGCATGGAAGCATTATAATGAAAAACTGAAAACATATTTCAGCCTGAAGGATAAACTGATCGAGATCGATGGGCGGGATTACCGGATCGAGATATGTGTGGATATCACAGAAAGTGAGATCCAGAACCAGAATCTGGAACGACAGCTTACGATTGAGGAGACACTGGTGCAGTGTATCCATACACTTTCGGAGAATGAGGACATGGATATGGCGATCCATAGCCTGCTTGAGATCATCGGTACTTTTTATCAGGCAGACAGATCCTTTATATTCGAGTATGATCAATCGGCAGATACCATATCCAATACCTATGAGTGGCACAGAGAGGGGCTTGAGTCGGACCTGCCTAAGCTGCAGGATCTGCCGGCAGAGCTGGTGGTGAAATGGAAGAGAGACTTTGCAGATGCAGAGGCATACTACGTGCTTCCTGAGAACGAAGGAAAGCCGGGGGTGTTTCCTGATCTTCTGCGCAGATTTGGAGTAAAAAGCCACATGGCAGCACCTATTTGGGAGGGGGAATCTAAGACAGGTCAAACGAAACGTAAACTCTCAGGATTTATCGGTGTGAATAATCCCTCCCGTGGGATAGAACATATAAAGCTTCTTCAATCCGTCGCGTTTTTTGTGAGCAATGATCTTTATAAACGCCGGATGTTCAACAGGCTGGAGGAGCTGAGCCATCGGGATGTGCTGACCGGGCTTGGAAACAGGAATTACTATCTGGAAAAGGTGGAAGAACTCAAAAGGGATAAGCTTCAGTCCCTGGGAGTCGTATTTATCGATATCAACGGTCTGAAGTATGCTAATGATCATTATGGACATTCCTATGGGGATGAGATGATACAGAGTGTGGCGCAGGGGATCAGCCGTGCGTTTCCGGAATATGCATATCGGATCGGCGGAGATGAATTCATAGCTCTCTTTGTGAACGGAACTAAGGAAGAGTTTGAGCAGAGGCTGGATGAGCTGAGGAAGTATGCAGAAGAGGAATGTATCTGCGACTTTTCTATGGGGGTGAACTTCGGAGAAGGCAGGGTAAATGTAGAGGCGCAGATCGGCTACAGTGACAGTATGATGTATGTCGAAAAGCAGGTTTACTATGGCTCTGTGGCAGACGGCAGGAGACAGCAGCACAAAGCCCTGGCAAGAAAGCTGGTACGTGAGATCGAAGCCGGTAGTTTTGAGATTTTTCTGCAGCCTAAGATTCATCTGGAGACGGGCGAGATGGTCGGTGCAGAGGCATTGATGCGGCGCCGCGGCGAGGAGGGCGAGATGCTCCTTCCTGACAGATTTATTTCTTTGTACGAGACAGAAGGCGTGATCCAATATTTGGATTGCTATGCCTTTGAGGAAGTATGCAGTATGCTGCACAGGTGGATCGAAGAGGGCGGCACACCGGTTCCGATATCGGTGAATTTCTCCAGGGTCAGCCTGATGGGCAGCCAGGTCGTCAAAAGGCTTGCCAAGATCCGGGACCGATATAAAGTGCCTTCCAGGCTTCTGATCATCGAGGTGACAGAGAGTATCAGCCAGATGGAGCCCCGGGCACTGAGAAGCCTGATGGATGATTTTGAAAAATATGATTTTGTGGTATCGCTGGATGATTACGGATATCAGTATTCCAATCTGGCAATTCTGATCAATATGAATTTTGTAGAGTTAAAGCTGGATAAGAGTCTGGTGGATGACCTGGCAGTAAATCCGAAAGCCAGGATCGTAGTCGAAAATTCGATAGATATGTGCAGGAGGCTGAATCGCGTGATTTCCACTGCAGAGGGGATCGAAAATGAAGAACAGCTGTCCATACTGAAAGAGTTCCACTGCAATGTAGGGCAGGGGTATTTCTTCTCGGAACCGCTGCCGAAGGAAGTATTCCTGAGAAAGTTCGGCGTATGCCGCAAAATTTAACCTGATTCAGGAAGTCCCCCCCATTTCTAAGCGTAAGAGACATAGCTGTTGGGCAGGGACTTCCTTGTTTCAGCAGAAGGAATCTTTCGTTGATGTTTATGGATTCATCTGCTGGATCATCTTCATAAGCTCTATGTCATCGGCTTTTAATTTGATATTAGAACAATAATGCTTTCCCTCGGGTGAGGTTACCGTTATTTCAATGACTGTGCCTTCCATCAGTGCATCCTGTGCGACCGCGTTTACAAATAAGGGGAATTTCGGATGATTATTGCGGAATTGTTCGATGCTGCTCTTAAACTTCTGGAGCATGGCAATCTGATTAAGATTCATCTTTCGCACTCCTTTCTCCATAGGGTAGTTGTTTTATATAATATAGAACAATTTATTCTGACTGGCAAGAAAAAAATAAAAAAATTTAGATTTAGGTATTGCATTTTGAAAAAAGTTATGGTATGATATCACTCGTGTCAGAGATGACGCGGGTGTAGTTCAATGGTAGAACACCAGCCTTCCAAGCTGGATACGTGGGTTCGATTCCCATCACCCGCTTTATTTTTTTGGTCGGGAAGCCTTGGTTAATGAGGCTTCCCGATTTTTTTGTTTTATTTTATGCGGGTACGCCCGGTACGGCAGTGTCAATATCTTTTATGTACAGTTCTCTCACCTGCGAAAATAGTCGGAATATTCCGGCTGTTTTTTTGAATCGTCTATGGTATACTTGACTTAACCTTATCAAGGAAGCAGGGAAGCGGATTAAGAATATCCGCTTTCACACTTTTTGAAAAGAATAATCATAAACAGAGGAGGAACAGGATATGAATAATGCAGTAATGTTTAAGCTGACATATGGCTTATTTGTTCTGACAGCAAAAGATGGAGGGAAGGACAACGGATGCATCATCAACACAGCAATGCAGGTAACTGCCGAGCCGAACCGCATCATTATTGTTGTAAACAAGCAGAATTACACACATGATATGATTATGAAGACAAAAGAATTCAATGTCTCCATGATAGATACGGATGCCGACTTTGAACTTTTCAAACATTTTGGATTCCAGAGCGGCAGGGATGTGGATAAGATGTCCGGTGTTTCTTTTTCACGTTCAGAGAATGGCGTTGCCTATCTAAATGAGATGGTAAACGGATATATTTCCGGGAGGGTGATCTCAACAACTGATCTGGGCAGCCATACGATGTTCCTTGCTGATGTTGTGGGCGGGGATGTACTGTCCGATGCCGAGTCCGTAACCTACAGCTACTATCACAAAAATATTAAGCCGGCACCACAGCCAGTGAAGAAAAAGGGCTGGATCTGTAAGATCTGCGGTTATGTGTATGAAGGCGAAGAGCTTCCGTCAGACTTCATATGTCCAATCTGTAAGCATCCTGCTTCAGATTTTGAGCGAATCCAATAAAATCATAAGGGCAGCATGATTTAAACGAATCATGCTGTCGTTCTTTTTTCCAATCATATTCATGAAAATTTCTTAAAATGCATGTTGTGTCCTTGGGGCTTTTAAAGTATAATTACGTTATGTCTCGAAAGAGGCATTTTTCGACAGTATCTGCATGATACTAAAGCTGTATAAAGAAAAGAGGAGTACCATGAACTGGACAGATAACGTAGTAATGCGTGCATTGGGCAGGCTTTGTGATTTTATACTGCTGAATATCCTTTGGGTGGTATGCTCGATCCCGCTTTTTACCATCGGGGCATCAACGACTGCACTATATACAGTCATGCTCAAGATCGTAAGAAACGAAGAGGGCTATATCGTGAAGGGATTTCTCAATGCTTTCAGGGAGAATTTTAAAAAGAGTACGATCATATGGCTGATCCTGGCTGCCGTTGGGATCGTGATCGGAATTGATTCCAGGGTGGCCGCCGGAATGTCATCCACGATGCGGACGGTGTTTCAGAGTGTTTTTATCATTTTCGGCGTGGTGTGGCTGTGTGTGGTCATCTATGTATTCCCGTTGACGGCTCGCTATGAGAATACGGTCAGGAATACGTTCAAGAATGCGCTGCTTCTATCAGTGGCTAAGCTGCCTTTTACTCTTCTGATGCTTGTCATCACAGCAGGTCCTGTACTTTTGACGCTGCTCAATACGATGACGCTGATGGCCGGGCTGGGCTTGTGGATCATAGTGGGAGTCTCACTGGTCGCATGGCTGAATTCATTTTTGCTGCGCAGGGTTTTTGAGATATTCCATTCGAAGGAAGAACAGGGAAAATAAAAAGAGAGGTTATTGTACAATGGGGAATCGAGACAAGAAGTTTAAGGTACAGATGACAAAGGAGGCACTTTTTGACTTTATGCTGCATCACTCTTATTCAGGGCTGACCGGTGTATTTTCTATTGTGTTTTCCATCGCATTTATCGTAGTCGGTGCTGTGATGTATTCCAATGGTAAGATCAGCTTAAACTGGCTGGGCGCACTGATCTTTATCGGGGTCGCAATGGCATTTTCAACACCGTTCCAGCTCAGGAACGATGCGGCCAGGCAGATGAAGAACAATGCGATCTACAGGGACCCGGTCTCATATGGGGTATCAGACAGAGGGATTTCTGTTAACCAGAACAAGAATAAGAAGTTTTTTACATGGAATCAGATCATTAAGGTCCGTATCACCAAAAGGGCGGTAGGATTTTATTACGAGAAGCAGTTTGCGCTGGTCATGCCCAGGGAGGTATTCGACCAACAGGGGCTGAAAGAGATCGTTGAGGCGAATATGCCGGCAGAAGCGATCAAAGGGATGAAGTAAATTGGGGATATGCTTAAGAAAAGGAGGAGTCCAGAGATGAATGTGTTAGAAGAAAGAATTTTGAAGGATGGGATCGTAAAGGAAGGCAATGTGCTCAAGGTAGACAGTTTTCTGAACCACCAGATGGATATCAATCTGTTTGATGAGATGGGGAAAGAATTCAAGAAACGTTTTGCAGGCAAGCCGATCAATAAGATTCTGACGATCGAGGCTTCCGGTATTGGGATCGCATGTGTTGTGGCACAGCATTTTAAGGTTCCGGTAGTATTTGCCAAGAAGTCAAAGAGCATTAATCTCGAGGGAGAGATGTATGTTGCCGAAGTGGAGTCCTTTACCCATAAGTGTAAGAATAATGTGATCGTAGCGCAGAAGTTTTTGTCACCGGAGGATCATGTTCTGATCATTGACGATTTCCTGGCGAATGGATGTGCGCTGCAGGGCCTGATCCAGATCGTGCAGTCTGCGGGGGCAGTTGTGGAAGGAATCGGTATTGCAGTGGAAAAGGGATTTCAGTCAGGCGGACGTATCATCCGTAACCTGGGTCTGCAGCTGGAATCATTGGCGATTGTCGAGAGCATGAATGCCGAGACCGGAGAGATCGTATTCAGAGAGCAGTAGGATCAGACATGAATAATGAGGATGCAGGAAGAGGGATATTTTGAGAAATCAGTTTCAACCGCCGATTTATGGGCTTGTCTTTGACATGGACGGGCTCATTTTCAATTCAGAGAGAGTCGTTCAGAGATCCTGGGATCACGCGGGTAAGATCTTGGGTTATGAACATTTTGGAGAACATATCTATCACACGATCGGATTTAATGTAACGAGAAGGGAAGCCTATTTTAGGGAGAATGTAAGTCCGGATTTCCCAATGGATCGGTTTAATGAGCTTACTAGAGAGCGGTATCATCAGATCATCCGCGAGGAGGGGCTGGAGAAGAAACCGGGAGTGGAAGAGCTTCTGAAATTTGCGAAGGAGAATGGATACAGGATCGCGCTGGCTACCTCCTCACGCCGTCAGCATGCAGAGGCGCTGATGAAGGAACAGGGGCTGCTCCCATATTTTGACGGAGCAGTTTACGGGGATATGGTCACTGCAGGGAAGCCGAATCCCGAGATATACCAGAGAGCATGCCAGGAGATCGGGACAGACCCGGAGCATGCGCTGGCGCTTGAAGATGCACCGTCAGGGATCAGGTCGGCCTGTGCTGCCGGGATGCGTTCCGTCATCATACCGGATCTGGTAGAACCGGATGAAGAGATCTTAGGAATGGTATGGCATCGATTCGATACTCTTTTCGATGTTCTCCGTTTATTAAAGGAAGGAGACATATGTTAAGATCATATATTGCCTTTGACATCGAGACAACGGGATTGAACCCTGTGCAGAATGAGATCATAGAGATCGGGGCGCTGAAAGTGCGGGATGGGAAAGTAAAGGAGCGTTTTATGGAATTTGCCCGTCCCAGGGAGGCGATCTCCCCGGTGATCACGGATCTTACCGGGATTACGAATGAGATGGTGGCGTGTTCCAGGTGCAGTGAGGATGTGGTGCGTGATTTTCTGGATTTCTGTGAAGAGGATATCCTCATCGGACATAATGTGATTTTCGATTATAGTTTTGTGAAGGTCAGCGCACTCTCGCAGGGGCAGAGCTTTGAAAAGTCAGGGATCGATACGCTCAAGATCGCCCGCAAGGTACATAAGGATCTGGAGTCTAAGAGTCTTGGCAGTCTTTGCGAGTATTATCAGATTGAAAACCAGGCGGCCCACAGGGCCTATCATGATGCACTGGCGACAGCCAAACTGTACCAGACGCTGGCACATTTTTTTGAAGAAAAGGAGCCAAAGCTTTTCAAACCTCAGCCTCTTGTTTATAAGCTGAAAAAGGAGATGCCGGCAACACCGAAACAAATTCAGTTTTTAAAGAGACTGATCAGAAACCAGGGGGCAGATCTTTACTGGGATCCCGAAACGATCACAAAAAGTGAGGCTTCGCGCCTGATAGAGGAGCTTTGCAGGAAGTCTTAAAAGAGCCGGAGATCATTTCAATTGAAAGTTGATATGATCTCCGGCTTTTTTTGTATTGATAAAACGGTAAGCCTGGAAGGTGCATGTTCAAATTTTCATGGAAATTGAATATATTTCTGGAATTTTTATCATATCAGTAATAGGGAACTTTTTTTATAATAAATACAACAGATACCAAACAGGGATCAAAAAGGAGGAAGTTTTTATGAAGAAGAAAAGGTTGATCGCGGTTTTATTGTCAGCAGCCATGGTTGCGGGAATGTTAGCTGGATGTTCCGGCGGCGGGGACGATAAGAAGGCTGAGAAGGATGAGAAGAGCGGCGGCAGCGGAAAGGTTTACTATTTGAATTTTAAACCTGAGCAGGCAGACCAGTGGGTGGAGCTGGCAAAGAAATACACGGATGAGACCGGGGTGCAGGTAGATGTACAGACAGCAGCGTCCGGTACATATGAATCACAGCTGAAGTCCGAGATGGCAAAAGAAGAAGCGCCTACACTGTTCCAGGTGAATGGTCCGGTCGGCCTGGCAACCTGGAAGGACTACTGCTATGATCTTGCAGACAGTGACGTATACAAAGATGTCCAGAGCGATGATTATGTATTGAAGGAAGGCGATGAGGTCAAAGGAATCGCTTATGTAATCGAGACATACGGTATTATTTACAATAAGGCTTTGCTGAACAAATACTTTGAACTGCCGGATGCAGAGATCAAATCTATTGATGAACTGAATAATTTTGAAGCTCTTAAGAAGGTAGCAGACGGCATTCAGGCGCACAAGGATGACCTTGGGGTAGCAGGAGCATTCACCTCAGCCGGTATGGATTCCTCTTCAGACTGGAGATTCAAGACTCATCTGGCAAACCTGCCGATCTATTATGAGTACAAGGATGAGGGAATCACCTCCACAGATGCCATCAAGGGAACCTACCTGCCTAACTATAAAGAAATCTGGGATTTATACCTGGCAGACGCAACCTGCGAGCCAAATATGATCTCTTCCAAGACAGGGGATGATGCAACATCCGAATTCGCACTTGGCGAGGCTGTATTCTTCCAGAATGGAACATGGGCTTACAATGATATCAAAGACAATGAAGTTGCAGATGAAGATCTGGGAATGCTTCCAATCTACATTGGTGTGGAAGGTGAAGAAGACCAGGGACTCTGCACTGGTTCTGAAAACTACTGGTGTGTAAATAAAAATGCATCTGAAGAAGACATCCAGGCAACACTTGACTTCATGAAGTGGGTAGTAGAAAGTGATACAGGACGTGATGCTCTGGCAAATGAAATGGGATTCGTAACACCATTTACTACATTTGATGAATACCTGCCGTCTAACCCGCTTGTAAAAGCAAATGACGAGTATACAAAAGCCGGCAAGACACCAGTGAGCTGGAACTTCACAACCATGCCTTCCGAAAACTGGAAGAACGGTGTCGGAAGTGCACTCCTGGAATATGCACAGGGAACAGGCAAATGGGATGCGGTTGAGACTGCATTCGTTGATGGATGGGCTAAGGAATACAAGGCTGCAAACGAGTAGGACGGATCCATACAACAACTGAGAGATAGATAGGACACAGCAAAAGCTCCGGCAGGTTTGACGGAGCTTTTGTTAAAGGAAAACAGTGCCAAACGTGAGGAGTGAGAAGATGGAAAAAGCGATAAAAAAACATTTTCCGATATTTGTACTGCCTACGCTGATTGCATTTACGATCGGATTTATAGTTCCGTTTCTGCTGGGAATATATTTATCCTTTTGTAAGTTTACGACAGTGACGGACGGGAAATTTGTCGGCCTGGAAAATTATTTGAAGATATTGGATGACCCGGCCTTTCTGCATGCAATGTGGTATACGGCATTGTTCACGATCGTATCTGTACTGCTGATCAATGTACTTGCTTTTGCGGTAGCAATGCTGCTGACAAAGGGAATAAAGGGAACAAATATCTTCCGTACCGTATTTTTTATGCCAAACCTGATCGGAGGAATCGTACTGGGATATGTATGGCAGCTTTTGCTGAACGGAATCCTGGCAAAAATGGAAAGAACACTGACATATTCCTCTGTCTACGGATTTTGGGGACTGGTCATACTGATGTGCTGGCAGCAGGTCGGTTATATGATGATCATCTACATTTCCGGTATTCAGAATATTCCGGGAGAATTGATCGAAGCGGCGAAGATCGACGGTGCAAGCTCCAGGCAGGTATTAAAGAGTGTGATCATACCGATGGTCATGCCGTCTATTACGATCTGTACCTTCCTGACGCTGACAAATGGATTCAAGCTTTTTGACCAGAACCTGGCACTGACTAACGGAGCACCGTCCAAGATGTCCGAGCTGCTGGCACTCAACATCTTTAATACGTTTTATGGCAGAGCCGGATATGAGGGCGTGGGACAGGCGAAGGCCGTCATATTCTTTATCATTGTAGGAGTGATCGCAGTGGTTCAGAATAGATTGACCAGATCAAAGGAGGTGCAGCAGTAATGAAGACGAAAAAGATAAAGCATGGATGGATCTGGACTGTCTTCTTTACCATCCTCAGCGTACTGTATTTATACCCTATTCTTCTTGTATTTCTGAATTCTTTTAAGAAAAAGGTATATATCAGTAAGTTCCCATTTAAGCTGCCTGCGGACAACATGTTTGTTGGTCTGGAAAACTACATCCGGGGGATCGAAAAGACGGGGCTGGTCTCTGCATTTGGCTGGAGTTTATTTATTACCGTGGGCTCAGTGGCAGCCATCATTCTGTGCTGTTCCATGTGTGCATGGTATATCAGCAGGGTACATACAAAGTTTACCAGTGGTCTTTACCTGCTCTGCCTCTTTGCGATGATCGTACCATTCCAGATGGAGATGTATACATTATCAAAGGTTGCAAATATGCTGCACCTTGGAAATCCCTGGGGGATCATCATTATCTATCTGGGATTCGGAGCGGGGCTTGCGGTCTTTATGTTCACAGGATTTATGAAATCGATCCCGCTGGAGATCGAAGAGGCGGCAATGATCGATGGCTGTACACCTCTGCAGACATTTTTTAAGATCGTCATGCCTATCACGAAACCGACCTGTGTGACGGTCACGATCCTGCAGGCGATGTGGGTATGGAATGACTATCTTCTGCCGTCGCTTGTCCTGGATACTAAAAAGTATAAGACTATCCCGATCGCGGTGCAGTACCTGAAAGGGGGATATGGCTCTGTAGATATGGGGGCGATGATGGGAACTCTGGTACTGGCTATCGTGCCGATCATTATTTTCTATCTTGCATGTCAGAAGTATATTATAGAAGGTGTTGTGGCCGGTGCGGTCAAAGGGTAGAAAGCTTGTAATGTCCGGACAGATGATTTATAATAAAAAAGACTCGTAAACATAGAAGCAGCAGTATCCTTCTGTCGTAGAGGCAGGCGGGCACTGCTGTTTTCAAATACATAAAAGGGACATGAAAATGATTACGATATTGATAGTGGATGATGAAAAATTGGAACGCAGCGGAATTAAATTTCTTTTGAAACGGGAAAATGAGGAGTTAGAGATTCTGGAGGCAGAGAACGGGAAGGCAGCGATGGGGATTTTGACATCCAGGAAGGTTGATCTTCTGTTTTCAGATATTAAGATGCCTTATATGAACGGGCTGGAACTGGCAGAGAAGGCGCGGGAGCTTGCCCCTGAGATGGAGATCGTGATCTTCAGCGGTTATAATGATTTTACCTATGCAAGAGATGCTATGCGCTATGGTGTGGTGGATTATGTGTTAAAGCCGGTCGATCCCGAAGAATTCCATAAGACATTCACCCGGGTGACGGAAAAGATCCGTATGCGTTCCGAGCAGGAGCAGCGGCGTCTTAAGGAAGAAGAAAATCTAAAGAAGTATTTTCTGCTGAATTATCTTTATACGGGGAATGAGGATGAAGTGCGTAAGCTTGAAGAGATCGCATCCGGGGAGTTTGACGGATATACAAGAATGATCCTGGCAGGCAGCTCTGATAATTTTTTTGAATCCGAGGAGGAACCGATTTCTTTTGCATTGAAGGAGAAGATCGGAAGGAACTTCTTCTACCTGAATCTAAATTCAAATGAGTCACTCTTTTTATTCTCTGAGAAGTATGCAAAATATGAGCATCTTGCGGATCAGATGTACCAGCTTTTCCACCAGCACTATGATGCGGAATGCTATTTTGTAGTCAGTGAGCAGATCGGGGGCATCCGGGAGATGCCCGGGCAGCTGCAGAAGATGGAGCAATTACTGGAGGAACAGTTTTACCAGCCCAAGCAGCATGTTTTTGTCGTCGGGCATAAGCCGGAGGAGGTAAGCCTGGAGGCTGTCCGGGATGCGGAGGTGCTGGAGAGCATTTCGGCGGACATCAAATATAAGGATATGACACGGCTGTGGCAGGACTTCCTCCTGTTAAAACAGCGCTACTGCATGGAAAAGCAGTTTTCTGAGATGTATGTGAAGTTTGTATTTTCCGGGATCGTGAAGGAGATCTTTCAGGCGATGCCTTCTGTGGGGGAAAAGGAGCTTTCCAGGACAGTGGACCGGCTTTATCGGTGCAGGACTATCCGGGAAGTGCTGAGGATCACAGAGAAGTGTATCCGGGATCTGGAAAAGGTGCAGCAGGAGAACAACGGAGGTTTCCGCAGGGAGGTTGCCCAGGTCAAGAATTATATCTGCCATAACTATGATCAGAACCTGAGTGTGGAGATGCTGGCAGAGCAGGTGTATCTGTCTGCGGGATACCTTAGTGCCGTGTTCAAGGAAGAGACCGGGATGAATCTGAACCGTTTTATCCGTGAGGTGCGGATGAATAAGGCAAAGGAAATGCTTGGGGATACAAACATGAAGATCACACAGATCGCAAAGGCGGTAGGATTTTCCAATACATCTTATTTTTGCAGGAGCTTCCGCGAGTTCTTTGGGAATTCGCCGGAGTCATGCAGACGGGGAGATATGAATGATCAGGAAGTTGCTACAGAAATATAAAGATTTAAAGTACAGGAAGAAGATCATGCTGCTTACGATCGCGGCGGGAATCATCCCGGTTGCCATCATTGTTGCCTATATGCAGACAGGCATGATCCGGCAGCTGAAATCCAAAGAAACGGACAGTATGGATAAATCGGTGAGCCAGGCGGTGGAGAGTATTGAAAACCAGGTACAGATCTATGAAAACCTGATCGATTATCTGTCTTATTCTAAGGATCTTAGAAATGTTCTGAACCAGAAAGAGGGCGGGGATTATGAGAACTATGTCCATTATACGGATGTGGTGGACCCGATTCTGGAAATGCCGCTGGTGTATCATCAGGAGATCAAGGGGATCACGGTATATTCGGATAATATTAAGGTGGCCCATGGCACGACTCTGGTTCCCTTGAGTGAGATACAGGACGAGGCGTGGTATTCTCATATGACAGACGGAAATCTTTTGGAATGGTTTGTCAAAAGAGGGGCAGAGAAAGAGATCGTTGCCGCACGTAAGTTTTATGGAGATCAGGATATCTCAGCGGTCCTTGAGATGCGTCTGGACTATCAGAAGGTTCTGGAGCCATTTCGCAATCTGCTTAAGGATAATACGGGCGGGATCGTACTGGATGCGGAGGGAAAGGTGGTCTACTCCGATCATTCCATGGAACAGGAATACCGTCCCAAAAAGGGCGACTCTCTGGAATATCTGAGAGATCATTATGTATGCTCGGAAAGGACCATGTCCAATACAGACTGGACATTCTGTCTGTACCGTCCTGAAAAGGTGATCACAAGATCGACCTATCAGCTGGTGATGCGTAATATTCCTATCATCGGGATCTGTATCATTCTTCTGGCAGTTTTGAGCTACTTCTTTTCTAAACGTCTGGTGTCCTGTCTGGAACGGCTGACAGAGAATATGAACCAGGTACAGCTGGGGTTTCGTAAGGTGACGGTACACAGTGAATCCAAGGATGAGGTGGGAACATTGATCCGCTCATTCAGCAGGATGATGGATGAGCTGGACAAGCTGATATCAGAGGTGTATGAGGCGAAGATCGAGCTGCAGCATACGGAGATGCGGGCACTGCAGGCACAGATCAATCCCCATTTCCTGTATAATTCTCTTTCCATCATTAACTGGAAGGCGATCGAAGCCGGGGAGGATGAGATCAGCAGGGTGACCCTGGATCTTTCTACCTATTACAGGACCAGCTTAAACCGGGGGGAGACTATGACAACGGTGGAGAATGAGGTGAACAATATCCGCGCTTACCTGCGGATCCAGTTGATCATGCATGACCATAACTTCCGGGTTACGGAGGAGATCGACGCTTCTTTGTTCCATTATGAGATTCCGAAGCTGATCCTTCAGCCGCTGGTGGAGAATGCGATTGACCATGGACTTGATCTGTCGCAGCGGTCAGAGAGGCAGCTTTCTATTACCATTCAGGAGGATGGAACAAAGCTTGTGTTCGGTGTGACAGACAATGGAAATGGAATGTCAAAGGAACAGGCAGACAAAATTCTTGGATATCAGTCCCCGGGCTATGGGGTGCATAATGTATATGACAGGATCAAGCTGCTTTATAAAGAGGAAGGCAGCATGGAGATCGTAAGCAGAGAAGGAGAAGGAACTTCTGTGAAAATCGTGATACCTAAACAGACAAAAGGAGCACAGGAAAGGAGCAGGATCGATCTGGCATGAAGAGTAGGAAACGGAGTCTGAGTATCCGGCTTGGCATTTGCCTTTTCCTTATGGGAGGACTTGCGGCGGTATCTATAAGTGGATGCCGGCAGACGAAGGAGAAGCAGACTTATGAGACTAACAAGCTGCAGGAATCAAAGAAAGATCTAGAGGAAGAAGTGAAGAAGGCGGCGCATACACCACTTGGAAGATATCCTGAAACGGTGACCTATACGCTGGGAAAGATCGCGGGAGCCAATCATGCAAATCTTCCTGTGGGCGCCACTTATGAGGATAACGCCTATACCCGGTATTTAAGACAGGTGCTTAATATCCAGAACCAGGATGTATTTGAGCTGGAGGACGGTGCAACTTATGAGCAGGCGGTGGAGATGGCGATCGAAGATAATGATATTCCGGATATCCTTGTGATCAAAGGAAGGGATACTCTGAAAGAGCTGGTCAGGCAGGGAAAGGTAGAGGATCTGTCCAAGGTCTATGAGGAATGTACCACAGACCGGATCAAGGAGATGTATCTAAGCTGCGGGGAAAATCTTCTGGATTCTGCCACTTTTGACGGGAAACTGTATGCATTTCCCGATACGGCGGTGGATCAGGGAACGATGCTGATCTGGATGCGGGAGGACTGGATCGAAAAGCTGGGGCTTAAAGAACCCCGGACGATGGAGGATGCGATGGAGATCCTCAACAGATTCGTGGAGGCAGACATGGCAGGGGACCACAACACAGTGGGACTGGCTTTGAGTACGGAGCTTGTTTCAGGGAGCAGCTCTACATATGGGGCAGACCCTATTTTCACAGAGTTCGGGGCAGTTCCCGGAAAATGGACCTTGGATGCCGACGGGAATGTGGTCTACGGCTCCGTTATGGCGGAGACAAAAGCAGCATTAGGCTATATGCATAAGCTGTATGAACAGGGAATCCTGGACCCCCATTTTCTCCTGCGGCGGACAGAAAATCTGGATGAGATGGTAGCCAAGGGGCAGTGCGGCGCCCTGTTTGGTTACTGGTGGGCTCCAAACAATCCTTTGAGTACAACGAGTAAGGGAAACCGGGCGGTGGCTTGGAAGCCGTATCTTTTGAACCGGAGGGAAAAGCCGGTGTTAGAGTCCTATAATGACTGGGTATATGTGGTGGTGCGAAAAGGATACGAACACCCGGAGATCGTGGGAAAATATATCAGTGTCCTTTTTGATTACGCCCGCTATGAGGACCGGAATGCACGGGACATCAACGATTATTTTTCCATGAATGTAGATCCTACGGCGCGTCCCTTGAACATCAATGTGGATTATTGGGACAGCATTTACCGCACCACAGATAACATTATGAAGGTAATGAATAAAGAGATGCGTATACAGGAGCTGAATGGAATGGAGAGGGCTTACTATGAGACATGCAAGTCCTACAAGGATAAAAATATGACGACAGTCAATGCATGGGCAGCTTATGCGTCCCGGATCCAGGCAGTCAGCCTGCTTGCCGAATCAGGCAGGGGAAAACTGCCTCTGGCAATGGGGGAGGCAGACGGAGAGATCCCAAGATATCTGCAGAGCCTGGAGAATAAGGCATTTTTGCAGATCATCTGTGGAGAGAAGCCATTGGACTATTTTGATCAATTTGTACAGGAGTGGTACCGGGAAGGAGGGGATGTTCTGACACAGCAGGTACAGGACGGATATGGGAATTAGACAGAAGAAAAAACAGCAGATTTACAGTGAAGCAAAACAGAAGGAGGATGTGTTATGGCAAAGTTTAAGTGTGGAGTATGTGGGTTTATTTACGATGAAGACAAAGAAGAAGTGCCGTTTCAGGAATTGAGTGTGTGTCCGGTATGCAGGCAGCCAGTCAGAGTCTTCCAGGAGGAGGACAGTGAGGAGACGGTAAAAGAACACGAAATTCCTTCTGTTGAGAAGGCACAGGACCCGCTTGCGTATGCTCCGGAGTTCTACAGGAGAGATGATTCCTGCCGTTTCATGGAGGAGATCCATCAGATGGCAGTGACCGGGAAACCGATCATCGAGGCAATGGGGACAAAGATGCCGATGCCGGGGTGGGATGATATCCTGGTCCTGGGGGCGCAGTTGAATCCGCCTCCGCTGGACGAGCACGCAGAGGTGAATATTCGTACTGTGATCGGAAAGAAAGCGAAGAAACCGATGGTTCTGGAGGGGCCTGTATATATTTCCCATATGTCTTTCGGGGCTCTCTCGAAGGAGACGAAAATCTCCCTGGCAAAGGGATCTGCCATAGCAGGAACGGCAATGTGCAGCGGTGAAGGCGGGATTCTGCCGGAGGAGATGGAGGCGGCGCATAAGTATATTTTTGAATATGTTCCAAATAAATATAGTGTGACCCCGGAGAACTTAAGAAATGTGGATGCCATCGAATTGAAGATCGGACAGGGAACGAAGCCTGGGATGGGCGGACATCTGCCGGGTGGGAAGGTGACCCCGGAGATCGCGGCTGTCAGGAATAAGCCTCTGGGGCAGGATGTGATCAGTCCTTCCAAGTTCGAGGAGGTCAATTCGAAGGAGGACCTAAAGGATCTGGTCTCACAGCTTCGCATCGCATCTGACGGACGTCCGATCGGAATCAAGATCGCAGCAGGTAGGATCGAGAAGGATCTGGAGTATTGTGTGTTTGCCGAGCCTGACTTTATCACGATCGACGGGCGCGGCGGTGCAACGGGCGCAAGTCCGCGTCTGATACGCGATGCCACCAGTGTCCCGACCATCTATGCACTGTATCGTGCAAAGAAGTATCTGCGGGAGCATGGGGCAGATGAGATCAGCCTGGTGATCACAGGGGGACTGCGTGTATCCTCAGATTTTGCGAAGGCGATCGCCATGGGCGCGGATGCAGTGGCAGTGGCATCAGCGGGGCTGATCGCGGCGGCCTGCCAGCAGTACCGCATCTGCGGAAGCGGAAACTGTCCGGTGGGAGTTGCAACCCAGAACCCGGAACTGCGGGAACGATTGAAGATCGATGCGGCTTCTCAAAGAGTCGGCAATTTCCTGAACTGCAGTTTTGCAGAACTTAAGACATTCGGGCGGATCACGGGACATGCGGATATTCATGATCTGAGTGTAGAGGATCTGTGTACGATCAGCAGGGAAATTTCTGAATATACAGATATCCCTCATGCATAAAAGAGGTGGCAGATCATGAATGAAGATACACCGATCCGTAAACAGCTGCTTTCCATTCCTAATCTGATGGGATATTTCAGGATTATCCTGATCCCGTTCATTGTGTGGAGGTATGTGACGGCCCAGACGGTTTATGATTACTATGTTGCAGCAGTGATCATAGGAGTCTCGGGGATCACAGACTTCCTGGATGGGTTTGTGGCGAGGAGATTCCATATGATCACAAAGGTGGGGAAGGCCCTGGACCCGATCGCAGACAAGCTGACCCAGGGAGCCATCGTGCTGGCTTTATCGGTGCGGTTCCCCTATATGATCGCTCTTGTGGTTCTTCTTGTGATCAAGGAAGGGTTTATGGGGATCATGGGAATCATGATGCTTCGAAGGGGGAAGATGCTGGATGGGGCCAAATGGTTTGGAAAAGTCAGTACGGCAGTGCTGTATGTGGTGATGTTTGTGCTGATCCTGTTCCCGCAGATATCCATGAAGGCGGCCAATGGGCTGATCCTTCTCTGCGGGGCGCTGCTTTTGTTTTCCTTTATATCCTATATACCTGTGTACTGGAAGATGGCACGGGATTCATAATTTGTAATTATATCAAAGAAAAGTCAAAGTGGATGCTAAATATCCGCTTTGACTAATAGATAAAAGAAATGGGTGCCGCTATAATAGTGGTTACCACATAGGCAACTTATGTTTAAAATAATCACACACTATTACAGGCTTACGCACCCATATAATTACAGTATATACTTTTGGTTCCATTATGATACCATATGAATGGAAATCGTGCAATATTTTTTATGAAAATATGCAAAATTGCTACATCAAATGTTTCCTATTTCCCAAAATTCTTATACGGAAACTTTAAAGCATGATGTATTTTAGAATGGAATCTATCATAATAGATAGGATCTTCATACTCAAACCAGCCGTAAAGCGCGTTAGCAACATAATCAGCAGCGATATATGAAATAGAAAGTTCTTTTCGTGCTATAGTTTCAAGAATATGGTATTTGATACATGGATATGCATCTTTGGCTTTGATTTCATTTGAATGCAGGCAAGCCAGTTCCTGGAACATTTGCTTAGCTGTTCCCAATTTCTTTTTCATCACATTATGGAGAGATTTATAATTTGTAGTATCGATACATGCAATAATAAAATAGCGACCAGAATTTCCGAGATTTCCTGATTCATCAAAAATAAGGCATCTTTCATTCTGATATTTACTGGCAGTGTTCACTATATATCAAGAGCCTCCTTTTTGATAAATTGAACTTGTATCTACATTAGTATCTGTTTTAAATCTCATTATAGTGGCTTCAAAGGGAAAATGCAATATAGTACAAACCTACTATATGAATTAATATAAAGAAAAATGTGTACTGGAAGATGGCACGGGATTCATAATTTCTTAGGACTCCTTAAGAATTTCTTTCGATTCTTTTATGAGCCTCCTTTAGAAATCTGTTTTATGATAAAGACAGATTTTGAAAAGGAGGCCTTTTTATGAATATTCAAGCATTAACTCAATATTTTCTTCAATATGGCGCCTTTTTTATCTATCTGATCGTTTTATTGGAATACATGAACCTTCCGGGATTTCCGGCAGGCGTGATTATGCCGGTGGCAGGGATCTGGGCAGCCAAGGGAGAGATTAGTTTCCCGGTCGTGATGGTGTTGTCCGTGGCGGCGGGGCTGACAGGAAGCTGGCTTTTATATCTGCTGGGGAGGCTCGGCGGACAGAAGGTGATGGGTGCTTATTTCAAAAAGTTTCCAAAACATCAGGCTGTGATTGAAGAAAAGATGGAAATGCTCCGGGAAAAGGGCAGTACCGGTGTATTTGTCAGCAAGCTGGTCCCTGTTGCGAGGACGATCATTTCGATTCCCGCGGGGATGGTACGGATGGATTTCCTGAAATATACGGTAAGTTCTCTGATGGGAATCTTTATCTGGAATCTGGTTTTTGTCGGTGCAGGGTATTTCTTCGGAGAGACTGCTATAAAAGTACTGGCATAAAAGGACACGCATAATGTACTGCGTACCGGGTATTGAGCATTCATTATTGCACATTATGCATTGTGCATTAGTTATTGGAAGAGAGAAGAGGGACGTAAAATATGAGGGCGAAAAATATTGGACAGAGTATCCTGGTAAGTTTATTTATAGGTTATTTAAAGCTTTTGAAAAGGACGATAACCATCGAGTGGGCAGAAAACTCCGTGTGCGGCGGAACGCAGATTTTTGGGTTTTGGCATGAAGACAGCCTGTTTATGAATCTGGCGCTTAACGAACTGGAAGAGAATACAAGCCCTGTAGATGTAATTGTGACATCCGATCAGAGAGGAGATCATATCCAGCAGATCATCGAACAGTGCGGAGGCAGTGCACTCAGGGTGCCGGATGGGTTTGCAAGCTTTAAGGCGCTCAAGAAGATTTTACAGAATTCCTATGAAAGGACCCGTTCCATAGCTGTCGCATTAGACGGTCCGTTTGGCCCCAGGCATGAACCTAAAAAGCTGGCGTTCTACTTATCAGAACAGTCCCGGGAGGATTTTGTGGGCATCAGCGTCTCCTATTCCTCAAAACTGCGCCTGACATGGAGGTGGGACCAATATGTTATTCCGCTGCCATTTTCTACTGTAACAGTAGCGGCCCATAATTATGGTGAGATAAATAAAAATAATATTCCAGAACTTCCAATCAGTGCAAGTGCGATAAAATGTGGTATAATTCAAAGGGGTCAGACCCCTCTGCAGGAAAATGCAGCAATCTGAAAGTACTTTCAGACTATCATGTGATCAGAACAATCAGGAGGAAGCTATGGAGACGAATCATATTTTAATTGTAGAAGACGATAAAGAGATCAGGGAAGGAGTCCAGATTTATCTGCAGAGCCAGGGATATGAGGTATTTCAGGCTGCGGACGGAGTGGAAGGGCTTGAGGTGATGGAACGAGAAGAGATCCATCTTGCCATTGTGGATGTGATGATGCCGCGGATGGATGGGATCCGTATGACTATGAAACTGAGAGAGAAGTATGACTTCCCGGTTATCATGCTTTCTGCGAAATCAGAGGAAGTAGATAAGATCATGGGGTTAAATATTGGCGCTGACGATTATGTGACAAAGCCTTTTACGCCGATGGAGCTGATGGCCAGAGTGAATTCACAGCTGCGGCGTTACAGAAGGTTCTTAGAAAAGCTGGAGCCTAAGGAGAATGTGCATGTGATCGGCGGACTTGAGATAAATGAAGATACGGTGGAGGTTTCTGTGGATGGCAATCCTGTGAAAATGACGCCGATCGAATATAAGATTTTGCTATTATTGGCTAAGAATCCGGGGCGTGTCTTTTCAGCGGAAGAAATCTACGAAAGGGTATGGCAGGAAAAGGCGATCAGCACAGACACGATCATGGTGCATGTGCGGAATATTCGGGAGAAGATAGAGGTAGACCCGAAGAACCCAAAATATTTGAAGGTGGTGTGGGGAGTTGGATATAAAATTGAAAAACAGCCATAGACTTGCGGTAATTATTGCTGCACTTGTAATATTGCTTAGCTCCGTGGGAATGGTACTGAGCTATCGGATCTATTCGGATCAGCTAAACGATGAACGGTCCGGGGAATCAGTGGAGATGTCCATGATTTTGGAGATGGCCAGCAGCCTGATCGAGGGGAATGCTATTTTATATAACGAGGTGTACGAGGAGACTGACCCGGCGTATGTTCTGCAAGAGTATGGCAACGACAGGTTCCAGCTGATGCGTAAATTCATGGATTACGAAGTGTTTGATTATCAGGGGAAAGCATTGCTTACAGAGAACGGTGAAGATACCCTGGCGAAGCTTGTAAAAAAAGATTCTTCTGAGTATGCTTTTCGGGCAGCATTTACATATGATGATTCCGGTGAACTAAAGGATATAAGGATCAGCGGCAGCCGGATCGATGAACGGGAGCAGTTTACGATCGAACAGAATATATTGGGCTGGCAGCAGTATGACTACAGTGATATTTCAGAACCGGCCAGCGTGCAGATCATCTATGGCATGACAGAGAAAAATCTGGATGCATATCTGCAGGGAAATCAATCTGCCCAGTATTATCAGACGTACCATTTACTCGAGAATTCGACGTATACCTGGATGATCACTCTGCTTGTAATCGTGGTCATGCTGACGGGACTTTTCCTGACAGTCAGAAAAAGCTTTGCATTTGGTACACATCAGATTTTTGCGGTGCCGTTTGAAATCGTAATCTGTGTATTGGGCATTCTGGCAGGATTTTCGTATATGATATCGGAGATGGTATGGCTTACGATCAGCGGGGAGTTTCCGGCGGTCATCCCGGGAGCGAACAGCTTTGGGAATGAGGTATTCTCCTTCCTCATCAATCTGCTGGTATGGCTGGCTGTATTTACCGTCGTATTCTGGGGAAGTGTCTGCTTAAGCCATATGTTTACAATGAAGAAGGCATATTGGAGGGAACGAACATTATGCGCAAGATTTATCAGATGGACAAAAAGAGGTGGTAATGCGTATGGTAAAAAAGTGAAAGACGGTGCAGGTGGGATCTGGAGCCGGTTCAAGTTATTTTGCAGCAAGCAGTATGATGCGATGATGCACTTGGATTTTCGGGATAAGACGAATCGGACGATCTTCAAGATCGTGGCAATTAATTTTGTAGTATTGATCGTGATCTGTACCTTTTGGTTTTATGGATTTATAGCGCTTGTTATTTATTCAGTAGTGCTGTTTTTGTTCCTGAGGAAATATTTCAGTGACATTCAGGAAAAATACAAACTTCTTCTGCGGTCCACCAATCAGCTGGCAGAGGGAGATCTGGATACGCCGTTGACCGGAGATATGGGAATCTTTAATCCGATCCAGGGTGAGTTGATCCGGATCCAGAAGGGATTCAAGAAAGCGGTGGAGGAGGAAGTGAAAAGCGAGCGGATGAAGACCGAGCTGATCACGAATGTTTCCCATGATTTAAAGACACCGCTGACAGCGATCATCACCTATACAGATTTATTAAAGAATGAGACAGACGAAGCGAAGCGGAAAGAATATATCGAAGTTTTAGACAAAAAGTCTTTGCGACTAAAAGTTCTGATCGAAGATCTGTTTGAGATCAGCAAGGCAACGAGCAGGAATGTGACCATGAACTTTATGGATGTGGATATTGTGGGACTGCTTAAGCAGGTAGGACTGGAATATGACAATAAGATCCAGGAATCAAATCTGGACTTTAGATGGAAACTGCCGGACCACAAGATCGTACTCTGGCTGGACAGTCAGAAAACATATCGTATCTTTGAAAACATGATCGTGAACATTACCAAGTATGCGATGCCTCATACACGGGTCTATATCGAGATGCAGGAGACAGACCGGGAAGTATCTATCTCCATGAAGAATATTTCGGCATCGGAGCTGAACTTCAATACAGAGGAGATCACAGACAGATTCGTCCGGGGAGATTCGTCCAGGAATACGGAAGGCTCCGGTCTTGGGCTTGCCATTGCGAAAAGCTTCACTGAGCTGCAGTATGGAACGCTTAAGATTTCCACAGAGGCCGATCTTTTCAAAGCAGAAATCACACTGCCTAAAAGGGAGAGCCCTGTTGAAGTGGAACCCCGAAAGACGGAGGAGCTTAAAATAGAAGAGCCCAAAATGGAAATTCAAAGAGTTGAGGATCACCAGATAGATCAGAAAGACAAGGCAAAAGGGTACCATCTGGTAAGATAGTGCGTCAAAGGGACAGACAAAGGGCGCCCCGTAATTATCGGAATAATAATTGGGTATAAAAAAGCGGAAAAACAGAGGGAATTGTTTTTCCGCTTTTAACTTGTATACTAAAAACAATATTATTCAGTATATGCCAGGAAAAATATGAATAGGTATCCTGCCTTTATTACATATCCCCGAATATTTCAATACTCCGATCCAATATTCCCTGCATATGTGCGATGGCGATCCCATAATTTGTGATCGGAATATCTTGATCCTGCGCACATTTCAGCCGGTATTTCATTTCCCGTTCATTCAAGGTACAGCCCCCGCAGTGGATGATCAGCTTGTATTTTGATAGATCTAAAGGAAATTCGATTCCGCTTGTGAATTCGAAGTTTAGTTCCTTTTTGGTATGCTTTCTGACCAGACGGGGAAGCTTCACCGTGCCGATATCTTCGCACTGGCGGTGGTGGGTGCACCCTTCTGAGATCAGAATGGTATCGCCATCCTCAAGCAGGTCTAATGCTCTTGCTCCCTTCACAACGGTCTTAAGGTTTCCCTTATACCTCGCGAACAGGATGGAGAAGGAGGTAAGCGGGATCTCCTTTGGTACAATAGCTGAGACTTTTCCAAAGACCTGGCTGTCTGTGATGACAAGGCCGGGTTTCTTTCCAAGCTGTTCAAATGTCTCCTGTAATTCTGTATCCCTCACAACAACGGACACGGCGCCGGCTTCCAGAATATCCCGGATGGTCTGCTGCTGCGGGAGGATCAGACGTCCTTTTGGAGCAGATTTGTCGATGGGGACAACAAGGATTACAAAATCACCGGGCTCTATAAAATCTGCTGCGATCCGCAGCTTCTCCTCATCCGCAGGCGCCTGGCGTGCAATCAGTTCTTTCAGCTCACAGATATTCTTTCCGGTTACTGTGCTGACAGCAATGAGATTCTCCCGGGGGATATCCGGCAGCTCTGCAAAAGATCCGCCTGCAGAAATGCAGGTACGGATGTCTGCTTTATTAAATACGACCACATATGGGATGTTCTTATCACGGATCCGGTTTAGAATCTCGTGGTCTTCTTTTGTCATTCCGACTGATCCGTCCACGACCAGTACCGCAATATCCGTCTTATTCAGGATCTGGTAAGCCTTCTGGATCCGCAGCGTCCCCAGTTCACCTTCATCATCCAGCCCCGGGGTGTCGATCATGACGACCGGTCCCAGGGGAAGGAGTTCCATTGCCTTTAAGACCGGATCTGTGGTCGTTCCTTTGACATCGGATACGATCGCAAGATTCTGTCCGGTAATGGCGTTAATGATACTGGACTTTCCTGCATTGCGCCTGCCAAAGATGCCGATATGTACCCGGTCGGAAGATGGTGTGGAATTTAAACTCATAGGTAACCTCCTGTGCAGTCAATTGTTTCTGGGATCTTGTACTAAAACATATCATAATCTGTACTAAAACGTATCAGAATCTGAAATCTCTGCGGTTGTCCTGTTCGATCAGACGCAGATTTTCGAGGACAACGGCGCGGGCCTTCTCATTTGGTACATTCAGCACTTCTTTTTCGATCAGCTTATCACCGAGTGCCTTGGTCTCAGGGGAAGCATAGTCCATCAGATACTCCTTCAATGTCATCAGAGCATTCGGATGGCAGCAGTTCTGGATCTGTCCGCTCTTACATAAGGACATGAAACGATCCCCGGTACGTCCCTCGCGGTAGCAGGCAGTACAGAAGCTTGGGATATATTCCATTTCCATCAGCCAGTGTACAACCTCATCAAGGGTTCTGGTATCACTGACATCGAACTGCTCAGATTTAGCATCGTCCGGCTCCGGCTCACAGTATCCGCCCACACTGGTACGGGAACCGCCGCTGATCTGGGAAATCCCAAGATGCAGGACACGCTCACGGCACTTCTGGCTCTCTCTGGTGGAAATGATCATTCCGGTGTATGGAACAGCGATTCGGATGCAGGCAACGATCTTAGCAAAGGTATCGTCATCGATTCCATTGTCAAAAGAATCTGCATCAATATCATCTGCGTGGCGCAGACGAGGAACACTGATCGTATGAGGTCCTACGCCAAATGCAGCTTCGAGGTGTTCTGCATGCATCAAAAGTCCGGCAAATTCATAGCGGTATTTGTCCAGTCCAAACAGAACGCCTACTCCGACGTCATCAATGCCGCCTTCCATGGCACGGTCCATTGCCTCGGTGTGGTAATTATAGTCATGCTTCGGCCCGGTTGGATGAAGCTCCAGATAGCTTTCTTTGTGGTAAGTCTCCTGGAACAGGATGTAGGTACCAATGCCGGCTTCCTTGAGCAGACGGTAATTATCCACGGTCGTTGCCGCGATGTTGATATTGACACGGCGGATCGCGCCGTTTTTATGCTTGATGCTGTAAATGGTCTTGATGGAGTCCAGATAGTATTCCATGGTATTGCGAACCGGATCCTCTCCGGCTTCCAGTGCCAGGCGCTTGTGTCCCATATCCTGCAGTGCGATAACCTCGCGGCGGATCTCATCCTGGGAAAGCTGCTTTCTGGCAATGTGCTTGTTCTTCATGTGATATGGACAGTATGTACAGCCGTTGATGCAGTAGTTGGAGAGATAAAGCGGAGCAAACATGACGATACGGTTGCCATAAAAGTCCTTTTTGATCTGCTCTGCCAGCCGAAAGATCTCTTCGTTCTTTTCAGGAATATCGCAGGCAAGCAGGACAGAAGCCTCCCTGTGGGTCAGCCCCTTTTTCTTCTTTGCTTTTTCGATCAGAGAATCGATCAGCTCCACTTTGCCTTTATTCTCATCTGCATAGGCCAGAGTCTCCTGGATTTCTTCATGGTTGATAAAATCATCTGCACATTTTGAATTTACATCATACATTTTTGTTCCCTCCATTTTTCTTTTTTGAATTCATAATTTTGTTTCTATAGCTCTGTATCCGTGTTCAGTGAGTCGCCGCGGGCGGTCACGACCTGATATCCGATCGTGTTCATACGCCGTTCCATACAGCCTTTACATTCGGCAGCCTCATCCCCGGTGCAGATTTTGTTGTCATACAAAAGATAATCCTTCCTCACGTTTGTGGGAGAAAGATTTGGCATGACCACATTGGCACCTGCCAGAATTCCCTGTTCTCTGCCGTTTGGGGCAATCGTTCCCAGTGCCGTGGTAGATGGGAGAAGCACTTTGGGAAGAAGCAGGCGGATCAGACCCAGCATATATAAGGTCAATTCCAGTGTTCCGGCGGGCTGGCCGGCAAAAGGCGTGTCATGATGAGGGATAAAAGGTCCGATCCCTACCATCTGCGGGTTTAGCTCCTTTAAAAACAGCATGTCGTCTGCCAGGTTTTCTGCAGTCTGGTAAGGGGAGCCGACCATGAATCCGGTCCCTGCCTGATAACCGATATCTTTCAGATCCCAGAGGCACTGCCTGCGGTGTTCAGCAGAAAGCGGCTTAGGATGGAGCTGCTCATAATGCCGGGGATCGTAGGTCTCATGGCGCAGCAGATAGCGGTCTGCTCCCGCCTCGTAGAGAAGACGCAGGCTTTCATAAGAACGCTCCCCAATGGAAAGGGTGATCGCACAGTCTGGAAATCGGGTATGGATTTCCCTTACGATATCGGCCATTCTCTCATCCGTAAAGTAACCGTCTTCCCCTCCCTGCAAGACAAAAGTGCGGAAACCGAGGCGGTGTCCGGTATCACAGCATGTTAAGATCTGCTCCTTGGAAAGTCTGTAACGGTGGGCATTTTGATTGCTCCTGCGGATTCCACAGTAATAGCAGTCATTTTTGCAGTAATTGGTAAATTCGATCAGCCCCCGGATATATACATCGTGCTGATAGTATCTGTGTCTGACTTCACGTGCCCGCTCAAATAGATATGCTGCAGTCTCAGGTGTCCGTCCGCGGATGAGTGCAGTCCACTCTTCTCTTGTAAGTGAGCGGGTTTGTTCGAGTTTTTCGATTAATTGCTTCATATTCACCTCTGAATTATTATCTTGGATCTTGTATTGTTTCACTTACCGATCGATCCTGTGTGCAGCCTTTTTCTACTTCGGCTTTGCATAGATTGTCTTTGTGCTGACTCCCGGCAGCATTCCAAGCTTGCCGGAGAGTGCACTGATGATATCGTTCGGTGCGTCCATCGCTATACTGATGATGGAAATATCCTTCTCGCGGTATGGGATTCCCATCCTGCCTACAATATATTGTCCATACTGGCTTAACAGGTGGTTCAGCTCATCCACGGAATCCATATTGCTTACGATGATTCCGATCAGGGCTATTCTCGTCTCCATATAATGTCGATAACCTCCTTATTTCCAATAACGAAAAAATACCTGCACCAAGAGGCGCAGGTATCCATAAAGGCAGAAAATCGGGGAAAAAGGGTATAATATCCCCACGGAAAATGCCTTTGCTGTATTCATCTGTGCGCCTTTTTACTCAGGTGCGGCCCTTCGTAATCAGAACAAATTAGAATTAAATTATAACATGATGGATCATAATTCACAATAAGGAGTGTGGAAAGTTTCTGATTTTGTGCAAAATGGTCAAAAATGAGGCGCGGTAATCGGCAGCATTACATAAGTAAATTATGGTATGATAAAAGAAAGGCTTCTGTGACATATGCAGTCATATTTATGATCTTATATATGATCTTATAATGGCGGGGAGGATTGAGGATGCAGGAATTACGAAAGGAAGAACTGCTTATGGCGGTACAGGCGTACCGGCAGTCTGACAGGATGGGTGAACTCTTAGATCTTAAGGATAGAGTCCTGAGAAATATGGATTTGTCAGGGACTGACCTGCGCCTGATTGATTTTTCACGCTCCTCCTTTTACAATGTGGTCTTGGACGAAGCTGATCTGTCGGGCAGCATACTGAATAATACATGGTTTGAGGGCTGTACACTTCGCAGGACAGTCCTGCGGGATGCAGATCTGACATCCGGCGCATTTCGGGGGATCGATATGAGCGGCTGTGATATCCGCGGTGCGAACCTATTCTGCGCGGTGCTGGAAAAGGCTGACCTGAAAGGCTGTATAACAGACGAGAATACAAAGTTTTTCCGCTTATACTGCCCGGAAACCGGACCTTTCATCGGTTATAAGAAATGCTGCGATAACAGGATCGTTGAGCTTTTGATTCCTGCGGATGCGAAGCGGACCTCGGCAACCAGGAATTCCTGCCGATGCAGTAAGGCAAAGGTACTGGTCATAAAAAGTGTTGACTGCTCCCAATATTATAAAGAGGCCTGGTCCACTGTGGATGAAAATTTTGTTTACCGGACGGGGGAATGGGTAGAGGTGTCTGACTTTGATGAGGACAGGTGGAATGATTCCACAACAGGAATTCATTTTTGGATGACCAGAGAAGATGCGATCCAATATTAGGAAAGGATGCATTGATAAAATCTTGACAAACAACGTGGTTTGTGGTATTTTTAGACTATAGTACGAACAATAGTCTAACACGATGAAAAGTGTTGTTCACAAGAAGTCTAAGAGAGGGTTGTTATCATGAGTCTGATCACTGATATTCAGAAGTATTCCATCCATGACGGAGATGGGATACGCACGACGGTTTTCTTCAAGGGATGCCGTCTTCGGTGCGTCTGGTGTCATAATCCAGAGACACAGAATTATAAGAAGGAACTGCTTTTTGACCAGGAGAAGTGTGCAGGGTGCGCAGCATGCGCAGCAGCCTGTCCCAACGGGGCAGTGAGTTTAAAGGATGCAAAGGCTGTGACTGACCGCACAAAGTGTACGGCATGCGGAGAATGTGTTGACCATTGCCTCCTGAACATACGTGAGATCGCAGGCAGAGAGTATTCCATTAATGAATTAGTTAAGGAGCTTAGGAAGGACGAGATGTTTTATGAGGAGTCCGGCGGAGGGGTGACCTTATCCGGGGGCGAAGTTATGACTGCCGATATGGATTATGTGGAACAGCTTGTCAAACAGCTTCACCGCATCGGGATCTCTGTAACGATCGATACATGCGGACAGGCGCCGTATGAGAATTTCGAGCGGATCCTGCCTTATGTGGACACATTTTTATATGACATCAAGACCATGGACAACGAGATACATAAAGCCTATATGGGCGCAGGCAACGAGCTGATCCTTGAAAACCTGGAAAAGCTGAATCAGGCGGGAGCAAGGATCTATATCCGTATCCCAACGATCAAAGAGGTGAACGGAACGGATGAAGCGATGAATGCGATCATCGCATACCTGCAGGATAAGAACATCCATGCCGCACAGGTGAATCTGCTGCCTTACCATAACACCGGGTCAGGGAAGTACCAGAAAGCCGGGATGTGCTATGAGGGAACAGACCTGCATGCACCGAGTAATGAGGAAATGAATCATTTTGTGGAACTATTCCAGCAAGCCGGATACCATAATGTAAAAATAGGAGGTTAAGAACATGGAAGAAAGAGGAATGAATGCACGAATCAAAAGCCTTAGAAAGTTAAGTCTGGAGACTCCTGCGCACATCGATCTAGAGCGCGCACTCAGTGAGACGAAGACTTACAAGAAGTATGAGGGCGAGCTGTCAGTACCGGAGCTTCGCGGGCAGGTACTCAAAGACTATTTTTCAACGAAAACCTTATATATCGGGGAGGGAGAGCTGATCGTCGGAGAAAAGGGAGACTCCCCTCAGGCTGCGCCGACCTTCCCGGAGCTCTGCTGTCATACTGTTGAGGATATGCATGTCATGAATGACCGTGAGCTGATCAATTTCAAGGTCAAAGAAGAGGACTATAAGATCCAGGAAGAAGTAATGATCCCATACTGGGAGAAACGCTCCATGAGAAGCAAGATCCTGCGCCAGATGACACCGCAGTGGAAGGATGCCTATGAGGCTGGTATCTTCACTGAGTTTATGGAGCAGAGAGGACCAGGACATACAGTTGGTTCTGTAAAGATCTACGAGAAAGGGTTCCTGGATTATAAAGAGGACATCCAGAAGTCTATCGACAGCCTGGATTTTATGAATGATCCGGAGGCTTTGGATAAGAAAAATGAATTAGAGGGCATGAAGCTTGCTTGTGATGCGATCATGATCCTGGGTGAGAGATATGCCGCTTATGCAAGAGAGCTGGCTGAAAAGGAAACAGACGAGAAGAGGAAAGAGGAGCTGCTCCAGATCGCAGCAAACTGTGATGTGGTACCGGCTCACAAGCCTGAGACGTACTGGCAGGCGATCCAGATGTACTGGTTTGTACATTTAGGAGTGACAAGTGAATTAAATCCATGGGATGCATACAGCCCGGGACGCCTGGATCAGCACTTAAACCCATTCTATGAGAAGGATGTGGAGGAAGGCCGCCTGGATGACGAGAAGGCACTGGAGCTGTTAGAATGCCTGTGGGTGAAATTTAACAACCAGCCGGCGCCGCCGAAGGTAGGGATCACGTTAAAGGAAAGCAGCACATACACAGATTTTGCAAACCTGAATACAGGCGGGATCACACCGGACGGAGAGAACGGCGTTAATAATGTGAGCTACCTGATCCTGGACTGCATGGATGAGATGAAACTGCTGCAGCCAAGCTCTAACGTCCAGATCAGCAGAAAGACACCGCAGAAGTTCTTAAAACGTGCATGTGAGATATCCAGAAAGGGCTGGGGACAGCCGGCATTTTACAATACTGAGGCGATCATCCAGGAGCTGTTAAATGCAGGAAAATCACTGGAAGATGCCAGACGCGGCGGTACAAGCGGATGCGTAGAGACGGGGGCATTTGGAAACGAGGCTTATATCCTGACCGGATATTTTAATATCCCGAAAGTATTCGAACTGACACTGAATAATGGATATGATAAGATGACAGGCAAACAGCTTGGCTTGAAGCTTGGCAATGCAGAGGATTTCAAGACATATGATGAGCTTTTCGATGCATTCAAGGCGCAGATGAAGTATTTCATCGACATCAAGATCCAGGGAAGCAATGTCATCGAGAAGATCTATGCAGAAAACATGCCGGTACCATTCCTTTCTATCATTACAAATGACTGTATCTCAAGAGGAAAAGACTACAATGGCGGCGGTGCAAGATACAATACCAAGTACCTGCAGGGGGTTGGTATCGGTACGATCACAGACTGCCTTGCAGCAGTAAAATATAATGTTTATGAAGAGAAGAAGTTCACCATGGCAGAGCTGATGAAGGCACTGGATGATAACTTTGAGGGGCATGACAGAATCCTGAACCTTGTCCGCAATAAGACTCCGAAGTATGGCAATGATGACGATTACGCTGACAGCATCATGAAGTCTGTATTTGAGTATTACAGAAGCCAGGTGACCGGAAGACCGAATATGCTGGGTGGAATGTACCGGATCAATATGCTGCCGACCACATGCCATGTTTACTTTGGCGATGTGATGATGGCAAGTACGAACGGACGTCTGGCGCACAAACCTGTTTCCGAAGGGATCTCACCGGAGAAGGGAGCCGATACAAACGGACCGACAGCAGTCGTGAAGTCCTGCGCAAAGATGGATCATCTGCAGACTGGCGGTACACTGCTGAACCAGAAGTTTACTCCGAGCGTTGTCGCAGGAGAGGAAGGTCTGGAGCAGATGGCGAACTTAGTGCGTACTTATTTCAATATGGACGGACATCATATCCAGTTCAATGTTATTGATAAAGAGACACTGATCCAGGCACAGAAACATCCGGAAGATTATAAAGACCTGATCGTGCGTGTGGCAGGCTACAGTGATCATTTCAGAAACCTGAGTAAGGCACTGCAGGATGAGATCATTGAGAGAACGGAGCAGAGCTTCAACTAACATAAAAAGAAGAGACTGTCCTGGTTAACCCAGAGCAGTCTCTTTGCCTATTGTAAAATGGTCCGCTTTCAGGATGGCATAAGCCTCTTCGTACTTATTTTCACGCATCAGAAGAACCATCTTTTTAAGGTTTTCATTTGTTTGGGCGATATCCATCCCGTTTCTGACCGAATTGAGTCCCATGCGGATCAATTCGGAAAGGTTGTTTTCATAGATCCGGTTGATCCGGTCATTTTCGAGGATACTTACGATCTCCATATGCATATTAGTATCGGCGATCTCCCATTGGAAAATGTCACCGGCTGCGGCACACATGCGGACAAGCTTTTCCTCGATGCGGTAGGAATACTCTTCGAATCGCCCGGAGGTGAAGATCAGACGGAATGCACTGCCCTCGAGAAGCTCACGGAGCTGGTAGATCTCACGGATATCTTTGTCAGTGATCTCCTTTACTGTCATGGATTTATAATAATCGGTGACGATCAGGCCTTCGGACTGCAGCATCTTGATTGCCGTGCGTACAGGGTTGCGGCTCATATTCAGATCCGCAGTAAGCCTGGCCTCAGTCAGCTGCATACCGGGAGGATAAGTCAGGTTTAGGATATTGGTGCGGATGGTCTCGTAAGCCTGATCCGCCAGGGAAACATGTTTTTCAGCCATAATGGTACCTCTGTGATGTATTTAGAATCTTAATTGTATACGAAATGGGTTACTGTATACAAATTATATAGGAAATCAAGGAAGATTGCAACTTAGATGTAAGGAAATGGGGTGAGAGCACATGGCAGAAGTAAGGAAACGTATTGTATTTTATGGCAGGGTGCAGGGTGTTGGTTTTCGTTACACTGCAAAATACCTCGCCCAGTCGCTGGGATTGACCGGCTGGGTGAAGAACGAATGGGATGGCACTGTGCTGATGGAGGTCCAGGGACGGGAACCCATGATCAATAAGCTTCTGGTGGGGTTGAACCAGGGACATTTTATTTCGATCGAGTGGATGGATACAAAAGAAATACCACTGGATACGGAGAGCAGCTTTACGGTGAGGTAAGGGAATTTTCTTACGGATATAGATTGACTTCTGATAAGGGAAATGTTATATTGTATCCAAGAGATGAAAATGTATACAAAATAATATATTGTATACAAATGAATTTCAAAGGGGTCTGACCCCTTTGAGGCACATTGTGAAATATTGGACGAATCAGACAAGGAGGAGCATTATGAAATTAGGATTTATCGGTACAGGTAATATGGCTGGGGCGATCATGGGCGGCATCATCAAAGAAGGGATATTCAAACCGGAAGAGATCATCGGTTCCGACATCTTTGAACCAGGCAGGGAAAGAGCAAAAGCTGCATATGGCATCAATGTAACGGCAGATAATAAAGAGGTGATCGAGAAAGCAGAGGTGGTCGTGCTTTCTGTAAAACCGCAGTTCTATGCCTCTACGATTGCAGAGATCAAGGATTATGTAAGGGATGAGCAGATCATCATCACGATCGCACCGGGAAAAACACTGGCTTGGCTGGAAGAGCAGTTCGGAAAAAAGGTGAAGATCGTACGCACTATGCCGAATACACCGGCTATGGTAGGCGAGGGTATGACAGCGGCTTGTGCCAATGAATATGTGACAGAAGAGGAGCGAAACTATGCAGTCAGCATTTTAAGTGCGTTCGGTAAGGTCGAGGTGATTCCGGAGCGACTGATGGATGTCGTTGTTTCTACAAGCGGAAGCTCCCCGGCATATGTATTCATGTTCATTGAAGCAATGGCTGACGCAGCAGTTGCCGATGGAATGCCGAGAGCCCAGGCTTATAAATTTGCTGCACAGGCAGTTTACGGAAGTGCGAAGATGGTTCTTGAGACAGGAAAACATCCAGGAGAATTAAAAGATATGGTATGCTCTCCGGCAGGAACTACGATCGAGGCGGTACGTGTATTGGAGAAGAATGGTTTTAGAAGCGCTGTGATTGAAGCGATGAAAGCCTGCGCTGAGATTTCTAAGAATATGTAATTTAACCTCATATCATTATGAATATCAGGCCGGTTCCTGCTGATGCGGGGCCGGTCTTTTGTGATTTCGTAAAGCAGTGACTACAGGGAATTATTTCAAAGGGGTCTGACCCCTTTGAAATCCTTTGCACGTTCTGTTTTTTATGGTAGAATAGTAAATAAGAAATTTACGAAAAGAAGGTTAGTGATTATGGAGACGGAAAATAAGGGTGTGAAAGCAAGGATCGTATCGGCGGCATGGCAGTTATTCCATGATAAAGGCTATGATCACACAACAGTGGATGATATCATAGAATTATCGGGAACTTCCAAAGGTTCTTTTTATTATTATTTTAACACTAAGGATGAACTGCTGAGTACGCTGTCCACGGTTCTGGATGATTATTATGAGGAATTATATGCAGGAATGGATCAGGAAATGGATAATTATGAGAAGCTTTTGTATCTCAACTATAAAGTCCATTCCATGATCGAGGAGAAGATCAGTATCGATCTGCTGGCGTCTCTGTATTCTACGCAGCTGATCGCAAAGGGACAGAGACACCTTTTGGATCAGAACAGGGTATATTACAGGCTGATCTCCAGAGTGGTGGAGGATGGACAGAAGAAGGGGCAGATCCGCCAGGACAAGTCGATCAGTGAGATCACCAAATATTATTCCCTGTGTGAGCGTGCGCTGGTCTCAGACTGGTGTCTGAGCAAAGGAGATTATTCGCTGGGAGAGTACAGCAGAGAATATATGCCCGTTATGATGGAACATTTTAAAGCTTAGAGTATCATTTCTTAAAATGAAAATAAAAAGGCCATACCAGGAGGTTTCGGATGAATATTCAAGGATTACAAAAACTGACGCTTTTAGATTATCCGGACAAGGTAGCATGCACGGTTTTTACCGCAGGCTGTAATTTCCGGTGTCCATTCTGCCACAATGCGTCACTTGTTACGCATGTGAATCCCGGTAATGATATTCCTGTGGAGGACATCCTGGCATTTTTAAGGAAGCGCCGTGGAGTTCTGGATGGAGTCTGTGTCACAGGAGGAGAACCACTTCTGCAGCCGGATATCATGGATTTCATTAAACAGGTGAAGGAATTGGGGTATTCTGTGAAGCTTGACACGAATGGAAGCATTATAACCAGACTGCGACAGTTAGTGGAACAAGAGCTTGTGGATTATGTGGCGATGGATATTAAGAATGCCCCGAATAAATATGGGGAAACGATCGGTATTGAAGGGTATAACCTGGAAAATATTCTTCAAAGTGTAGACTATCTCAAGTCTGGAGCAGTCCCATATGAGTTTCGGACGACAGTTGTCAGAGAATTTCATAAGAGGGAAGACTTTGCTGCGATCGGGCGCTGGCTCAAGGGAGCCGAGAGGTATTATCTACAAGGCTTTGTTGACTCAGGGGATCTGATCCGGGATGGTCTGAGGGCATACAATAAGGATATTATGGAGCAGGCATTGGAGATCGTGAAAAGGAACGTACCGAATGCAAAGCTGCGCGGTGTAGAATAATAGGTCGGGAAAGTTTCTATAGAAAGAATATTCTGATAATACAATAAATTTATAAACAACAATATGTAGTTGTAAACTCAAAAGTTGACACTATATATTGTTGTTCTTTTGTTGACAAGATACCAGGGCAGTGATAGAATACTCTTAGATGCCCAACTGGAATGGTTGGGCAAAAATTATCTGGCATCGTTTAAAGAAAGGGGCGACCGTACAATATGTATCAGGTTACAAAAAGAGATGGAACAATAGCGGACTTCAATCTGTCCAAGATCAGCGAGGCGATCAGGAAAGCATTTGAAGCCCAGGAGAGGGAGTACAACCAGGACATTATTGATCTGCTTGCATTAAAGGTAACGGCAGATTTTGAACCAAAAGTAAAAGAAAGTCTTGTATCCGTGGAGGATATCCAGGACAGTGTCGAATCTGTATTGATAAAGACAGGATATGCAGATGTCGCAAAGGGTTATATCTTATACAGAAAGCAGAGAGAGAAGATCCGTAATCTGAATTCTACTCTGCTTGACTATAAAGAGATCGTGGACAGTTATGTCAAGATCACAGACTGGAGGGTAAAGGAAAACTCTACGGTGACTTACTCTGTGGGCGGACTGATCTTAAGCAACTCCGGAGCTATCACTGCGAACTACTGGCTGTCGGAGATCTACGATGATGAGATCGGAAAGGCACACAAGAATGCCGATATTCACATCCATGACTTGTCCATGCTGACCGGTTACTGTGCAGGCTGGTCCTTAAAGCAGCTGATCCAGGAGGGGCTGGGAGGAATTCCGGGAAGGATTACATCTTCTCCTGCAAAGCACTTAAGCGTTTTGTGCAACCAGATGGTGAACTTCCTGGGGATCATGCAGAATGAGTGGGCCGGTGCACAGGCATTTTCTTCTTTTGATACCTACCTTGCACCATTTGTCAAGGCAGATCATTTGACGTATCCGGAAGTGAAAAAATGTGTGGAATCCTTTATCTATGGCGTGAATATTCCGTCCCGCTGGGGAACACAGGCACCGTTCTCCAATATCACATTAGACTGGACAGTGCCCAATGACCTTGCTAATCTTCCGGCGATCGTAGGCGGAGTGGAGCAGGACTTTACATATGGTGACTGTAAGGCAGAGATGGATATGATCAATAAAGCCTTTATAGAGACTATGATCGAGGGAGATGCTGACGGACGCGGATTCCAGTATCCAATACCGACCTACTCCATTACAAAAGATTTTGACTGGTCTGATACAGAGAATAACCGCCTTTTATTTGAAATGACGGCTAAGTACGGAACCCCGTATTTTTCAAATTATATCAATAGTGACATGGAGCCGAGTGATGTCAGAAGCATGTGCTGCCGTCTGCGTCTGGATCTCCGTGAGCTTCGTAAGAAATCCGGCGGTTTCTTCGGAAGCGGTGAGAGTACAGGCTCTGTGGGAGTGGTTACGATCAATATGCCAAGGATCGCCTATCTGGCTGAGAATGAAGCGGAATTCTATAAGAGACTGGACAAGATGATGGATATTGCTGCAAGCTCCCTTCATACAAAGAGAGTGGTCATCTCCAAGCTGATGGAGGAGGGACTCTATCCATATACAAAGAGATACCTTGGTTCCTTTGATAACCATTTTTCAACGATCGGTCTGATCGGTATGAATGAAGCAGGACTGAATGCAAAATGGATCAGAAAAGATATGACTTCTAAGGAAACACAGGAGTTTACAAAAGCAGTACTAAACCATATGAGAGACAGACTTTCCGACTATCAGGAGATGTACGGTGATCTATATAATCTGGAGGCAACACCTGCTGAGTCTACGACATATCGTCTGGCAAAGCATGACGTGGCGCAGTTCCCGGATATCATCACAGCGGCAGAGGGCGATGGGACACCATATTATACGAACAGTTCTCATCTGCCTGTTGGATATACAGAGGATGTATTCGAGGCTCTGGATATTCAGGATGAATTACAGACATTGTATACGTCAGGAACTGTATTCCATACCTTCTTAGGAGAAAAGCTTCCGAACTGGAAGGCAGCGGCTTCTCTTGTTAAGAAGATCGCAGAAAATTACAAGCTGCCGTACTATACGATGTCACCGACGTATTCTATCTGCAAGAACCATGGGTATATTACCGGGGAACATTTCAAGTGTCCGCATTGTGGAGAGGAGACAGAGGTATACAGCCGTATCACAGGTTATTACCGTCCGGTAAAGAACTGGAATGATGGAAAGGCGCAGGAATTCAAGGACCGCAAGGTTTACGATATTTCAAATTCCCACCTGAATGTCAGAACACAGGAAGCGAAAAAGGCAGAGAGTGAACTGCATGCTTCTCAGGGAGAGACAAAGACTCTTCTGTTTACGACAAAGAAGTGCCCGAACTGTAAAATTGCGACCAACTATCTGGAGGATGCCAACATTTCCTATGAAGTAGTAGATGCCGAGGAAAATAAGGACCTTGTGAAGAAATACGGAGTCATGCAGGCCCCGACATTGATCGTGATCGACAGCGAGGGTGTACAGAAGATGGCAAATGCTTCTAATATCAAGGCTTATATAGACGAGCAGTAGAAAACATGTATACCAAAAGGGTATGACAGAACAATATGCCGAGGGCGCAGACAGATGATTGTCTGCGCCCTCGGTATGTTATAGAAAAGCTTTAATCCATAAAGAATTTGGAACCCATCCATCCTTTGATATGGCGGAGCATTGTCTCATCCGGCTCGATCAGAATGCAGGTATTCTTCTGATCCAAAGAGATCATGATGGCATAAGCCTTCGCATTCGCATCCCCGGAAGAAAAATCAAGAGTCTTTCCAGGATGGCTGGAATTCAGTCTCGGTGATCCTTTCGGAGCAATGATCTCGGCCTGCTGGATGTCAAAAGTAAGTAATTTCTTTCTTTTGGACTTATTGTAGATCACATCCACCTGCATGTCATGATTCAGTAAGGTATACTCATATTCTACATTCAATTTCGGAAATACGAAGTAATATGCCAGAAAAGCAAGCACGACTGTGATCAATATTCCCAAAAAGCCAAGCAGAGGAAACGTGAAAAGCAGAATCACTGCAAGCAGAGCGATCGTTGCGATCCGGATCACTGTATCAGTTGGGCGGGATTTGCGGGCTACCAGTTGTTCGTAAAAAGCGTCATTCATATCAGGAGTTCCTTTCTGTCTGTAAATAATTGATTACCATAGTAGCTATTTTAAAAGTCATAGCATCCTCAAACTTCCGAATATCCAGGCCGGTTCGTTTCTCGATCTGTTCCAGACGGTAGATCAGCGTATTCCTATGCATATGCAGCTGGCGGGACGTCTCGGCGATATTCAGGTTGTTCTGGAAGAACTTGTTGATCGTGGCAGTTGTCTCCTCATCGAAGGTCCTGGGGACCTCACCGCCAAAGATTTCCTTTAAAAAGTTCTCACAGATCGAAACCGGAAGCTGATAGATCAGTCTGCCGATGCCGAGCTGGTTATAGGGAAAGATGGTCTGTTCAGAATAGAACAGCTTTCCTACCTTTAGTGCAAGGCTTGTCTCTTTGTATGCGTTAGCCAGCTCCATAAGTGTATCAACAGTGCCGCTGTATGCAGTCTGGACAGAGGTAAGAGCCTCCATATTCAAGGTATCCACGATCATATGGGCAAGCCGTCCGATATCCTCAGCTGTCTCCGTTGTCTTTAAAGGCCGGAGTATCACAAGGCTGCGTTCCCCCATGCTGACCAGGTATGTCTTGGATTGGGAAGGGAATAGGTTCTTTAAGACTTCCATGATCGTTTCATCAACCGGACCCTTTGTCTCCACCAAAAAAAGCGCCCGGGGAGCCTCAGCATCGATATGCAGGCGGGCCGCACGTTCAAAAACGTCATAAGAGGGGATCCCGTCTGTCATGAGTGTCTGGAGAAAATGATTTTTATTATATTTCTCCTTATACGCAAGAGAAAGACAATGGATCTGTGTGAGTGCAAGCTCTACTTCCTCCGGAGTCCTGGCCTTTACATCTAAAGCGATGCCTGTTATTCTTTTTAGTTCTGCTAATGCCTTGTCAAGTTCCTGTGCAGATGCCATATGTGTCTCCTATGTTTGTATAATTATGGTATATCAGATAGAATCAAAGAGGCCGCACTTCAATAGCACAGCCCCTCTCAATTCCATATTCTTATTCTAGAACATTAGTTTACAATCGTCAACTCTGTTTCTTTGTCAAATACGTGGATCTTCTCCATATCCAGAGCAAATACTGCAGCATCGCCGTTTCTAAGTGTTGTACGAGGATTAACACGTGCAGTCATCTGTGTGCCTTCTACATCAAAGTACAAGAATACTTCTGCACCAAGCAGCTCATATACCTTAATTGTAGACTTGATCACGCTGTCAGGTGAGTTAGCGATAAATGTCTCTGAATCATGTACATCCTCAGGACGGATACCAAGAACAACTGTCTTTCCGTCATAACCGCCCTCGATCAGAGGTTTCTTCTTGGATGCAGGAACTTTCAGGACATGCTCTCCAACTGTAAGAGTTACATTGTCTCCGTTCACTTTCACAACAGCATCCATAAAGTTCATCTGAGGTGAACCAATGAATCCGGCAACGAACAGGTTGCAAGGTGTATTGTACAGGTTCTGAGGTGTATCTACCTGCTGAACGATACCGTCCTTCATAACAACGATTCTTGTTCCCAGTGTCATAGCCTCTGTCTGGTCATGTGTTACATAGATGATTGTTGCGCCCAGATTTTCATGAAGCTTGGAGATCTCGATACGCATCTGAACTCTCAGCTTTGCATCCAGGTTGGAAAGAGGCTCATCCATAAGGAATACCTTAGGATTACGAACGATAGCACGTCCCATAGCAACACGCTGTCTCTGTCCACCAGATAAAGCCTTTGGCTTACGGTCTAATAATTTCTCAAGGTCCAGGATTCTTGCAGCCTCACGAACCTTTTTGTCGATCTCATCTTTTGGAACTTTACGGAGCTTTAATCCAAAAGCCATGTTGTCATATACAGTCATATGAGGATACAGAGCGTAGTTCTGGAATACCATCGCGATATCACGGTCCTTAGGCTCTACATCATTCATAACCTTTCCGTCGATCTCCAATGTACCGCCGGAAATATCTTCCAAACCAGCGATCATACGAAGTGTTGTAGACTTACCGCATCCAGATGGTCCTACAAAGATGATAAATTCTTTGTCATCGATATCCAGATTGAAATCTTTAACTGCGTGAAATCCGTTAGGATATATTTTCTGAATTCCTTTTAATGATAAACTTGCCATTTTAATAGCCTCCTTGAAAATAGGGTTTCGTTGTTTTCTGTGATTAGTATAGTAAAAAAAGGAGACAAGGACAATATCACGAGTGACCAAAAAAAAGAAAAAAAAGTGTACATTTCAACCAGATTGCTATATTCATTTTGATATTTGGAAGATGAGGAGGAGTGTGATATACTAATACAGCAAACTTAGGGTGTAAAATAGATTAGAATCATAAAGGAGACAGAGATGGAGAACCAAAAGAAGAGTCTGTTGTCAATACATTTAGCAGTCCTGCTGTTCGGGCTGGCTGGCCTGTTTGCCAAGTGGGTACAGCTGCCGGCTGTAATCATCGTGCTTGGACGTGTTATTTTTTCGTCTTTGTCATTGTTTATCCTGTTAAAGGTAAAAAAGGGGAGTATCCGTCTGGAAAGCCGGAAGGACTATGTATTGATGGTTACGGCGGGAATTGTTCTGGCAGTACATTGGACGACATTCATGCAGTCGATCCAGACCTCTACGGTAGCGATCGGGACACTGACTTTTTCCACCTTCCCTTTATTTGTTACGTTTTTGGAGCCTGTTTTGTTTCATGAGAAACTGAGAGCATCCAGTGTGGTCTCTGCGTTCATCATGCTTCTGGGAGTCCTATGCATCGTGCCGGAATTTGAACTTGGCAACGCCATGACGCAGGGAGTGGTGTGGGGAATGATCTGCAGCTTTACATATGCGGTCCTGTCCCTATTAAACCGTCTTTTTATGGAAAAATACACCAGCAGCGTGACGGCATTCTATGAGCAGGCAACAGCCAGTTTTGTGCTGCTTCCGACACTATTTGTACTTAAGCCTTCTGTCACTGTAAGAGATATTGTGGTCCTGATCTTACTGGGGGTTGTTTTTACAGCAGTTGCACATACTATGTATATAGAAGGATTAAGACATGTGAAAGTGCAGACGGCAGGTATCATTTCCGGGCTGGAATCCGTATATGGGATCATTGCGGCATTTCTGTTCTTAGGTGAAAAGCCCGGGATTAAGGAGCTGATAGGCGGAGCAGTGATCTTAGGTGTTGTATTCTATTCTACAAGGTTATCCTCGAAAGAAGATATCTCAAACGAGGCGGCATAAATTTAGTTCAGGAGGCAGACATGAAAAAGATTTTGGATTATTTTACAATAGATGGTGAGATTGGAGGGAACCAGGACTGGTTCCGTAATATCGTCATGCATGTAGGAGGATGCGCGGCAGCAACAGCATGTGACAGTTGTATCTATTTTGCACTGCATCAGGGACAGAGGCATCTGTATCCATTTGATGTGCAGAACCTTGAGAAGGAAGATTATATTCAGTTTTCCATGAAGATGAAGCCTTATATCAAACCGAGGGCAGGCGGTGTGAAAAAACTGAGCATGTTCATAGATGGTTTTTCTAACTATTTAAAAGACGTGGGGGACACCCGGCTTGAAATGGAAGAATTTGCAGGAGAGCATACACATCAAGAGGCGGCGGCTCTGATCAAAGAGCAGATTGACGCCGGCTTCCCGGTGCCGTATCTCATGCTGCGTCACACAGACCCAGAGTATAAAGACTTTGTGTGGCATTGGTTTTTGTGCTATGGCTATGAGGAAACAGAGTCGGATCTCTTGATCACCGTGGCTACTTACGGGGAGGCTTCGACCTTTTCATTAAAGGACCTCTGGAATACAGGATACGAAGAAAAGGGTGGATTGATCAGGTATTTAAGAAAATAATTCCAAAGTTTTCATAGAATGGGCACAATTTTCTTTTACAATGTTAGTGTTCAAAGGTTGGAATGGGACCACATTTGCAGCGAAAGGAAATATGATATGATAAGAAAACCGAAGGAAGCGCATGGAAAGAAGGCAAAATGGATTGCCCTGCTCGTCCTGGCATTTACTGGAGTCAGTATTTTTGGCGGGACTACGGCTATCTCCGCTATGGAGGCCGCGGCAGGCAGAATATTGGGGACACCCGATGAGGAGCAGACTGAGGCACTGACAGAAGAAGAACAAAAGCAGCTCAAGGAGATAGAGCAGGTTTATGATACCGCTGAGCAGGCAGAGACAGAGAAACAGATTGAAGCCAAAAAGAAGGAAAATGAATACACAATGGACCATATGCTGATCCAGTATAATCCATTTGGCACGAACACGCAGTCAGCATATGTATACTTTAAGACGGAGAATCCGGCGAAGATCACCTATACGGTGAGTGTTTCGGATAAGGAGATCAAAGACTTTACACGCAAGGTACCGCAGGAGAAGGAATATCAGACAGAGCACGAATTTCAGGTGCTGGGTCTGATCCCTGACATGGAAAATAAAGTCACATTTACGATCACAGAGGAGAATGGAAGAGTCACAAAGCGTTCCTATGCTTATAATATGGGCAGCCTGTTAGGGAATGAGGAGGTCAAGCTTGAAACGAACATCAAGGAAGAGGCAGCGGACCAGCTTTCAGACGGATTGTACGTGGTGCTAGGCAATGATGATTCCCATCTGGATTTTATGTATTATTATGACAATGACGGAATCCTGCGCGGGGAAGTCCCTCTGCTTGGTTACCGGAGCCACAGGATCTTATTTGACGAGCATACCATGTATTATAGTATTTCCGAGTCGAGGATTGCAGCAGTGAACCGTCTGGGACAGGTCGTGGCGGTCTATGATCTGGGAGATTACAGTCTGCACCATGATTATGTGTTCGATGATGAAGGCAATATCCTGATCCTGGCTACAGATGGCAGACAGGACAGTGTGGAGGATGTGGTAGTGAAGCTGGATGTTCAGACCGGGCAGATCACGGAAGTTTTGGATCTGGGAGATCTTCTGGGCAGTTACAAGGCTTCCTGTGTGAAAAATGCGGATGGCGATCTGGACTGGATGCATATCAACACGATCCAATGGCTGGGGAATGGACAGATACTATTGAGCTCCAGGGAGACATCGACGATCTTTAAGGTCAGCGGCCTGTATCAGTCACCTCAGATCGAGTATATGATCGGAGCGGACAAGTTCTGGTCCGGGACCGGATATGAGAACCTGTTGTTTACAAAGAGTGGGGACTTTACGATCCAGGGCGGACAGCATTCTGTTACATATGTCAAAGACAATACCCTGAAAGACGGGCAGTATTATCTGTATCTGTATAACAATAATATCGGTTATAGCGAGTCAAGGCCGGATTTTGACTGGAACAGTGTGGGGCTGACGAATACGGGGGCAAAGGATGGCAGTACTTCATACTATTATAAATATCTGGTCGATGAGAACAGCAGGACCTTCCAGCTTGCAGAATCCTTTAAAGTGCCTTATTCCGGCTATGTAGGCAGTGTACAGGAAGTGGATGGTAAGATTGTTACAAACTCCGGGTTTGCAGGGGAGTTTAGAGAGTATGACGAGAAGCATCATCTTCTGGCAAGCTATAAGATGGGGGTGGAAAAATTCATATATAGGGTGTATAAGTATGAATTTTAATACATAAAAGAAAAGAACCGCCGCAGAGGAAACGAATGAGAATCTGATATGCTCCCTTCTGCGGCGGTTTTTATGTGCTATTTGTTTACAATGTAAGGACAGTCCCTGCCCTCCAGAACATCGATCAGGTTCTGAACAGAGGCCTGTGCCATATTCTTCGTTGCTTCCTGGGTATGTGCACCCGTGTGAGGGGTCACCACAACATTCGGAAACTCAAAGAGTGCACAGTTATGGGGCGGCTCTACCTCGAAGGCATCCAGTCCAAGTCCGCCAAGACGCCCTTCTTTTAACGCTTCGTAAGCTGCAGCTTCATCAATAATGCCCCCTCTTGAGGTATTGACAAGAATTGCACTCGGTTTCATTTTGGAAAAGGCTTCTTTCCCGATCAAATGCTTTGTGGAATCCATGAGAGGAAGATGAAGGCTGATCACGTCTGACTTTTCCAGCAGCTCATCAAAGCTGCATACCAAAATATTATGCTCTTTGCAATACTGCTCATTTATAAAAGGATCGTATGCCGCCACATTCATTTCAAATCCTTTCGCACAGCGGGCAACGACCTTTCCAATCGCTCCAAGTCCCATGATACCGATTGTCTTGTGCTTTAATTCAACACCGGTGGAACGGAGCCATTCTCCCTCTCTTGTTGTTGAATTTAAATGAGGTACTTTCCTCGCTGCGGCGAGAATCAATGCCATGGCAAGCTCTGCAACAGCCTCTGCATTCACGCCCGGAGTATTGGTTACAATGATGCCCATTTTTTTTGCGGCAGCAATATCAACGCGGTCGTAACCTGCGCCATAACGTGATATAACTTTCAGGTGAGAACACTCGTCCAGGACTTTTTTCGTGATAAAATCAAGTCCGGCCAGATAACCGTCACAATCTTTTAAAAGTGGGATTAGTTCATCTTCCGTTAATGGCCTGCCGGTTGGATTGAAGACAAGGTCATCGGTGTAGGACTTCAGGGTCTCAAGTGCCTCTGAGGGTTTGCCAGGCTGAAGGGAAGTTGGTGTTACTAATATTTTCATAGGTACCTATCCTTTCTAAAGTTATCAGATCTTTATGAGCCGTCAGCTTAGGCCGTCTAAGTTATTTCAGGAGAGAAACGGCTTCTGCAGTGAGATTTTTGATCTCATCAAATCTGCCTTCATTGATATATGTATCCTTAACCATCCAGCTGCCGCCGCAGGCTATAATTTTTGGAAATGCCAGATATTCCAGGAGGTTGGCTGCACTGATCCCGCCTGTCGGCATAAAACGGACAGAGGGGAAAGGAGCGGCAAGCGCTTTGATCGTATCCAGCCCGCCATATTGTTTTGCAGGAAAGAATTTCACGATCTTTAAATTGTATTCCATTGCTGCCATGATCTCGGTGGGTGTACAGGTCCCGGGCAGTACCAGCACATTATGGTCAATGGCAAATTCTACAACAGGACGGGAAAATCCCGGGGAGACGATGAAGGAGGAACCTGCATCGAGTGCTTTTTTTGCCTGCTCTACATTGACTACAGTTCCGGCACCTACGATCATATCGGGAAAAGCCCTTTTCATAGACTTTATGGAGTCATAGGCTGCTTCGGTACGGAATGTGACCTCTGCAACTGGAAGTCCCCCATCACATAAGGCCTGAGCCAGCGGGACAGCATCCTCTACACGGTCCAGCTTTACAACTGGTACAAGTTTTTTTCTTCGATCTGTGAGATAAGTGAGTTCATAAAATACCTTCCTTTCTTCTAAAGGGTGAGTGCCTGTACGCAGTTTGTTACAGATATGAGGTGGAGCTGTTCCTGCGTAATGCCGGCATCCAAAAGTAATCGGTTAAATGTTGTCAGGATATAGTCCAATCCAACGGCATCCTGAGCGTAGGATTTTAGGCGGGCTCGTGTCGTATCCAGGGAATAGAGAAGCTGCGTCTCATAACCTTCCTGGATCAGGTCTCTGATAAGCCCGGCTTCATGTTCATCGCTATGGTATTTAAACCTGCCTATTGTGTCATATTCCAGATAACAGCCATGCCTGAGTATATCCAGATGCAGCTGAAAGTCAGGGCAGGCTCTGTCCATGTGGCAGAAGATCAATCTGGCAGGGGCTGCACCCAGTGAGAGCAGATGATCAAGGAGTCTTGTGGGGTCTGTATTCTGCTCTACGTGGATCATGATATTTTTGTCCGTAACTAGAGCTGCTTTTACAGCCGCGTCAAAAAGCTTCTGATATCTGCAGGTAAGACCTTCAGTATCCAATGCAGTTTTGATGATTCCGGCACGGGAAGGACATTGGGATTTTTGGAAGACATGATCAATGTCTGTATACATCCCGTTTGTCAATTCTTCTATAAAAAATTCAGTAAGCATTTCTTCCGTGGCGGTGTGAATCCAATGAGAGGCCGGATAAAACAGCAGCTTGTGAAACCCGGTGGAAGCAATAATATTGACACCAGAGGAAGCAGAAATGTCTGCAAGCCCGGATGCCATACGGCTGCATCCTCCCGGCTGTGCATCGATGATGGAATGTCCGCCGGCTCTTTTATAACGGATGAGTTCCAGCGCACTTTTATCTATATCATCTATGCAGAGTGCAGGATTGACCTCAAAAGAACGCCCTTTGCTGAGCAGGATATGCTCATGGCATTGGCAGAAACCCAGTTCATTCCCGCTGATCGGCCCAAGTACTGTCATTATATTTCGCATAGAGTCACCTGTATCTTTACTTCCAATGTGGATTGTCTATAATAACGGGTTTTCCGTCCTTTTCCACGATCAGTTTATGGTATCCTTTTGTTTCGATCGTCCCATAATCATGTCCCGCATCAGCGGCAAAGGTATAGAAAAGTATAAGTGGTTTTTCCCCTGTGTTAACGGTGCGGTGTGCGTAAGAGCGGGGAACATAGACTGCCTGTCCTTTAGAAAGCTCCAGCTCCATGGTATCCCCCGAAGGATCTTCCAGCACCATAAAGCCTTCTCCGTCTAAGGTGTAATAAACCTCTGCAGTTTCTAACACGGTATGGAAATGCCCCTTAGTCATGTAATATTCACTGCCGACCCTGCCAGGATAAAGAATTGTGGTTCCAAAGGCAAGATCCCCTGCTCTTTCGGGGCAGCCAAGTTCATGAAATTCATAAATGAGAGGATCCTCCGTCTCGAGCAGTTTCTCTGCGGCCTCTCTGTCGCAGAACATCTTCTTCATCTGTGACAGGGTGCGTTTTGTTGTCTTCGCGTTGTCAGAACGTCCGCTCTGCAGATCAAAATCTACTAAAAAGCCTTGATCCCAATTAAATTGATTCATTGTACTACCTCCGGTTTTATACCATTTTTGCAATTTCACTTAGCTTGTTTAACATCTCGCCCTCGATCTGAATGTGGAATACCTCGGCGATCACCTGTGTCCAGCCATGGATAAAATAGATCCATCCGTCTTCTACGCGGAGATTTTGTTCTTTTGCCTGGTCCATGGCCTGTCGGTAGAACAGCAGGTCTCCCCTGTAATTAATTTCCCACACAAGGCTGTCCTTGGGGAAAACACAAGCATCAGTGAGAGGAGAACCCGGAAGATCCTTGCCCAGTCCGGTGGCATTTACGATCAAAGAGTGAGGCTTTAGCGAAGCCAGTGTTCGGTCATTATCTTCTGGTGTTGGGTTATGTACATATTCAAACTGGATCTCCGGACGGATACCGTCAAGAATCTTTTTCGCAGACTCAAGACGCGGGATGCTCCGATTAGCAATGATGATCTTCTTGGGAACATTATTGCCGAATTTCTCCTGTGCAAAATAGACCGACATCGCCAGAGAACTTCCGCCTGCACCCAGAAGGAGCACATTTCCGCCGTAATCTGCCCAGTAGTTGTCAGGAACAAAGTCCTCGAGTGCAAGTCCGCTGGAGATAGGGTCTTTCGCATGTGCGCATAGCTTACCGTCCTTTTTAGAGATAGAAGATACCTCTCCGAGCTGTTCGGCATAAGGATCAACATATTCGAACAGATCCTTACAAGTGTTGAACAGATCGATTTTATGCGTAGTTACCAGCGCACCAAGAGAAAGAGGATCATGCTTGATAAATTCTACTGCTTCGCGGTATTCCCTGGCGGAGGAATGGGGGGCAAAGTCGAACCCCTTGATAACGGCATTCAATCCTAGCGCTTCGGCCCACTTCGGAAAAACCTTCATGATAGAGGATTGTTTGGTGGTTACTCCGATAAAGTAGAGAGTCGGTTCGACAGCAGGGGTATAATTGTTCTTCATTGTTCAACCATCCTTTCAAAAATAATATGTCATTACATAATTACATAGTGACATAATAACTTATGGGAAAAATAATGTCAAGAGGATGTTAAAATATGATAGAAATCAGCTATTTTCTTTCAAAACAAAAAGTATCGCAAAAAAAGTAAGAAAATAGGGATGTAATTGACAAGTAATATGTCATGACAATATAATGAAATGACAAAGCGTTGTGAGATGCGAGATGAGCAAAATAATGGCAGAGAATGAGAGTCATAAGATTCAAAGTCTAAGAAAGGAGTGGAGAAATGAAGGAGAGGTTTTCAGGATGGAAACATTCCATTCAAGGTAAGCTGCTGGCATATTTTACAGTACTATTTATTTTGGTGATCGGCAGCATGATCGTGTTTTACCGTATCTCGATCCGCATCATTTATGATACGGCAACGGAGTCTGTCAAAAATACGATTCGGCAGATGAATATTGATACGGACCGAATCCTGACAAAGGCATTGGAACAGGCAGAGCAGGTGGCAAGAGATGTGGACATACAGACAACACTGCGGGTCCCGCTGCCGGCTACCGAACAGGCACTATATAAGCAGCGTGTTATGTATAACTATATACTATATGACAGAAACCGGTTTCTGGATGATGTGAGCGGCATTTTTGTGTTGGGAGACAATGGTGCTATTTACCGGTCAACGCGCTATGGGCTTCGGGATAATGTTTTTTCTGAGAAGGCGTGGTATAAGAAGGTCATGGAAACAGAGGAGGTGCTCTTTCTGCCGCCGCATATGGGGTCCATTATCGTCAATAACCTGGATGTTTCCACGATCAGTATAGCCGTGCCGATCAAAGACCGTGCGTCCACAAAGAATTTGGGCGTTGTAGTTGCTGAGATCAGGACGGAGCAGTTAAGACAGGTCGAAGAAAGCGGGCTTGTGTTCAAGGGTACAACGTATATATTAGATGAGAACAATAAGATCATCTATTCCAGTTCAGATGAGGATGTCCGGGAAACAGAAGCGATCAGTAAAGCGGTTGCAGAGAGCGCGATCGAATCTGATTCATGGACGAAGGATATTAAGGTAAACAGCGATAAATATCTGGTTTCTGTTGCAGAGATTGCAGACTGCGGCTGGAAGATCATGGGTCTGATCTCCTATGAGGAGATGTATGCCAAGGCCGGGATACTGCGCACCTCCATATTCATCCTGATCGGTGCATTTGCTTTTATAGCGATCCTGTTCGCTATAGTTGGCTCAAATCAGGTATCTAAGCCGATCAGGGAGATCCGTACAACAATGAAAAAGGTAGAAAAGGGGGATTTCAGCGTTCATGTAGATTATGCGGGGAAGGATGAGGTCGGAGAGCTGGCCCGCAGCTTTAACCATATGGTGCGAAAGATTAATCAGCTGATCGGACAGGAGCAGGAGAACCAGAAAAAACTGCGCCAGGCAGAATTCAAGGCACTGCAGTCTCAGATCAATCCACATTTTTTATACAATACACTGGATTCGATCACTTGGATGGCGAGGATGAACCGTCTGGATAAGCTGGAGGAGATGATCATGTCTCTGACAAGCTTCCTTCGGATCGGTTTGAGCAGAGGGCGTACAGAGATCACATTGGGAGAGGAGCTTAAGCATGTAGAGAATTATGTTGCGATCCAGAAGATCCGCTACCCCAGGCTGCTGAATTATGAAACAGATGTGCCGGAGGAATTAAAAAAATATTATGTGATAAAGATGATCCTGCAGCCAATCGTAGAGAACGCTCTTTATCATGGGATCAAGGAAAAAGGAGAGCCGGGACTGATCCGGGTCACGATCAGAGCTGTAGATGACAACCTTCTGATATCTGTGACAGACGATGGAATGGGAATGATGCCCGAACGGCTTAGAGAAATTGAAAATATGATGGAGCAGGGGATCGACTTCGATCCCAATGCATATGGGGTCATCAATGTGCAGAGAAGGATCCAGACAAATTATGGCGAACGGTATGGGCTGCACTTTGAAAGTAAGTATATGGCGGGGACAAAAGTATATGTGACCTTACCAAAGAAGGGAGAGGGAGAATATGTTGAAGATCATCATAGTTGAGGATGAGGAACTCTTGAGGGACGGACTGACGACCTGCGTCAATTGGGGAAAACTGGGGTTTGAATTAGCAGGGGATGCCCCAGACGGAGTTGAGGCATTGAAGCTGATCGAGAGAGTACACCCAGATGTTGTGATTACGGATATAAAAATGCCTCATATGGACGGGATCGAGTTATCGGAGCACATTAAACTGAAATACCCGGAAATCAGGATCATCATTATCAGCGGATATGATGAATTTGAATATGCGAGAAGAGCGTTAAAGGCAGGAGTGTATGAATATATACTGAAACCTGTCAATATGGCACAGCTTCACTCAGTCATGAAAGCGGCAGCGGAATCACTTCTGGCAGAACGAGAGAAGCAGAGGGAGATCACACGGCTTAAAGATATAAGCAGGCAGGGGGTGGGCACACTGCGCCAAACGCTGTTTTCCAGAATCCTGCTGCGCAAGCAGACGCCAAAAGAGGCAGAGGATATCGTGGAGAAGATCGAGGAGCATGTCAAGGGTAAGTATTATGCAGTAGGAATATTGGAACAGCAGAATTTCCCGATAGTTTCTATCGACTGTGATTATCTGGAAATTATCGAGATGGATGGGGAGTTTGAGCAGATGGTGGAAAAAAGGATGGAGGCCTATAGGAAGACAGAGGCAGGAGAGCATGTGGATGTCCTTCGTTCTAATAATTGTGAGAGGGTGTTCTGTATTGTACATAATTCGGTTCAGGAAGTAAAAGAAATGATAGAAGATATACAAGCACTCTTTGATGTCAGGCAGGATGACATGGAACATTTACAACTGATATTTGGAAAGACTGCAAAGGAATTGACAGGATTGTATAAGTCCTATCTGAATGCCCGGGAGATCTGTGAAAAACATTTTATGGAAAATTGGGGACAGATCCTTCACACAGATGGAAAGTCAAGCAGCACACTGCAATATATGAATTACGATGCACAGGCGTTGTTTTTTGAGGTGAGAAGCGGAACAAAGGAGGGGATCGAACATTGCCTTAAAGAGTTTCATGAGAGGCTTACAAAGGAAAATATTGTATCTTACATGCAGATCGTTATGATCGTGAGTAATGTGTTTTTTGAACTGATCAAACTTCCGGAGGAAGTGGGAGGAAACATCAAGGAGATCATCGGTGATCCCATGGAGTATTATCACCGTATCATCGAAAAGCGCAAGCGGCGCGAAATGATCGAAGAGACCGGAAAGGTATGTATGTTGATCCACGAATATTTCGGCAGCGTGTCCGGCGCAAAAATGCAGGGCGTATTAAAACGTATATCAGAGTATATTGAGACACATTACATGGAGGAGAATCTTGCCATGAAGGATGTTGCCGACTATGCCTATATCAGTGTCTCCTATCTAAGCCTTATACTCAAGAAAGAAACGGGGAAAACATTCATAGAATATCTGACAGAAGTAAGGATCGAGAAGGCCAAGTACTATCTGACCCACACAAACTTAAAAAATTATGAGGTGGCAAACGCCTGCGGTTATTCGACGCCCGCCTATTTCAGCACTGTTTTCAAAGGCCTGTGCGGTATGAGTCCCTCTTCTTTCCGAAAGGAATACAAACCGAAGGAACCTTCTGAAAGAATTTTTTAGGCTATCTGTCTCTGGCACCAAATAGAGATCCTTCGTAAATATTGAAAGAAAATTATGAAATATTGGATTCCGAATAAATGAGCTGTTCAGTATACTTAACCATAACAAATGAATCTAAGGAGGAGAAAGGTATGAAGAAAAAGATTTTGAGCGTGATACTTGTGTTGGCAATGGGGCTTTCGCTTGCTGCGTGCGGTCAGAAGAAGGATGAGGCACCGGCGAAGGATACCAAGCAGGAAGCACCGGCAGACGAGGACAAGCAGGAGGCTTCGTCAGGCAGCTCCGGTGAAGTAGATATGAGTGTACTCAAGGGAAAGACGATCGGATTCTCACAGTGCGATAACGGAAATAGCTGGAGAATCGCGGAGACCGAATCCATGCAGGCAGCAGCGGACAAGTATGGCGTAAACCTGATCTATACAGATGCTTCTGCAGATATCGCAAAGCAGGCATCTGATATTGAGGACATGGTGGCACAGGGTGTGGATTATCTGATCGTTGCTCCGCAGGAGGAAGACGGACTCCAGGCAGCTCTGCAGTCAGCCATGGAGAAAGATATCCCGGTCATTCTCGTTGACCGTTCCATCAATGGCAAGGCAGGAGAGCTCTACACAAGCCAGATCATGTCTGACTTCGTATGGGAAGCAGAGCAGTGTGCAAATATTATTAAAGAAACATTGGGCGGTAAAGGAAATGTTGCGATTCTTCAGGGAACACAGGGAGCAACCTCTACAAATGACCGTCAGAAAGGCTTCATGGATGCGATCGAAGGCACTGATATTAAGGTGGTATCAGACCAGGTAGCAAATTACGTGATGGATGAAGCACAGGATGTTATGGCGAATATCCTCCAGGCTCAGGGCGATGAGATCGATGCTGTGTTCTGCCATAATGATGATATGGCACAGGGAGCCATTGCTGCGATCAAAGCGGCAGGCTACACACCAGGGAAAGATATCTATGTAGTCGGAATCGACGGACCTAAGGCTGCTATGGAGTCTATTCTTGCAGGAGAGCAGCTGGCATCCTGTTCTTGTTCCCCTCTGTTTGGTGAGCCGGCTTTTGAACTTTGTGCAAAACTTGCAGGCGGTGAGACCATTGACGAGTCTTATATAAACGAAGACACGCTATACACAACAGACAATGCAAGCGTAGACTCAGGATTTTAAAAACTGAAAAACGGTATGCTGTTACATAAGGCAGATACTAAATAGTGCAGCGGCCATTCTGTCTATATAAAACATATAAATAGAATGGTCGTTGCTATGATTGGAGAGGACATATGGCCAGAGAGACAATGTTATTAGAGATGCGGGGGATCGTAAAGAACTTCCCCGGCGTACGCGCCTTGAAGGGAGTGGACTTCTTTGTCGCAGAGGGAGAGGTCCATGCATTAATGGGCGAGAACGGAGCAGGTAAATCAACCCTGATCAAAACGCTCACAGGTATTTATCAGAAGGATGAAGGCACGATCAAATTCGGAGGAAAAGAAATCAATCCAAAGACTGCTCTGGAAGCGCAGCATGAGGGCATTAGCACGATTTATCAGGAGTTAAACCTTGTGCCTTTCCAGACAGTATACGAGAACATGTATCTTGGCAGAGAGCCGAGGACAAAAATGGGACTGGTGGACCGCAAGGCAATGATCGAGGGCTGCGAGCATGTGCTGGCAGATCTGGGAATTCATATTGATGTGACCGTCCCGCTTTCTACTTATGGTACTGCCATCCAGCAGATGGTAGCGATCGGACGTGCGATCTCAGTAAATGCAAAGCTGGTGATTATGGATGAGCCTACTTCTTCACTTGATACAAAAGAGGTGCGTGTTCTATTTGATATTATCCGTAAGTTAAAAGCAAGAAATATCGCTGTTATATTTATCAGTCACCGTCTTGATGAAATTTTCGAAATCTGCGAGCATGTTACCATTTTAAAGGATGGTACATTATCCGGGGAAGTAAGCATCGATGAGATCGACCAGCTCAGGCTGATCAATCATATGATCGGAAAAGAAGCAAAACAGCTTGAGCGTACGAAGCAGGGATATGCCCTTGAAGAGGCGGAAACCCTTACTGAACTAAAGGGCATAGAGCAGGGAACCCGTCTGAACGGACTGGGAATCACCATTAAAAGAGGCGAGGTACTAGGTCTTGCAGGATTACTGGGATCAGGGCGGACTGAATTAGGAAAAGTTCTGTTCGGGGCATCACAGCCAGATGAGGGGGAGATCTTTTGGATGGGAAAAGAGCAGAAGTTTAAGAATCCAAAGGATGCGATTAAGCTCGGCATGGGCTTTTGCACAGAGGACAGAAAGGTGGAAGGGATCATCCCCCATCTGTCAGTACGCGAGAATATGACGATAGCCCTGCTTCCGCAGATCAGTAAATGGGGAGTTGTATCTGCTGTGAAGCAGAAGCAGATCGTAGACGAGTATATTAAACGGCTGGCGATCAAGACACCGTCACAGAATCAGCCCATCAGAAATTTAAGCGGGGGAAATCAGCAGAAGGTACTGCTGGCAAGATGGCTGTGCATGAATCCGAAACTGGTGATCATGGATGAGCCTACCCGCGGGATCGATGTTGGTGCAAAAGCGGAGATAGAGGAGCTGATCCAGGAGCTTGCATCCCAGGGAATCAGTATCCTGATGATATCATCAGAGATCGCAGAGCTGGAGAGAAATTGTGACCGTGTCGTCGTGATGAGGGAAGGCAGAAAATTAGGCGAATTGATCGGAGATGATATCCATCAGGACAAGGTGATGGAGATCATTGCGAAAGGCGGCGGAGAATTGGAGCGTATTGGAGGTGCAGCAAATGAATAATACAGTAAGGACAAAGGCAGATACAGTTGCTGTCTTAAAAAAGTACAGCGCGGCGATTCTTTTGCTCGTATTTCTTGTCTTGAATGCGGTGATTACACCTAATTTCTTTAGCATGGGCACGATCAGGAATATCATTATCCAGTCCTGTACGATCATTCTGACAGGTATGGGCATGACGATGGTTATTTCTACTGGCGGAATTGATATTTCTGTAGGAGCTGTCATGGCACTGGCCGGGATCGTAACAGTAAAAATGCTTCCCTTTGGTGTGGGGATCGCCTGCATAACAGCTATTTTAGTATGTTCGGTCTCTGGCGTGATCGCAGGCTTCATGGTTGGAAAGCTGCGCGTACAGGCCATGGTCGTAACACTTGCGTTAATGATAGGTGTGCGGGGTGTTGCGCAGATATTAAATGATGCAAAGATCATCTATATCTCCGGCAGTAACGGTGATGCATTTAAGACACTTGGCACTGCAAAAATAGGCGGGATCCCCATCCAGATCATCCCCATCGTTCTGGCGGTAGCGATCGTCTGGTTTGTGCTGGAAAAAACGATTCTGGGCAGACATATACAGGCTGTGGGAGATAATCCATATTCTGCACATCTTGCGGGGATCAATTCCACTAAGACACTGATGGTCGTTTATATTTCCAGTGCTGTGCTTGCAGCAATTGCAGGCATTTTTGCCACAGCGAAGATCGGTGCAGCCGATGGGAATTCCCTTGGACTTCTTGCAGAGCTGGATGCTATCGCAGCAGTCGCAGTAGGAGGGACGAGCATGTCAGGAGGCCGTGCCAAGATATTTGGTACAGTGATCGGAGCCTTGATCATGCTTTTAATTACCATCACAGTCAACATGAACAACATCACGTATGAATATGCACAGGTGCTGAAAGCGATCATTATCATCTTCGCTGTATATATTCAACGAGAGAAGGCTGCATAAGGAGGGCGCGAAATGAATAAGGTAAAAAATATCTACAACAGGTTCAGTTCAAAAAGTTCTATTGCAGCGTTTTTGATTCTGTTTATTTTCTCCAGCATCGTATTTTCAAACAGGAGCTTTGCTTCGTTTGATTCGGTTGCTAACCTGTTCCGCAAGGCTGCCAGCGATGGAGGCTTCCTGGCACTAGGAATGACATTTGTTATCCTGCTGGCCCAGATCGACTTGTCTGTCGGTGCGGTGCTTGCATTGGGTGGAGTTGTGATGGCGATCTATGGGGCAGATAATCCGGTGCTTGGAATCATTCTCGGGCTGGCTTCTGGAATCTTCTGCGGGCTCTTAAACGGGCTCATGGTGGCGAAGATGAGGATCTCCTCCTGGGTGGCGACTCTTGCTACGATGCTTGGAGTCAGAGGGATCGTGCTCCTGATGACGAATAAAAAACCTGTGCCAGTCGGGAATGATGTGCTGATCGCATTGGGAAACGCAAAGATCTTTGGGATCAATATCCTGGTTTATTTTTTGGTTATCGCTACGCTGATCTGTATGCATGTGGCACATAATACAAAGTTCGGCATGGGGATCTATGCAGTCGGCGGTAATGAGGAAGCAGCGAAGATGATGGGACTTAAGGTCGATAAGATCAAGATCCTCTGCTATGTCATGTGCGGGTTCTTTGCCGCTCTGGCGGGAATGCTGCTGGCTGACCGGCTTTATACGGCACAGCCTACGGCCGGCGATACCTGGGAGACGACTGCGATCGCTATGTGCGCGCTGGGAGGAATTAAGCTTTCGGGCGGAGAGGGAAAGTTCAGCGGTACATTTTTTGGAATTTTGGTAATTGCTACGATAAACACTATATTTAACTATGCAGGAAATCTGAATTCCTGGTGGCAGAATATTATCATGGGAATCCTCGTACTGATTTCTATAGGCGTTCAATCTGATGTCTTAAAGATCAGGAGAGGGAAAAAACACGTTCATAAGGAAGAGAAAGAAGCTGCATAAAACTTTAAGAGATCTGTAAAGAGCAGGAGGGATGCCAAATGTTAGCATTAGTAAAATATGGAACGGGACCAGGGGAAACAGAGCTTAAAGAAGTACCGGTCCCTGAAATTGGAGAGGAGGACCTCCTGATTGAAATTAAGGCTGCCGGAATCTGTGGGTCAGACATTGCGTACGATAACGGAGACCATCCCAACCATCTGAATTGTCCGGTGATCCTGGGGCATGAGTTCTCCGGCATTGTTGCAAAGACTGGAAAGAATGTGAAGGACTGGAAGGTGGGAGACAGGGTCGTCTCTGATAACACAGGGTATGTCTGCGGAAAATGCCATGCCTGTGCAAACGGACAGTTCTTAAGCTGTCCCGACCGTCTTGGGATGGGCTATGGAATGGACGGAGGCTTTACGGATTATGTGAAGATTTCCGGCACTCTGCTTGCAAGGAATCCGAATGCTCTATTTGCAATACCGGAAAATGTAAGCTTTGAGGAAGCTGCGATTTTAGATCCGATCTGTAATGCCTATAAGGCTGTGGTACAGGAGGGAAGAGTTCTTCCGGGCGAAGATATCATCGTGTATGGTGTGGGACCCCTTGGACTTTTTGCGATCCAGATTGCGGCAGCCGCCGGATGTGCGAATATCATTGCAGTCGGTCTTGCTGCGGATGCAGAAAGGTTTGAGATTGCTGAGAAATATGGTGCAAACCACATCATAAAGTCTGATGAACAGGATGTCTGTCAAGAGGTAAGACGGATTACAAAAGGGGATATGGCAGCAGTCTGTATCGATGCTGCGGGGGTCAATGCAGTTATGTATGAGGCTGTAAAGCTCGTTCAGACCGGAGGCAGGATCGTAAGGATCGGGTATGATAAACGCCCTTATGCACAGACGCTGGATCCTTTTACAGACAGAGGAGTCTCTTTGATCGGACATTTTGGGTATGATTATAATTCATGGAAAAATGTAATGCGTCTGCTGGAGCTTGGCAAAGTAGACCTTAAGGGAATGATTTCCCATCATATCAGATTAGAGGACTGGAAGAAAGGATTTGAACTTGTTCGCAGCAGGAAGGCAGTCAAGATCATTGTCACAAAGGATGAGGACAGCCTGTCTGTCTTAGATTAGAGGATACGAGATCTATCCGGTAAGGGGGCTATCATGAATTATATTGATACATACCAAAAATATTACAAGGCGATCCTGGATGAGCATAGGGCCGTATTTGAAAAACTTGATCTGGAACAGCTGAAAGGGTTTGTTGATCTGATCGTAAAGTCAGACAAGATTTTTGTTCATGGTGCAGGACGTGAGGGAATCTCACTGCGTGGGTTTGCAATGCGTCTTGCTCATCTGGGAAAGTCTGCATATTGGCTGATGGATGATACGACAGTCGGAATGCATAAGAACGACCTGCTTATCATATCCGATGGTTTTGGTGATGTCGGGATTCACAGGCGTATTGAAGAGCGGGCTGCGCAGACCGGGGCAAAGGTGGCAATGATAACAGGGCTTCCAGATGGCAGTAACGTAAAGAATTATGCAGATTATGTACTTTTTATCCCAGCCACCGTATACATGGGAACAGATAACAATGATCCCGATACACCACGACAAAAGGATGTAGTTCCTACGATACAGCCGATGGGAAACCTGTATGAACAGCATCTGTATCTGCTGATGGACATTGTTTCCATCTTAATCAAAGATGAGCTGGGATTGACCTATGAGGACATGGAAGCAAACCACAGAAATGTGGAATAGAAAAAGCCCTGGTGCAGGAGGTAGACAGATGAATCATCAGCTATTCACCAGATCTGCAAAGGAGCCGGATACAGACAAGCCCCTGCAGGAGTATCCTCGTCCGCAGATGGTAAGAGACAGTTATTTGAATCTGAACGGCTATTGGGATTATGCGATCAATGAGGAAGAAAAAGAACCACAGAAGTATGACGGAAAGATCCTGGTGCCATTTTCCCCGGAAGCCTTCCTTTCCGGTGTACATAGGCAGGTGAAGCCAGAAGAATTTCTTCATTACAGAAAAGAATTTGAACTTCCAAAGGATTTCCAGATAGACCGGGTTCTGCTTCATTTTGGAGCGGTGGATCAGATCTGTGAAGTTTTTTTGAATAAAAGACTGGTGGGACGACATGAAGGAGGATATCTTCCATTTGATTTTGATATTACAAACTTTGTAAAGGAAGGCCGTAATCTATTAACACTCACCGTAAAAGATTATTCAGACACATCCTGGTTTTCCAGGGGGAAGCAGAAGCTGGAGCGCGGCGGCATGTGGTATACGGCACAGAGTGGGATCTGGCAGACTGTTTGGCTGGAAAGCGTACCGAGGTGTTACGTCAAGTACATGAAGATAGAGCCTTTATATGATAATGGTTCAGTTGCTTTCCAAATATTCACAAGCGTTCCTTGTAAGAAAGATGTGCGGGTAAAGATATTTGACGATGGAAGGGAGATCCTATCAGAATCCTTTAAAGCAGGGGAAAAGTGTGCGATACAAATCCCGCAGTTTAAGAGCTGGTCACCCGAAAGCCCGCATCTATATGATGCAGAGATCAAGGCAGGAGAGGATCGTATCCGCACCTATTTCGCAATGCGTAAGTTTTCTATGGAAAAGGATGTAAGAGGAATCCTGCGTTTTATGTTAAATAATAAGCCGTACTTCCACAATGGGCTTTTGGACCAGGGATATTGGCCTGACGGCTTGTATACGGCACCGACGGATGAAGCACTAAGCTTTGATATTCTTCAGATGAAGTCATTGGGGTTTAATATGATCCGTAAACATATTAAGATCGAGCCGCTGAGGTGGTATTATCACTGTGACCGGATCGGAATGCTGGTATGGCAGGACATGGTAAACGGGGGAAGCAGATATCATATGCATTTCATCTGTACCATGCCGAATCTGTGGATGCCCTTCGGCCGGCTTGTAAAGGACAATAAATACAGGGCATTTGCCCGTAAGAACAAGGCTGGGAGAAAACAGTATTACAGGGAACTTAAGGGAATGATCGCATGGCTTTATAATGCTCCCTGTATCGCTGCCTGGGTCCCTTTTAATGAGGGGTGGGGACAGTTCGATGCCGGTGAGGCTGTACTGAGGATACGGAAGATGGATCCCTCCAGGCTGATCGACGAGGCCAGCGGATGGTTTGACCAGGGTGGCGGAGATATGTTCAGTATCCACAATTATTGGAGGAAGCTGCGGGTGAGAAAGAAGAAGGACCGTGCCATAGCCTTGACAGAGTACGGAGGGTATTCACAACCGGTTGCGGGTCACAGCTTCTGCAGCGAGGTTTATGGATACCGGACCTATCAGACAAAAAAAGAACTGACTGCAGGCTTCCAGAAGCTGATACGCAGAGATATCATCCCTAATATACCGAGAGGCCTTAGTGCGGCGGTATATACACAGGTCAGTGACATTGAAGAAGAGGTGAATGGCCTTTTGACATATGACCGCGAGATCGTAAAAGTAGAAGAAAAGACAGTCAGGCAGCTCAATAGAGAAATTTATCAGGTATTTAAAAACTGTACGTCGGCAGAATGATTCTTGGGGATACCGGGAAGGAAAGGGATGTCTATGAGAGAACTTTTGATGGAAAAATACCAGCAGGTAAAAACGCATGTTGATCATGAGCTGCTGCCGTTCTGGGAGAAAAACGGGGTCGACAAAGAGTACGGGGGCTACCTGGTATGTTACGACAGTAAAGGGAATGTCAAAGAAGATGAGGATAAATATATTGTCACACAGACAAGGATGATCTGGGCATATTCTGCCTATGCAAGAAAGTATGGAAAAGCGGAATACCTGACCAGGGCAGAGCAGGGTGTGCAATTTTTGATCACTCATTTCTGGGACCCAGAATTTGGAGGCTGGTTCTGGAGGACGAAGCGTGACGGTGAGGTGCGGGACAGGGGAAAAGTGGTATACGGACAGACCTTTGCGATCTATGCACTTTCAGAATATACATTGGCAGGCGGGGATCTGACAGGCCTTGAGTATGCTTCGCGGACATTTGACCTGCTGCAGAAGTACTGCACAGATACAGCGAATGGCGGATACTATGAGAATCTGGAACAGGACTTCAGGCTGTCAGGGACAGGTGCTGAGGCCGGAGACCTGAAGTCTCTGGATATCCATATGCATATGCTGGAGGCATTCACCACACTCTATGAATGTTCAGGGCTTGAAATACATAGAAGAAAGCTGGAGGAAGTGGCGGATGTTATCCTGACTAAAATGGTAGATCTGGAAAACGGATGCGGATGTAATCAATTTGATATTCATTTTAACAGGAGGCCGGCAATTCAGATAAAACGGACCTGGAATGCGGAACGTGAAACAGGAGAAGTACTTGCTGCTAACGCAGATACGACTTCCTACGGGCACAATGTAGAACTGGCATGGCTCTTGAATCGGGCAGGGCAGATACTGGGGTATCAACAGGATCATTTTTTGAAAATCACTCGAAGGCTTGTGGACCATGCTTTGGAATATGGTTTTGATCATGAGTTAGGAGGCGTATACCGGGATGGGCCTCACATAGGAGCGCCATTTGTTAAGGATAAGGAATGGTGGCAGAACTGTGAAGTTCTGGTTGGTTTCTTAGATGCGTACCAGCATGAGGCTAAGGAACGTTATGCAGAGGCATTTGCTAAGACGTGGGAGTTTGATACAACATACATGATCAACCACGAGATCGGAGAATGGAGACAGCTTTTAAAACATGACGGGACACCGATAGAGGCACAGATCGGAAATCCGTGGAAGGCAATGTATCACACGGGACGAGCTATGCTTGAGACACTGCTTAGACTCGAGGAGATCCTTGAGATCAGACAGTCTGCTGTGGGAAAGGAAGGAAAGTAAATGACCAGAGAAGAGGTGCTTTCCAGCATAAGAGAACATAAGGTGATCGCGATCGCCCGGGGATTTGATGCCGAACAATGTGTAAAGCTTGCAGAGGCGCTGTATGCAGGAGGGATCCGTATGCTGGAGGTTACGTTTGACCAATCCCGCCCGGAGTCCTTCCCTGAGACGATAAAAGCGATCCATGCAGTAAAAACCCAATTTGCAGGGAAAGTGATCCCAGGTGCCGGAACTGTGATGACGCCAAAGCAGGTGGAGCTGGCGAAGGAAGCGGGAGCATTGTATATTATATCGCCGGACACAAATGAAGAAGTGATCCGCCATACCCGGAAATCCTGCCTCGTATCACTTCCCGGGGCGATGACCCCGACAGAAGCTGCATATGCACACCGGGCAGGCGCGGATATGGTAAAGCTTTTTCCGATAGCAGACCTGGGGGCGGCGTACCTGTCTGCTGTCAAGGCACCATTAAAGCACATTGAATTTCTGGCGGTAGGAGGAGTATCACCGGAGAATATCAGAGACTTTATAAAAGCGGGTGCTGTGGGAGCCGGGGTCGGCGGGCTGCTTACCAGAAAGGAGCTTGTGGAAAATGAGGAATTTGAAAAGATCACAAGACTTGCCCGTCAATATGTGGAGAATGTGAATGTTGAAAGGATCTCTATATAAAAGGCAGGCTGCACTTGGGAAAGGGGATGGTATTGGATGCCAAAGATGATTCAGAGTGTCAATGGACCATTATCGGTTGATGCATTGGGAACAACGCTTATGCATGAACATGTCCTTCAGGCAAACTGGTCCATGAGGATGTCTTTTGAGGAATGGTTTGATTATGATTCTTTCATAGAGTGGGCCTCAGAAGATGTAATGCGTACAAAGAAAACCGGTGTGCAGACGATGGTGGAACAGACACCGGTATGTCTGGGAAGAGATATTCATGCAATCAAAGACGTTGCAGACCGCACGGGGATGCAGATAATTGCAAGCACTGGTTTTTTCTATACAGAGAACCAATGGATGTTCCGGCGTACAGAGGGAAATTTTGTAAAGTGGCTCATGAAGGATATAGAAGAAGGGATTCAAGACACAGATATCAGACCAGGTCTGATCAAATGCGGAACGGACCGGCCCGGAGTGACAGAATTAAACAGAACCCTGTTGAAGGCTCATGCTAAGGCCGCACGGTTAAGCGGCCTGCCGGTAGCGACTCATAGCTGGTACAAGAACAGAAGCGGGATCTCGCAGATGGAGATATTTGAAAAGGCTGGTCTCAACCCGAAAAAGATTTTGATCGGGCATTGCGGCGATACCAACAACATCCCATATCTTGTAGAACTTTTGAAGAGGGGCTGCTACATTGGTCTTGACCGTTTTGGTGATGACGCTAAAAATCCACTGGAAGACAGAGTAAATACATTGATGGAGCTGTGCAGCCGGGGCTTTATCCGGCAGTTGATGATATCCCATGATTATGTAAGCTTTGTGGATCTGGGGGATTTTGAGTGGGAGACAAAATGCAATCAGGATCCGGACGATGTGAAGTATAACAGCCGCTATATACATCGTTATGTCCTCCCGATGCTAAGAGATTGTGGTTTTACAGAGGATGAGGTCAATATACTGCTGGTGGAAAATCCGCGGTCATATTTTGCGGAGGATTGAAAGAAGGGAAGACACTATGAAAATAAAAGCGATCCATACTTACCTCGTGCGCCCCAGATGGGGATTTGTAGAAATCGAAACAGAGGATGGCTTAAGCGGCTGGGGCGAGCCTGTCATTGAAGGAAAAGCAGCCACCGTTTTGGCCTGCGTAAAAGAAATGGTTCCATATCTGATCGGAGAGGATCCCGGCAATATTGAGGATGTCTGGAATAAACTGTACCGGGCAGGGTTCTATCGGGGCGGTCCGGTTCTCATGAGTGCGATCGCCGGGATAGACCAGGCACTCTGGGATCTCAAAGGAAAGCGGTATAATGTACCGGTATATGAACTGCTGGGCGGCAGATGCAGGCAGAAGATGCGGGTGTATTCCTGGATAGGCGGTGACCGCCCGAGCGACGTGGCACAGGCAGCTAAGGAACGAAAGGATGCGGGCTTTACAGCAGTAAAAATGAATGCTACGGAAGAACTGCAGATGATCGACAGCTATGAAAAGATCGATGCAGTGCTTGAAAGAGTTGCATCCATCCGGGAAGCATGTGGAAAATATTTTGGTATTGCCATCGATTTCCATGGCCGGGTCCATAAGCCTATGGCGAAGATTTTAGCAAAGAAGCTGGAGGAATTCGATCCAATGTTTATAGAGGAGCCGGTACTGAGTGAGAACATGGAAGAATTCAGGGAAATTGCGCGGGTTGCGAATATCCCTATTGCTACGGGGGAACGTCTGTATTCTAAATATGATTTTAAACGGCTGTTGAATGCCGGAGGTGTGGATATCATACAGCCGGATCTGTCGCATGCAGGCGGTATCACGGAGGTTTTAAAGATCGCAGCAATGGCCGAGGCATATGATGTTGCACTGGCACCTCACTGTCCGCTTGGGCCGGTTGCACTTAGCTCCTGTCTGCAGGTAGATGCGGTCAGCTACAATGCTGTGATCCAGGAGCAGAGCATGGGGATCCATTACAATCAGGGGCATGGTGTCCTTGACTTCATCAAGAACCCTGAGGTCTATGCTTTTGAGGACGGATATGTAAAGTTCCCTTCGGAAGCAGGCCTGGGTCTTAAGATAAATAAAGAACTTATTTTGGAAGAAAATAAGAATCCACATCAATGGAAAAATCCGGTATGGCGCCATCAGGACGGCTCCATTGCCGAATGGTAGAAAAACATACCCAAAGGGCACACCGCAATACATGCCCCTAACGGGGCGGGTCTGCAGCAAAAGCTGCAGAATAATGTATACCATGGTATGACTGCACCTTGAAAAATTAGAGATTAAACATGACAATATGCACAGTTTTGCAAGGGTTATAGTACTAAAAATGTTGTTTTATCATGACAAATCGAGTATAGTGTATGTGTGAAGCAAAAATTATATATAAAGGAAGGAGAACAGCAATGGGATTACGAGATAAGGCAATAGACAAAACCATTCCGGTGCCTCTTTTTTATCAATTAAAAACACTAATACTCGATGAAATCAAGCAGGATCATTATAAAGCAGGCGACATGATACCAACGGAAGAGGAGATCAGTAACATATTTGAGATCAGCAGAACCACCATAAGGCAGGCGATCACGGAGCTTGTGCAGGAAGGATGGCTCTACCGGGTTAAAGGGAAAGGAACCTTTGTTACAAGGCCGAAGATCGAGCACAGCTTCATCAAAAAAGTGGAGAGCTTTAATGACGAAATGACCCGGATAGGCATGGTGCCATCCACAGAAGTATTGGATTTAAAGATCATAACTGCCGGCCCCAAGGTCGCAAAGGGATTAAAGATCAACGAAAAAGATCAGGTAGTATATTTGTTCCGCAAGCGGATGGCGGATGGAGAACCCATCGTAACGATCCGAACCTATCTGCCATATTCATCCTGTGGTTTCATCCTGGAACATGATTTAGAAAAAGAACGGCTGTATACGATTTTGGGGAGTTCAACAGAGACAGCGGTATACCGGGTTGAGAGGCGGATCGAGGCAGTGGAGGCAGAAAAGGAAGATGTAGAGCTGCTTAAGATTAAGCAGGGTAAGCCCATACAGTTTTTTGAGTCCACCGGTTACAATGTGTTTGGAGATGTGATCGAATATTCACTGGCGAGATACCGCGGTGACCGCAATTATTTTGAGGTGACTGTCTTTCCGGAATAGTGAGAAATCCTTGCAGAAAAACGTGTGATAATGTTGACAGCAAGGATATGTTATAATATACTTATGTCATGACATAGTGACATAATACCGTGCGAAGGGCGGGATAAAAATGGAACAGAATATGGGAAGAATCTTTAATATACAGAGATTCAGCGTACATGATGGACCGGGGATACGGACAACGGTATTTCTAAAGGGATGCAGTCTAAGGTGTGCATGGTGTCACAACCCGGAGTCGTTTGAGACTGGAATTCAGATCAGATACCAGCCGGAGAGATGTGTAGAATGTGGGATGTGTACGCACGTATGTCCCAATGGAGTATATGTCCGGGACAAGAAGAGAGTGAACCAGGAGGCGTGCACAGTATGCAAAAGATGTGTAGAGGAATGCCCGTGTGGCGCCTTGAACTTATGGGGCGAAGATAAAGAGGCAGAGGAAGTACTCCGAATCGTCCGAAGGGACATCGATTATTTTCGGAATTCAAATGGAGGCGTGACAGTCTCTGGCGGAGAGCCTCTTTTACAGCCGGACTTTGTAGGAGAATTATTCAGGCGGGCTAAAGAAGAGAAGATCCATACGGCACTGGATACCGCAGCAAGTGTACCATATGGACATTTTGAGAAGGTTCTCCCTTATACGGACCTTGTGCTTCTGGATCTGAAGATCATGGATGCAGATGTGCATAAACAATATACAGGTGTTTCGAATGATCAGATATTGAAGAATGCAGAGCGTCTGTTTAAAAGCGGAATTCCAATACATATCAGAGTTCCGCTCATAAAGGGGATCAATGACAGTGAAGAGAATGCATATTTGTTAAAGGAATTTACAAAAGGATATTCTAACATTGTAGAAATAAAGCTGCTGCCATACCATTCCATGGGAATTCCAAAAGCAGAAAGTATAGGAATAGATTTAAAGACCTTTGAAGCTCCAGAGGAAGCCAGTATGGAACGTATCCGGCAGATTTTGGGGACATGTTCGAGAACAAGATAAGGAGGGACGAGGATGATTGCAAAACATTTAGAGGAAAAGCTGGATGCATGGTTTAAAAGAGATCCGAATGAAACCTTTATGGAACGCATTCAGTATACATTAGAGAGTGAAGAGCTTTTCGAGAACGAGCAGGATGCTGTCCGTTATGGGCATACACTCAGTCATATACTTTCTAATATTTCAGTCGTTATAGAGAAAGATATGAAGATTGCCGGGAGTGTAAAGGTACGGATGCCGGCAAAGGAAGAAAAAGAGGAGATTTTGGCGGCTTATAAGCGTTGGTGGGATATCCCTCTGGAAGAGCGTCACAGAAAGGCACTATTCTATTATTCGGAGACATGGCTGCGCTGCAGACCATACTGGTTTGTAAGCTTCGGACATCTCGCACCGGACTGGGAAGCTGTCATCAATGAAGGATTCGGGGCATTAAAGGAAAAAGCGCAGGCACGTCTTCAAATGAGCTGTAATGAAAACCAGAGATATTTTCTTGAGGGTGCGGTTATCTGTTATGACGCAGTCATGGACTTCTATGAACGTTATGCCAAAGAGGCAGAAAGAGCAGGGATGGATCATTTGGCAGAGAACCTTCGTCAGGTAAGCAGAGGCCCGGCTGAGACATTTGAGCAGGCACTCCAGCAGATCTGGCTGCTTGTATTGATCCTGCAGAAGGTATGCGGCTGTGGTGTTCTGAATTACAGCCGGATGGATAAGTACCTTCGCCCCTTATATGAGAAAGGGATCGGGGAGGGAAGCCTGACCAGGGATACAGCGAAGGAGCTGCTTGAGGAATTCTATTACAGAAATAATGAGATCATGGCACAGACAGATCATATGTCTACGGAACTGGATGCTACAGCACTGACTTTGGAGGTGGCATTCGATGATCCGAATTACCTGACTCTGGGAGGGATCAACGCAGACGGAACCTCTGCAGTATGCGAACTATCACACGTCATGGTGGAAGCAGCATGGGATTTGAAGCTCAGGAATCCATTCATTATTGTCCGGTATCACGAGGGAATCCCGGAAGAATTCTGGAAGCTGTGCTGTGAGGCTATGAGAGATAATACAACGCTTGTGTTTTACAATGATGATACGATGATTCCGGCGCTAAAATATTACAACGTACAGGAGCCGGAAGTATACGACTACGGTTTTTGGGGATGCAATGACCCGAATATCCCGGCATATGAGGGCGGGCTGAGGCAGCTCTGGATGAATCTGGCAAAGCCTTTGGAACTGGCATTGAACCAGGGGGATTATCCGATGGAGCCAAAGCCGGATGGGTACGAGACGGACTGCGAGTTTGGCCTGTCAGACAGAATGATCGGACTCATGACAGGACCCTATTATGGAGTGAAGACTAAGCCCGTTACAGAAATGAAATCCATGGAGGACTTCCTTGAGGCATATGAACAGCAGCTTAATTACCTTATGGGTGAGTACCGGCGAGGCTTCGAGATGGACATGGAAGCGGAGAGAGAATGTACCTTTGGCAAGATCAGGATCGAGGACTGCTTCTTGAAGGGAACAGTTGAGAATGCTGTTACATGGACAGAAGGAGGAACAAAATATCACAAGATAGTAGCGCAGGGCTGCGGGCTTGCCACAGTCATCAATGCATTGTATGCGATAGAACAGATCGTATTCAAAAACGGTGAGATGAGCCTTTTAGAGCTGGCAGAGCTGTTAAGGGATAACTATTCCGGCAGAGAGCATTTGGCCAGGAAATGGAAGGTGAAGCTGGGAAAGTTCGGTAATGATATAGACGAAGTAGATAAATACGCCAAGATCGTAACGGACATGTTTATCCGTGCCATTGACAAATACAACGGTCCCCAATATTTATATCAGATGTGGCCGACTTATTCTACAGACCGTGATTTTACTACAATGGGGAAATATGTAGGGGCTACACCGGACGGACGTTTCGAAGCGGAACAGTTAAGTGAAAACCAGTCCCCGGCTGAAGGTACTGATATTTCAGGACTTACAGCAATGTTAAACTCTTTGAGCAAAGTTCCTTTTGACAGGATTACCGGAGGTCCGCTTAATCTAAGGCTGCATCCGTCTGCGGTAAGTGGAAGCGATGGGCTTGAAGCAATGTGTGCACTGTTAAAGACATATATGCAGAAGGGAGGGATGCAGCTTCAAGTAAATGTGATGGACTCTGAGACTTTGAAAAAGGCGCAGAAGGATCCGGACAGGTACAGAAGCTTATGCGTCAGAGTGACCGGATATAGTGCATTTTTTGTAGAGATGGGCAGGAAGGCACAGGATGAGATGATCAGAAGGACGGAACACGTAAATTAGTTCAGACTAAATTAATAGGAGGATGGAAGATGAAAACACTCATTGTAAACAAGGAAGGCAGACTGGAGATCCAAGAGATCGCAAAGCCAAGGATCAACGAAAAGCAGGCATTGGTTAAGACCATCGCATGTGGGATGTGCGGAACAGACGTAAAGCTGATCCACAAGACATTCAAGGGATTTCCGGAGGATATTTATCCCATCATGCTGGGGCATGAAGGGGTTGGGGAGGTCGTAGAGACCGGAGCCGATGTAAAGGGGTTAAAGCCCGGCGATAAAGTGCTGCTTCCTTTCGTTGACCCGGACCCGGAGTTATATGGGGATCTGGGATCTGGCTGGGGTGCTATGAGCGAATATGCAGTTGTACATGATCCTCTGGCATATGCGGATGGGGAGGCACCGGATTGTGCATATGCACAGACAGTTTTAGATGATGATCTGGATCCGGTGGATGCGGTCATGATCGTAACCTTCCGTGAAGTGTTGAGTAATATCCGTTACTTTGGTATCAAGCCTGAGGATTCGGTGGCAGTGTTCGGATGCGGGCCTGTTGGATTGACCTTCATAAAATTTTTAAGCCTTGCCAGGGTAAAAAATATCGTGGCTGTAGATATTTTCGATGAAAAACTTATGCTTGCCAAGGAGAAGGGGGCAAGTATTGTGATCAACAGTAAGACCCAGGATCTGGATAAGGAGATCCATGCGGTCTTCGAAGAAGGCGTTGACTATGTTCTGGACGCAGTAGGGCTGCCGTTTGTTGTGAATCAGGCAATGTCCCTTATCAAGGACCGGGGGCAGGTCCTCTGTTATGGTGTACCGGAAAAGGAAGAGATTACGATCGACTTTAGTAAAGCATCCTATAACTGGAGCGTTGTATACCAGCAGATGCCGCGTAAAAAAGAAGAAGGGGAAGCCCATGCGCAGGTTATGGAGTGGATCCGTTCAGGGGAATTAGAGATCAAGGAATTTATATCGGATTACTTTAAGTTCGAAGATTCTGTGGAAGCTTACGAGAAGCTGCTTAACCGCGAAGTTATGAAAAAAGGGATCATAACTTTCTAAATGAACAGGAGGCAGGCATGGCAAAGTATATACTTGCACATGATTTAGGAACATCCGGGAATAAGGCGACCTTATTCTCGGAATCAGGACAACTGATAAAAAGTGAGGTCCAGGGATATCCGGCACATTATTTTAACGATACATGGGTAGAACAGGATGCCAATGACTGGTGGGAGGCAGTATGTAAGACCAGCAAAAGGCTGATCACATCTTCCGGGATCGATCCCTCCCAGATCGGGGCAGTCAGCTTTAGTGGTCAGATGATGGGCTGTCTTTGTGTGGACCGCAAGGGGCATCCTTTGAGGCCGTCAATCATATGGGCGGATCAGCGTGCGCAGAAACAGGCTGCGCAGATCGGGGAGCATATCAGCCAGTGGGATTTTTATCATATCGTAGGACATCGGAATACCGCCTCATATGGCGTACAGAAGTTAATGTGGATCAAGGAGCATGAGCCTGAGATCTACGAACAGACTTATAAAGTACTAAATGCAAAGGATTATATCGTATTTAAGCTGACAGGAGAATTTTTTACGGAACCCTCGGATGCTAACAGCATGGCATGTTTTGATCTTGAGAAATGTAAGTGGTCAGAGGAGCTGATAGAATATGCCGGGATCGATGGGGATAAACTGCCCCAAATACAGAAGTCCACGTTTGTTGCAGGGGGTGTGACAGAGGAGGCCGCAAAGCTGACAGGGCTTTATCCGGGGACTCCTGTTGTTATGGGAGGCGGCGACGGATCCGTTGCAAATATAGGGTGCGGCTCTATCGCCCCAGGAAAGACATACTGCTGTATGGGGACCTCTGCCTGGATCACTACTACATCCAAGAAGCCGGTCTTTGATGAAAAGATGAGGACTGTTACGTGGGCACATGTGATTCCCGGTCTATATGCCCCTAACGGAACCATGCAGTATGCCGGAGGCGCATATAATTGGCTGAAAGAGACAATCTGTCTGAAAGAATGCTGTGATGCCGCTGCAGCTGGAACTTCTCCATATGAGTATATGAACAGTCAGATACAAAAAAGTCCGGTGGGTGCAAATGGTGTGATCTTTCTTCCTTATATGCTGGGAGAAAGGGCCCCGCGCTGGAATCCGGATGCGAAGGGGGCGTGGATCGGGCTAAAACCTGAAAATACCCGGGGAGATATTTTAAGAAGTGTACTGGAAGGGATCACCATGAATTTAAGCATCTGCCTTGATATCTTAAGGACACAGGTGGATATTGAGGAGATTCTTGTCATAGGAGGCGGCGCAAAGGGACAGGTCTGGCGCCAGATGATGGCGGATATCTATAACGCAAAGATCTCTGTGCCGGATCTTCTGGAGGAGGCCGGTTCTATGGGAGCGGCAGTGATCGGAGGTGTAGGTGCTGGGATATTCAAGGATTTTACGGCAATCGAGAGGTTTATATCAGTTAATGAGACACAGGAGTCGGACAAGAAGGCGGCAGAGGCATATAAGCCTGTAAAGGAACTTTTTGATGCATGCTATTTTGCATTAGAGGATGTATACAAAAAAATGTCAAGGAGGATTTAATTATGTCAATGATTTCACACAAAACAAGAGCTTTTGGAGCACCGAGCAGATATGTACAGGGACAGTACGAGCTGGATCTGTTAAAAGAATATACAGACGCTTACGGCGACAGAGTATTTATTCTGGTCGATGCCTTTTTCTATGATACATACAGCAAGAAATTCGAGGCAATGTATGCAGAGGGGGAAAGCAGAGTAATCGTACAGGAGTTCAGCGGTGAGATTACTTCTGAAAAGATCGATGAGATCGCAGACAGTGTAAAAGAGTTCGCACCGAATGTTGTTGCAGGCATGGGCGGAGGCAAGACAATGGATACTGCGAAAGCTGTGGCTGATAAATTTAAGGCAGCAACAATTATTATTCCGACGACCGCATCAACGGATGCGCCGACGATCGGACTGTCTGTTATCTATACAGAAAGTGGAGAGCATGTGGGCGCAAGACATTATGTAAAGAACCCGGACCTTGTCCTGCTTGATACAGAGATTATCTCTAAGGCTCCTGTCCGTTTCCTTGTTGCAGGCATGGGAGATGCATTGGCTACCTTTATTGAGACAAGGGCAAACTTAGAATCGCATTCTCCAAACTATGTGGGAAAAGGTTTCTGCGCTACAGTTGCGGTAGAAGCAATTGCAAAGGCGTGCCATGAGACGATACTGAAAAAGGGGTACAGCGCCAAGCTTGCTGCAGAAAAGGGATTATGTACGATCGATGTGGAGGACGTAATTGAGGCAAATACACTTCTGAGTGGTCTTGGTGTCCAAAACTCAAGCTGTGCAGGGGCGCATTCAATCGCAGAGGGGATCACGATCCTTCCGGCTTGTGCAAAGCTTCTTCACGGCGAGGTAGTTGCTTTTGGCATTCTCGTACAGCTGATTATCGAAGGGCGCAGTATGGATGAGATCGAGGAGATCTATGACTTCTTCGATGCGGTAGGGCTTCCTTCTAATTTTGAGATGCTGGGGATCAAAGATGCATCAAAAGAGGATATCATGAGAGTTGCACAGGAATCACTGAAATCCTACTGGGATGTAGAACCATTCCCGGTGACGGCGCAGATGATCTATGATGCGATTATCATGGCTGATGTACTGGGACAAAAGTATCAGGGAATGTAAACAGTGGGGCATGCCATGAAAAACTATATGATCACGATCGATGGGGGAACAACTAATACCAGAGTTGCTTTATGGAATGAGAAGAAGGAGCTTATTTATGCTGCAAAAGCCGAAGTGGGTGTAAGAGATGCCGCGAAAGAGGGAAATAGCAGCAGCTTGAAGACTGCCATAAGTTCTATGGTAAAAGAAATGATGCAGGGAGCTGAGGCTGCACATGCACAGGTCAATGCGGTTTATGCCTGCGGGATGCTGACATCTAATGTCGGCATCCTTGAGGTTCCCCATCTGACAGCCCCGGCAGGTTTGAGGGAATTTGCAAAGGGGGTAGAGGATGTTCTGATGCCGGATATATGTTCTATCCCTATCAGCTTTATTCCGGGAATGAAAAATTTTTCGGGAGAGGTCGGCCGGGATAACCTGGAACAGATGGATATTATGAGAGGGGAGGAGACAGAGACGATTGCATTGATGGAGCTGTGCAAGTCAGAGAATTCTGTCACAGATGCCTCTGGATCTGATATCAGGCGGATAAGGCAGGAGGTATTCCCCCAGGAAGCATTGTATGTCCTGCCCGGATCACATACGAAATTTGTATCGGTCAACGGGAAAGGGCAGATGACCGGCTGCCTGACTTCTATGGCGGGTGAGCTGCTCTTTATGCTGACCTGCGGCAGTGTGTTGACCGATGCTGTAAAAGGGCAGTTTGCCCCGGAAACATATGACAGAGAGATGTTCATAGCCGGAGCGAAGGAAACGTGGGCTACCAGCCTGTCACGTGCCGTCTTTTTAACCAGGATCGTGAATCAGTTTATGGATGGCAGGCAGGAGGCGTGTTCTAGTTTTCTAATGGGAGCTGTATTAGCTGCGGATATTCTTGCGGTAAAAAGAAGCCGTGCCTTAACAATGACCAAGAATACGAAAGTCGTAATTGCAGGAAAAGAGCCGCTGAAAAGTGCGTTGAAAGAATTATTTATACAGGATGGGACATTTAAAGAGGTGACAGCCTTCCAGAATGAGGAGCACATCCCGCTGTCTGGCTATGGGATGTGTGTGATAGCAGAAAAACGGGCATGTATTACGCGGGTGGGTTTGTGATACATGCCCTTATTTATGCAGGAAATCCTTAATACAATCCTTATCAGAGTTGAGGATCCTTGCCGCAGTTGATTGACGAATCCGCCATTATCCGCTACAATAGTCATATTGAATTTAAAAGAAAAGGGGAATTTACTATGGCAAATCCAGTTGTTACATTTGAAATGGAAAATGGAGATATCATGAAAGCGGAGTTATATCCTAAGATCGCACCGAACACAGTGAAGAACTTTATTTCACTTGTAAAGAAAGGCTTCTATGACGGCCTGATCTTCCACCGCGTGATCAGCGGATTCATGATCCAGGGCGGATGCCCGGACGGGACAGGCATGGGCGGTCCGGGATATACGATCAAAGGTGAGTTTAGCCAGAACGGTTTTCAGAATGATCTGACTCATGAGCCGGGAGTTCTTTCCATGGCACGTGCGATGCACCCGGATTCCGCAGGATCACAGTTCTTTATCATGCACAAGAACTCTCCGCATCTGAACGGGGCTTATGCTGCATTCGGCAAGATCACAGAAGGAATGGATGTTGTGAACAAGATCGCTGAGACAGCAACAGATTACAGTGACAAGCCGTTAGAGGCACAGGTCATGAAAAAAGTGACGGTTGATACCTTCGGTGAGGAATACGACGAGCCGGAGATGGCATAGAAAGGCATAGGAGAAAACCACAGATGGAAAAGAGATTACAGAAGCCGGCAGTTGTCTGCCTGCTTGCCTTAATCTGCTGTGCGTTATGGGGGAGTGCATTTCCATGTATCAAAGTTGGATATGAGTGGTTTGGAATAGAAGGGACCGGGAGTCAGATATTATTTGCTGGCTACCGGTTTTTCCTCGCCGGCGTACTTACTTTTATATTCGGATGCATCCTGGAAAAACGGATTCTGACAATGAAGCGTTCTTCCATTCCTTATATCCTGCGGCAGGGGTTTTTACAGACTACAGTGCAGTATTTTTTCTTCTATGTAGGTCTGGCCAATACGACGGGGACAAAAGGCTCCATCATCAACGCATCCAATGCATTTGTCTCGATCGTGGCGGCACATTTTATGCTTAAGAATGAAAAGATGACCTGGCAGAAGGGGCTGGGCTGTATCCTGGGACTGGCAGGTGTAGTAGTGATCAACTTAGCCCCCGGTGCCTGGGGAACCGGCTTTTCGATCCAGGGAGAGGGCATGGTTTTGATCTGCACGATTGCCTACGGAATCAGTACAGTGGTGTTGAAAATGATCTCCGACATGGAAAGCCCGATGACGATCACGTCCTATCAGATCCTGTTCGGAAGTATCCTTTTGATCGTGATCGGATGGGCACTCGGCGGACATGTAGAAGGATTTACGGTAAAATCTACGCTTCTTTTGATCTATATGGCACTGATATCGACGGTGGCATTCAGTATCTGGACGATGCTTTTAAAGTATAATCCGGTGGGAAGAGTGGCTATTTACGGATTTACGATTCCGGTATTCGGGGTCGCACTTTCGGCAATTTTTCTGGGAGAGGAGATCTTTTCCCTGAAAAATCTATCCGCATTGATCCTGGTCAGTGTGGGGATTCTGATCGTCAACAGCACGAAAGCTGTGAAATCATAGCAAGGGTGCAAAGGACAGCGAGTGACAAGTCAGAGGAAAAAAGGATGAGAGCGCAGAAGAAAAAGCTCTCATCCTTTTTCAGTGTCAGAGGTGCCGCCAGGAAATTTGTCTTGTAAAAAATAACCTGATAACGTACAATAATGAACAGTGAAGTATTTTTGTTACAGTAAACGGGCAGTCACGGAGGCAGAGCCGATATGGATATGATTCAGTCAGAGGATCTGATTTTTGAATATGAGAAACGGGATGAAGAGGGAAATGTGATCGGGACGAACCGTGCCATTGACGGCGTGGACATCCACGTTACCCCGGGAGAGTTTGTGGCCATCCTGGGACACAACGGTTCCGGGAAATCTACGCTTGCCAAGCATATGAATGCTATCCTTGTTCCGACAGGGGGGACGATGTGGGTCGGCGGCAGGGATACCAAAGACCCGGCAGAGCTATGGAATGTCAGACAGTCGGCAGGTATGGTTTTCCAGAATCCGGACAACCAGATCATTGGTACGGTGGTTGAGGAGGATGTGGGTTTTGGCCCGGAGAACTTAGGCGTCCCGACAGAAGAGATCTGGAAACGGGTCGAGGACAGCCTAAAGGCAGTGGGGATGCTGGAATACCGCAGCAATTCACCGAATAAGCTTTCCGGCGGGCAGAAGCAGCGTGTTGCGATTGCAGGTGTGATTGCGATGGAACCACAGTGTATCGTCCTGGATGAGCCGACAGCAATGCTGGACCCGAATGGCAGGAAGGAAGTCATCAGAACCGTGCAGGAGCTGCGGAAGCGGAAGAAGGTGACCGTCATCCTGATCACGCACTACATGGAAGAAGTCATTGATGCAGACCAGGTTTATGTGATGGACAGCGGACATGTTGTGATGCATGGGACGCCGAGGGAGATTTTCAGCCAGGTGGATACTTTGAAAAAGTACCGGCTGGATGTGCCGCAGGTCACGATGCTGGCGGAAGAATTGAGGAAAAGAGGTCTGGATCTGCCGAAAGGGATCCTAAGGACTCAGGAGTTGGTGGAGGCATTATGTCAATTAAGTTAGAGCATATCAACTATATATACAGCCCCGGCACTGCGTATGAAAAGCAGGCGCTAAAGGATATCAGCCTGGAGATCACGCAGGGGGAATTCGTGGGAATCATCGGTCATACAGGCTCAGGAAAGTCCACACTGATCCAGCATTTTAACGGCCTGATGAAGGCCACATCGGGAGCACTGTATTATGATGGGAAAAATATCTATGATGCCGGGTATGATATGAAGGAATTAAGGAGCCAGGTGGGACTCGTATTCCAGTACCCGGAACATCAGCTTTTTGAGGTGGACGTATTAAGTGATGTCTGCTTTGGCCCTAAGAATCAAGGTCTTTCCTCAAAAGAGTGTGAAAAGCGGGCTAAGGAAGCGTTGGAACTGGTAGGTTTTCCTGAAAAGTATTATAAGCAGTCCCCGTTCGAACTCTCCGGCGGGCAGAAACGGCGGGCAGCTATCGCAGGAGTCCTGGCAATGCGGCCTAAGGTACTTGTTCTGGATGAACCGACGGCAGGTTTGGATCCCAAGGGCAGGGATGAGATCCTGGACCAGATTGAATATCTGCATAAGAATACAAACATGACGGTCATTCTGGTCTCACACAGCATGGAGGATATTGCCAGATATGTGGACCGGATCATCGTGATGAACCATGGGGAAAAGATGTTTGATGATGCGCCCAAGGAGGTATTTGCCCATTATAGGGAACTGGAAGAGGTGGGACTTGCAGCCCCCCAGGTAACCTATATCATGCATGCGCTAAAAGCCAGGGGGATGGATGTTAACACAAATGCAACAACGGTGGAAGAAGCAGCAGAAGAGATAATGAGGAGTTTCCATGATTAGAGATATTACGATCGGACAATATTATCCGGCAAAAAGTGTGATTCACAGACTGGACCCGAGGGTGAAGATTGTCTGTACCCTCTTCTTTCTGGTCTCTCTTTTTATACAGAACAGTATCCTGGGATATGTGATCGCAACTTTGTTCCTGGGGCTGGTCATTTTTGTGAGCAGAGTGCCTTTGAGGTTTATCATAAAGGGATTGAAACCGGTCATTATGCTCCTTATGATCACGGTATTGTTTAACCTGTTTTTGACAAGGGAGGGAAATGAGCTGGTGCATGTCTGGATCTTCCGCATTACGGATAAGGGATTGAGGGTCACTGTGTTTATGGCAGTCCGTCTTACCTACCTGATCATGGGATCATCCATTATGACATTCACAACAACTCCCAATTCCCTGACTGACGGGATTGAAAAACTGCTCCACCCTTTGAATAAGATCAAGGTTCCGGTGCATGAGGTTGCGATGATGATGTCGATCGCACTGCGTTTTATCCCGATCCTGCTGGAAGAGACAGACAAGATCATGAAGGCACAGATCGCCAGAGGGGCAGACCTGGAAAGCGGAAATGTCATTCAGAAGGCGAAAGCGATGATCCCGATCCTTGTGCCTTTATTTGTCTCTGCGTTTAGGCGGGCTAATGATCTGGCAATGGCAATGGAGTCGAGATGCTACCGAGGAGGAGACGGCAGGACCAAGATGAAACCGCTGATATATGAAAGGCGGGACCGGATGGCCTATGTAGTGATGGTCTTGTATATGGCTGTGATCTTTTATGCAGGCCGGTATATACCGTTTCATCTCTGGATCTTTTAAATGATTCAAATAGCTATTATTTGAGCTATTATTTGGCATTAGAATCAGTGATCTGTTTATGTACAAAATAAGTAGAAGAGGGTTTATGAAAAGAATAAAGTTGACGGTCGCCTATGACGGTACGAATTACTGTGGATGGCAGATTCAGCCGAATGGGATCACGATCGAAGAAGTATTGAATAAAAAGCTGTCAAAGCTGACCGGGGAGGAAATTCGGGTGATCGGTGCGAGCCGCACAGACTCCGGGGTGCATGCTCTGGGAAACGTCGCGGTGTTTGATTCTGAGACGGGCATTCCGCCGGAGAGGATGGCCTATGCTCTGAATCAGCGTATGCCGGAGGATATCGTGGTGGTGAAATCAGAGGAAGTTCCTCTTGACTGGCATCCCAGGTACTGCAATTGTACGAAGACATATGAGTATCACATACTGAATGCAAAAGTACCGGATCCGACCAGGAGATTGACGAGATATTTTGTCTCTTATGATCTGGATCTGGAGAAGATGCGTGAGGCAGCAGGATACCTTGTGGGCGAGCATGATTTTGCCAGCTTCTGTAATGTGCGGACCAATGTTGAGGATACGGTGCGCACGATCTATGATCTGGACGTTTTAAAAAGCGGAGATGAGATTACGATCCGTATCCGGGGAAATGGATTTTTGTATAATATGGTCCGAATCATTGTCGGTACACTATTGCGTGTCGGAAGAAACTTTTACACTCCCGGACAAGTGAAAGATATATTAGAGGCAAAAGACCGGCAGGCAGCAGGGGTGACGGCACCTCCGCAGGGACTGATGCTGGTGGGAATTGAATATGAAAGATAAAAAGGATCAGTGAACGCTGGTTCTTTTTTTGTGCCTGAATGGCAGTGGAGTTGTTAAAAATATGACGATTAAACTAAAATATAAACAGATTTGGAAAAATTTTCAGAAAATAAAGAAATGAAAAATAATTATGCACAAAAAAGAAAAGATTTTTTATTTAATTTCAACAAAAAAGAAATTTTTTCCTAAAAAGCATTGTAATTTTTCACAACGGTGATATTATGAAAATAACAAAAAACAAAACGACATTAAAAGAAAGAGCGGCGGAGTGATTCAAAAGGGAAACAAAAGGAGGAAATGGAAAATGATGAAACCAGAAGAACTAAGGGAGCATTTAAAAGGAATTACAGCAATTAGCATCACACCATTTAAAGAGAATGGTGACTTTGATGCAGTGGGATATGAAAAGAACCTGAAATTCTTATTGAATGGAGGCTTGAACAGAGATAATTCTGTTATCGTAATCTGCGGAAGTACAGGTGAATGCGGTGCGATGGCGACAGATGAACGGAAGATGATCCTGGAGATGGTCTATGATACGATAGGTGATGCGATCCCGATTATTCAAGGCTGCAATAGTACAAACGTAAATGAGTCGATTGAACTCGCACAGCACGCACAGGAGCATGGAGCATCCGGTGTAATGGCACTTTCACCATATTATTATCCGGCGAAGGATGAAAACTGTATTTATGCATTTTATGAAAAATTATCAAAAAATACAGATTTAGGGATTCTATTGTATAACAACTTTGAGGTTATGAATATAGACTGTCCGATTTCCGTTTTAAAGAGATTAAAGGAATTCCCTAATGTTGTTGGTATGAAAGAGTGTACACCGGCTTTCTTTAAGATGACAAGAGTTGTACAGGAGATCGGTGATAAGGTTTCTGTAGTAAATGGACATGGTGAATTTCTTGAACCATATGCAGCTTTAGCAGGAACGACAGGATTTATCTCAAGTATGTGTAATATCGTGCCTGATCGAAGTGTCGCAATATGGAATGCACGTTCAACAGGAAATTATGAAGAGGCAAAGCGAATCAGAAATACCATGATCCCTTATATGGATCTGGCAGTAAAGTATTCAGGAATGGGAGGAGAGTATAAAGTGATCGCACTCCTGAAATACATGGCAGACTTGGCCGGATCTTGTGGTGGATATGTGCGTATCCCGACAGTGCCGCTGAGTGAAGCAGAAAAGGCAGAAGCAAGAGAAGCAGCGAAACAGTGTGGAATTATCTGATGATTGAAAAATATTTTGATTCTAAAAAAGTAGATAGGAAGGTGCCTGTATGAAAATAAAAAATGTGAAAAAAATTGCAAGTTGTTTATTAGCGGCAACCATGACAATGAGCTTACTCGCAGGGTGCGGATCGGGATCAGGTAAAGACGCCAAGACAGAAAAGAAAGATAAGAGTTCCGATGAAAAAGTGACGATCACCTTTATGAGAACCGGAACACCGGAAATATTAAGGGAAATCTTTCAACCAATCATTGAAAAATATGAAAAGGAAAACCCAAACGTCACGATCGATATGCAGGATCTTGGCTGGGCAGATGCAGAGAAGACATTACAGGTAATGGCATCGTCGCAAACCCTGCCGGATATTATGTATCACTTGCCGGCAACTATCTTTGATATGGCGGATAAAGGTTTGATTGAAGATCTAACTCCATATATGGATGATGAATTAAAGGAAGATATGTATCCGGCTCTGTTAGAAGCAGGCCAGTATGATGGCAAGCAATATGTAATCCCCTGTGGTGCAACGACACTGCTGCTTTGGTACAATACAGAACTATTCGAACAGGCAGGATTAGATCCTGACAGCCCGCCGGCGACATGGGACGAATTTTTAGCGGCAGAGAAGGCGATCGAAGAGAAAACAGATGCAGCAGGAGCGGCAGTTTATGCAAAAGCAGCAGGAGGAGAAACTTCATTTCTTTTTGAATCCTTGTTTGCAAGTGAGATCAATGGCCCGACATGGGACGGTAAGATGTATACCTATGATAAAGAGGAGAATAAGCAGGCAGCGCTCAATACTTTAAACTTCATGCAGGAAATGACAAAGTACTCTCAGGGAAATGTAGAAGAATTTGGACGTTTTGATGTCAGAACCTTATTGAGGGATGGAAACGTCGGGATGGTACTGGATGCAGTTAATATTGAAAACCAGATCCAGGAAGGAATGGACAGCGGAAAGTTTAAAGTTGCTCAGCTCCCGGCTGGAGCAAGCGGTGTTCAGACATCTGCGGTCAATATGGGTGGATTCTTTATTCCTACGAATTGTGAACATAAAGAAGAAGCATGGAAATTCCTCCGTTATTTAATGGATACTGAAAATCAGAAGGCCCACAGTGCATACGGCTCTATTCCGATCTTACAGTCCGAGGCAGCAACATATGATGAAAGTGATGCCAATGAAGCTGTTATCATCAAATCTGTTGAGGAAAGTGTACCGGAAGGTGTTTCACCAAAGACGAATTCATTGTGGTCAGTTACAGGAGAACAGCTGCAGCTGCTTATGATGGGCAAGCAGGATGCCGAGACGACTTTGAAAAATATTACAGAAGGACACGAAAAAATTTATAACGAATAAGTCGCATTGGCAGGGACGTATTGACATAGTTCAATACGTCCTGCCATATTCGGGAAAGAAGGGAACAGATGAAGACGAAAAAAAGAGGAAAGTTTGAGCCGTATCTGTTTATTTTACCAACCGCTGTTCTGTTGATCCTGGTGCTGGGGATTCCATTGGTAAACGTATTCAAATTTTCCCTGGGAAAATCTAATATTATCCAGGGATTTCTGGAGTGGAATTCCTTTGAAAATTTCAAGTACCTTACTACTTCAGAATTCGTAAAGGCTCTTGGGGTTACGGCAGTATATGTAGTCTTTGGTGTTGCGGGAATCGTTGTGTGCGGTACGCTTGTTGCGGTTGCACTGAATAAACCAATGCCGCTGCGCGGCGTCTTTAGATCTATTGTGATAATTCCCTGGATTGTGCCACAGGCATTTGCTGCATCCATGTGGAGCTGGGTTTTAAACTCGCAGTTTGGTTTTATAAATCAGCTTCTTATGAAATTAAATTGGATCACAGAGCCGGTAAGTTTTCTTGGTGACGGAAGAGCACTGCCGACAGTGATCATGGTTAGGATCTGGCAGGGGACACCATTTATGATCATCTCCCTGATGGCAGCACTGCAGACGATCCCTTCTGATATCGAAGAGGCTGCTGACCTAGATGGGGCATCGGCAATCCAGCGTTTTCGGTATATTACATTACCGTATTTAAAACCTGTTCTTTCTACTACGACATTGATCGTAACAGCTTGGACGATTCAGATTTTCGATACCGTTTACATTATGACCAATGGCGGGCCGGCAGGTCAAACAGAGTTGGTGGCATTGGAAATATATAATAAAGCCTTTAGGGACTATGATTTGGGGACAGCATGCTCTATCGCATTGCTGGTTCTTCTTATCGTAGGAATCATAGGATTCCTGAAATTTAAAAACGAAAGGCAGGTCGAGGAGTGATGAGTAGAAAAGCAAAACGTAAATGGATGCTCACCGGGAGGATGGCCTTTGTAATTGTATGGTGTCTTTTTACATTGATACCAATTTATACAGCATTTGTCGCATCGCTTACAAAATATGAAAACTTGGGCAAAAATTTTCTCTGGCCTGCTGATCTGTATTTTAGAAATTATATTGATATCTGGCAGAGAATCGATTTACTAGGATATTTTAAAGCGACGATTATCTATGCGGTGGGAACGTCATTGATCAATGTTTTATTGGCGACATTTGCTGCATATGCATTGTCGAGGTATAAGTTTAAAGGGAAGATATTTTACTCATTTATCATTTTCATTACCCAGGTAATCCCACAGGTGGTCATCGCCATCCCGATTTTTATGACCTTAAATAAGATGGGGCTGTATGATACATATATCGGAGTTATTATTGCGATCATTGCGACATCAATGGCGTTTCCTATTTTGCTGCTCAGGAGTTTCTTTGATGGCATTCCGGTCGCGCTTGAGGAGGCCGCCTCCATAGACGGATGTTCCAGGCTGGGGATATTATTCAGGATCATTATCCCGCTGTCAACGCCCGGGATCGCAACAACGTTTGCCCTTTCTTTCTTTACCGGCTGGGGACAGTACCTGTATCCGCTGATCTTGACAAGAAATGCAAACAAAACACCATTAACGGTTGGCATTGCACGTTTGATCGATAATCAAACCCCGTGGGAAATGGTTATGACCGGAACGCTGCTGGCAATCATCCCGGCAATTCTTATTTATCTATGTGCACAAAAGTCGTTAGTACGCGGAATGATGGCAGGAGCTGTTAAGTAAACAATTCATAATACAATAGGAGATGAAACATAATGCAGGAATTGAAGGTTGGAGTAGGTCGATTTGTTGTTGGCACAGGTGCCGTACAGAAGTTGAAAAGTGAGATGCAGTATTTTGGAAAAAAGGCAGTGATCATCGGTGGTCCAGGTTCTGTAGATAAAATTTCAGAATTTGTTAATCTTGCCGAGCTGGGAATCATTTTTAAGCATACTGGTGAATGCTCTAAGCGATGGGCGAAAGAGTATAGTGAAATTGTAAAGAGGGAGCAGTGCGATCTTATTATTGGGATCGGCGGTGGGAAATGCATAGATTTAGCGAAGTGCGCGGCTGCATATGCCAACTGTCCTATCATCATTGTACCAACATCGGTTGCAACATGTGCTGCAAGTTCTGCAGTTTGTATTATGTATACTGATGAAGGAAAGGCTGATGGATCTGTTGCTATGAATCGGGAGGTGGATGTTGTACTGGCTGATTCAGGAATTATCAATGCTTCGCCGAAAAGATTATGGGCAGCAGGTATGGTAGACTCACTGGCAAAACTGCCGGAGGTCATTCATAACCTGAAAATTACGAGCCATAAAGACTGTGATCTGAACAAATACATCTGTTATATTAACGGAAAAGCCATTTGGGAGTTTATCATGGGCGAGGGAGATGCATTTTCGAAACCAGAAAGATCCTTAAAACTGGTAGATGATATGATCGTTACAAATCTGATTCATACATCTATTGTAAGCGGTTTCTCTTCAGGAAGCGGTCAGCTTGCACTAGCGCATGGGTTGTATGATTTTATGCGCCGGGAATTTGTTCAAGAAGCAAAAGATATACTTCACGGTGAGATTGTTGGTGTAGGTTTGATTATGCAGATGTATTATAACGGAGATGATTTGGAAGAAATCAGAAATTTGGAGCATTTTATGGAGCATTTTGAAATGCCGATGAATATGAAAGACATTTATTTTGAAAATACCGCTGCAAACCGTCAGAAGCTTATTGAGTATCTGACAAGCAGTACAAATGTGACAGATATCGGACGATTGGAAAAGGCTCTGGAAAAAATCTTATAGTTTTTTGCAGGAGGACATATCATGGGTGTATTTGATCTACCGCTAAATGAATTGAAGGTTTATAAAGGGAGTTCGCCCTGTCCAGAAGATTTTGATGAATTCTGGGATAAATCGGTAAAGGAAGCAAAGAGTCTTGAATGGAATTTAAAATTGGAGAAGAGCAGATTCCAGACTAATTTTGCAGAGTGTTTTGACTTATTTTTTACTGGAGTAGGCGGAGCAAAGATTCATGCTAAATATGTGAGGCCTTTGAGAAAAGAAGAACCTCACCCGGCGGTTTTCTTTTTCCATGGATATACGGGACATTCGGGTACCTGGGTAGATAAACTAAATTATGCAGCCAATGGTTATTCTGTATTTGCCTTGGACGTGCGGGGACAAGGTGGATTATCGCAGGATATCGGTGGTGTAACAGGAGAAACATTTACGGGGCATATCACCCGAGGGGTTCTTGACGGACCAGAAAAAATGCTTTTTAGGCAAGTCTTTATGGATGTTGTTGAATTAGTTGAAATAGCCAAGTCTATGCCGGAGGTTGATGAAAATAGGCTTGGGGCATATGGGATGTCACAGGGAGGAGCATTGACGCTGATCTGTGCAGCGTTAGTACCGGAAGTAAAGAAAATCGCACCATTATTCCCTTATTTGTGTGATTATAAAAGAGTCTGGGAAATTGATCTGGCAAAAAATGTTTATGATGATATTTCATATTATTTTAGAAAGTTTGATCCATGTCACGAGCATGAGGAGGAGTTTTTTACGAAGCTGGGATATATAGATGTTCAAAATTTTGCAAAAAGAATCCAGGCAGAAGTGATGTTTGGAACAGCGCTTTTAGATACGACCTGCCCTCCATCCTCACAATTTGCAGTATATAATAAAATTAGAGCGAAGAAGGAACTTGTAGTTTATCCGGAATACATTCATGAGCCAATACAGGATTTTGCAGATAAAACATATGAGTTTTTACAAACATTATAAGGAGGAATACGAAATGGAAACTTCTATTCTGGAAAAAATCAAAGGCGGCCTGATCGTCTCCTGTCAGGCACTAAAAGAGGAGCCCCTATACAGCTCCTATATCATGCAGCGGATGGCAGTTGCAGCGAAAAGGGGCGGTGCTGTTGGGATCCGGGCCAATACGGTCGAGGATATCAGAGAAATTAAAAAGGAAGTAGACCTTCCTGTGATTGGGATCATCAAGCAGGTTTACGATGATTCGGATGTCTTTATCACTCCGACGATGAAAGAAGTGGATGCATTGGTGGAAGTGGGGGCGGAAATCATTGCCATGGACAGTACGTTAAGAATGAGGCCGGGGAATGTGACTTTGGAAACATTTTTTAAAGAAGTAAGAGAAAAATATCCCAATCAGTTGTTTATGGCAGACTGCTCGACTCTTGAGGAAGGCTTAAACGCGGCAAGGCTCGGTTTTGATCTGATCGGGACAACTCTAAGGGGCTATACAGAATATACAAAAGGGGTGCAGCTTCCAGACTTGGATGTGATGCGCCAGCTGGTAGAACGATCGGGCAGGCCAGTGATCGCTGAGGGTGGGATCTGGACTCCACAGCAGTTAAAAGCCGCATTGGAAACGGGGGTATTGGCAGCAGTTGTAGGTACTGCAATCACAAGACCTATGGATATCACAAGGAGATTTGTTGAGGCCATTTAACATAGTTGGAATTATGTAAATATTGGAAAATAATAAACAAAGTTGTTGTATTAAACGGCAGATAGGGGTTAAAATGAAATAATAACGGTGGTTGGAGGGTGAAGCATGGGCCAGGACAATTTTATGATGCAGATACGTTCGGCATATCCGCACTTGACGAAAGCGGAGAGGAAGGTGGCAGATTTCATTTTGGATAAGCCGTCAGAGGTCTTATATATGTCGATCACAGATCTGGCGGATGCCTGCAGTGTTGGAGAGACAACAGTATTTCGCTTTTGTAAGAGTATGAGGCTGCAGGGGTACCAGGAGTTCAAGATCCATCTCTCTCTCAGCATTCAGAATGAAGACAAGGACAAGGGTCAGGAGACTCTGACAGAGAATGTCGGCATAGAGGATACCTTTGATATGGTGACACAGAAGCTGCTGAATTCTAATGTGAATGTCCTGATGGAGACCCAGTCGCTTCTGGATTATGATAAGCTTGGACAGCTGATCGACATGATGCAGCAGGCGCATCGGATTTTCTTTTTCGGTGTGGGTGCAAGCCAGATCATGGCAATGCTGTCGGCCAATAAGTTTCTGCGGATCATGAATAAAGTATACTGCTATACGGATTCACATATGCAGACGATGGTAGCGTCCACCCTGACGGCAGAAGATGTGGCGATTGTTATTTCCTATTCCGGCTCCACCAAAGATTCGATCCTGATCGCTAAGCTTGCGAAGGAATCAAAAGCTTATGTGGCTGCTGTCACCAGATTTGCAAAATCACCGCTTGCGAACTATGCAGATGTGGTTCTTCTGTGTGGTGCCAATGAAGGTCCTCTGCAGGGCGGTTCAACTACGGCTGTCATGAGCCAGATGTTTATTATGGAAGTGATTTACATAGAATATTATAGAAGAACGTATGAGACCAGCTATGGATATAATCAGAAAACAGCACAGTCGATCATAGACAAGATGTATTAGTGTAAGGTTCTTGATATGAGAATAAGAGAAGACGGCTGGGTTCGTGACGAAGGATGCCTCAACATATCGCGGGATATGTTGGGGTATTTTTATGCAGATACAGGAGGGATAAGGTGAAAATTCTAGTTTGTATTAAGCAGGTACCGGGAACCACCTCTGTGGAAGTGGATGAAGAGACCGGGGTATTGAAAAGAGACGGAGTGGAATCAAAAATGAATCCGTTTGATCTGTATGCGATCGAGCAGGCGCTTTTGCTGCGTGAGAGATATGGAGGGTGTGTCGATGTCATTACGATGGGGCCGAGGCAGGCGGAGGCGGTTCTGAAAGAAGCGATCTATATGGGGGCAGACCGGGGGATTCTGATCAGTGACCGGAAGTTTGCCGGTGCAGATGTTGTTGCGACAAGCTATACCCTTTCACAGGGGATCAGAAAGGCAGGGGCCTATGACCTGATCCTGTGCGGAAAACAGACAACAGATGGTGATACAGCCCAGGTAGGGCCGGAGACGGCAGAATTTCTCCATATGGAGCATGTAACGAATGTCCAGGAGATCTACGCGGTGGAAGGATCTGAGATCATCGTAAAGGAAAACCAGGAGCATTATTTCAGAGAGCTGCGTTTAAAGACCCCTTGTCTTCTTACCCTGGAAAAGGATGTGAATACCCCGAGGCTTCCGTCATTTAAGCGGAAACTGGAGATGAAAAAAATTAAGATAGAAGAATTTTCACTTTCAGATCTTGAGGATACAGATGAGAAACGATACGGGCTTGCCGGTTCACCAACGCAGGTAGAGCGTATTTTCCCACCGGAAAAGAATATGTCCAGACAGCTGTTTGAGGATCGCGGCGGAAATTTAGGCGATATGATATATGACATTCTGAAACAGAAGAAATTTGTGGTCTGAACAGGCTGCATAGTTTGGGGAAGCATAAAAGGCTATGGAGGCAGACAGAGAAAGGACCGGGAGGGTAAAATATGGGAGCTTTAAAAGTGCACCAGGACCTGGTGAACGTAAAAATTGCAGAAGAAATGTGCAGACTGTGTCCCTTTGGTGCAATTACATATGAGGATGAAAAGCTGGAGATCAGCGCAGGCTGCAGGATGTGTAAGATATGTGTCAAAAAGGGGATACCTGGGGTGATCACGTATGAGGAGGAGAAAAGACCTTCTGTAGATAAGTCGAAGTGGAACGGGATTACGGTGTTTGGGGAATGCGAGGATGGCAGGCTCCATCCGGTCACTTATGAATTGATCGGGAAGGCGAAGGAGCTGGCAGCTGTAAACGGACAGAAGGTCTTTGTACTTCTCATCGGAAGCCGCCTGAAAGAGGCAGAAGGAGAACTGCTGTATTATGGGGTGAACTGCGTTTTTTCTTATGAAGATCCAAGGCTGGCTGAATTTGCAGCTTCCCTTTATGCAGATATCGTCGAGGACTTTGTCACAAAGGTACAGCCTTCTGTGATGATGTTCGGCGCTACGATCAAAGGCAGATCACTGGCGCCAAGGGCAGCAGCCAGGTTCAGGACCGGGCTGACAGCAGACTGCACGGTCCTGAAGATGAAAGAAAATACGGATCTTGTGCAGATCCGCCCGGCTTTTGGCGGAAATATTATGGCCCAGATCATTACTCCGAATTCGCGTCCCCAATTCTGCACCGTGCGTTATAAAGTGTTTTCGGCTCCGGTAAGGAATGAAGAACTGTCAGGAACCGTGAAAAAGATGGATATACCGGAAAAGATGTCAGCAGGCATTCAGGTATTAAAGAGAATAGAAAAGCCCAGGGAGATCGATATTGCTGATGCTGATACGATCGTGGCAGTCGGAAGAGGGATCCGAAGCAGGAGCGATCTGGCTATGGCAGCAGAGCTGGCCAGGCTTTTGGATGCGCAGCTGGCTTGTACCAGACCTTTGATCGAGGCGGGATGGTTTGATGCCAAACATCAGATCGGCCTGAGCGGCAGAACGGTAAAACCGAAGCTGTTGATTACTTTAGGAATCTCGGGATCTGTCCAGTTTGTTGCAGGAATGCGCTCGGCGGAATGTATCATTGCAGTAAATTCAGACAAAAATGCAAGTATTTTTGATGTGGCTCATTATGGATTTGCAGGGGACCTGTATGAAATCGTTCCTGTCCTGCTGGCACATCTGAAAGGCGGTGCAAGATGAAATTAAACGACGAACAACTTTCTTATCTCAAGAGTATGATCGAGCCGGCACGGATCCAGGCAGGGGAAGAGATAGGTGAGGATTACAGCCATGATGAACTTGGCGGTGTATATGGTTATCCTGATGTCCTGATCAAGGTGGTTTCTACAGAAGAGGTATCCCGGATCATGACATATGCATATGAACAGGAAATCCCCGTGGTCGTAAGAGGCGCGGGGACCGGACTGGTAGGTGCGGCAGTGGCGGTCCGGGGAGGGATCATGCTGGAGACCACATTGATGAATCATATCCTGGAGCTGGATGAGGAAAATCTTACTGTGACAGTGGAGCCCGGGGTGCTGCTTATGGAACTGGCACAATTTGCCGAGGAGCATCAGTTTCTATATCCCCCTGATCCAGGGGAAAAATCCGCTACCATCGGAGGCAATATTAGTACGAATGCAGGCGGCATGCGTGCTGTGAAGTACGGAGTTACGAGGGATTATGTGCGGGGGCTGACTGTGGTGCTGCCAAATGGCAGGGTAGAAAAGCTGGGTGGGAAAATCGTAAAGAACAGTTCCGGGTACAGCCTGAAAGATCTCCTGATCGGTTCAGAGGGAACACTGGGCATCATTACGGAGGCCATTTTAAAGCTGGTTCCGCTTCCGGAAAAAAGTGTGAGCCTGTTAATACCCTATGAAAAAATGGAAGCTGCGATCACAACGGTGCCAAAGATCATTATGCTGAAAGCAGCCCCTACGGCGATTGAGTTTATGGAAAGGGAGGTTCTTCTTTTTGCGGAAGAATTCCTTGGAAAGAAGTTCCCGGATACAAAGAGCGCCGCGTATCTGCTGCTGACATTTGACGGGAATTCAACGCAGCAGGTAGAAGGGGAATATGAAAAGGTGGCCAGGTACTGTCTGGAACATGATGCCAAGGATGTGTTTATCGTAGATACTCCAGAGAGAAAAGATGCTGTGTGGTCGGCCAGAGGTGCATTTTTGGAGGCGATCAAGGCCTCCACATCGGAGATGGATGAATGTGATGTGGTTGTTCCAAGAAACCGTGTGGCCGAATTTATCAGATTCACCCATGAGCTCTCCGGGAAACATAAGATCCGGATCCCAAGCTTTGGGCATGCCGGGGATGGGAATCTGCACATCTATATCTGCAGGGATGAGCTGGGAGAAGATCTGTGGAAAGAAAAGCTGACAGATGTTTTCGCGGAAATGTATGAAAGAGCTATGGTGATGGGCGGAGCAGTCTCCGGCGAGCATGGTGTCGGATACGCGAAGAAAAAATATCTGGAGGAACAGTTGGGGACGGCACAGATAGAGATTATGCGGGGGATCAAGAAAGTATTTGATCCGAAAGGACTGCTGAATCCTGAGAAGGTGATTTGAATAGGAAAAAAAGGAGATACGCAAATCCTTGGATGATTTGGGGCTATTGCAGAAATGAATGCAATGGCCCCTGTTTTTATGGATTTTTATACAGATTTAGATTGGTTCCGCAGATGGAGGTAAACCGTATTTTTGGAGATCCCCAGCCGTTCTGCGACAGTAAGGACGGCATCCTTTAGATTAAATACACCTTGTTCATTCAGTCTTAAAATGATTTCTTTATTTTTATAGCTGGAAGGAATCTTTGAATCAGATAGGACTTCTTCCTGTACAGTAGAAATTGCATTTTCAATCACATCGCTGATATTTTCAGCAAAATGTTCGGACATAGCGAGTGGATTTCCGGCAGATGGGAGAAGGGTTTCCACAAAATTGCATAAAGGCGTATTCAGATAAAAATTCATACAGACCAGACCAATGATTCGCTGGTTTTCACCATAAACAGCAAGCGTGGCTGCTTTAATCGGTTCATTTTTTTTACTTTTACAAAAATAGATGATATAGGGATTGGTTCCGGTCTCGTTTATTTTTGAAAGCATCGAAAGTGCTAAATCTGTAATGGGCGCCCCTACGGTTCTTCCGGAATAGAAGCCATTTAAGATTTTTATGACTGAACGGTCTAAATTTTCAAGACTGTGCAGTACGATCTCTATACTATCGCCTAGATATTGGGAAAGACCATCCAAAAAGAAACTATAGGATTCTAAAATACAACGGTCTATTTCTGACAGCGTGATGGATATATCATTCATGATACATACCTCCGTTAATAAAGTTTAATTTTATTTAATCATGTTTTTAGTGGAGAGTCAATGGATTGTTGAAACGTAAATAAACAAAAATAATGTAAAAACTGGAAGAATATATAAAAAGTAAAAAATAGTAACGTTATATAATTCAAAAACGCTAAAATAATAAAAAAAATTAATGTAATAATAAACAAAAGTAACGTTATGCTATTGACAAAAGGTTAGACGAATATTATAATCAAATTAAACTTTCAGAAAATAAAAAAACGAAAGAAAATAAAAAAGAATTTTCTGAAAAATATACTAACGGTGGTGAAAGGAGAAGAAATATGAAAAGAGGAGTAGTAAAAACAGAACGCGCACCAAAGGCAGTAGGCCCGTATTCTCAAGCAACAAAGGCAAATGGAATTGCTTGTATTTCGGGGCAGCTACCAATTGATCCGACTACAGGCAGTATGCCGGAGAGCTTGGAGGAACAAGTCCATCAAAGTGTAAAAAATGTGATTGCACTTGCAGAAGCTGCTGGTGGTGGTAAAGATTCTATCTTGAAGTGTGGATTGTTTATACGGGATATGTTAAAGTTTCAGGTCATTAATGAAATCTACCAGGAATATTTCCCGGAAGAAGCACCAGCCAGGTTTGTAGTAGAAGTTTCAAAGCTTCCAAAGGGGGCACAGATAGAGATTGATGCAGTGGTAGCAGTAGAAAGATAAAATTAGGGAGAGATTACTGTGGAGACAAGAAAAAAGTTGTCAGAACGATTTTCAGGAGTAGAAGGGGGACTCTTCTCAAATGTAACGAAAGCGGATGTGGGTGATGGATTTTCCGATATGGGAAAAGATAAGGTAACCCTGATGGGCTGGGCAGATCCTTTTTATCCCGATCCCTCCATTCCAGAACATATCAAACAGGTTATGATCGAAGAAATACAAAACGGTTTTCCTTCTCACTATATTATGCCGAGCGGCTCTTTGACATTGAGGGAGAAGGTGGCAGAAAAGCTTAAAAATAAGAATGGCCTATGTGTAGATCCAAAGAGGAATATACTGATTACTCCGGGATCAGACTCCGGCCTATTTTATGCGATGGCGGTACTTTTAAATCAGGGGGACGAGGTGCTTGTACCGGATCCGAGTTACCCGAATAATTTCCTGGATCCTAAACTTTTAGGAGCAGTTGCCATACCAGTGCCGTTAGCACATAAGGAGGGGTATGGTTTGGATATAGCTGCTTTTCAGAAGGCAGTGACGGATCGCACCAAAGCTGTTGTTCTTACGCATCCAAACAACCCGACAACGACGGTATTTACAAGAGAAGATCTGGAGGCACTGGCAGCCTTTATTATAAAAAATGATCTGATGCTTGTTGTGGACCAGGCATTTGAAGACAGCGTGTTTGATGGAAAGGAGCTTTTAACTCCGGCATCACTTCCGGGGATGTGGGAGAGGACGATCACCGTATTTTCTATCTCTAAAGGAATGGGGCTTTCGGGCTTTCGTGTAGGCTACATTGCAGCCTGTGATCAGATTATGGATGCTATGTATGGAGCTGCTGTCAATGTGCTTGGAGCTTCAAATACACTGGCACAGCTTGGTGCGATTGCAGCTTTTGAACGGCCGGAATTTATGGAAACATACATAAAGAGTTTTGATTACCGCAGAAAAATGGCGTATGAAATATTTGGAAGCGTACCGGGAGTCAGGATGGAAATGCCAGAGTCGGGGTTTTACTGCTGGGTAGATGTTTCAGATATCGGAGATTCCACAGATGTTATGAATTATCTTGTGCAGGAGGCGAAGGTGGCAGTCAATGACGGCAAAAACTACGGGAAACAGGGAGCGGGATATCTTCGCATCATCCATGGCTGTCTTGGCAGTGACGAAGAAGCAGTACAGACTATGAGGCGGATGGCAGAGGCACTTGAAAGATATCCAGAGAGGAATGGTTAACACAACGAACTGAGAGGAAAAGGAGGAACTACATGGGGACATTGATCGGAACAGAGAATACGATTGCTTTATTTGCAGTGTTATGTGCGATTGTTGCACTTGCAATCTGGCTGGAACAGACATATAATTGGGCTTCTAAACTATCGGGCTGCATTTTAGTGCTTCTTGTAACGCTGGTATTATCAAATTTAAAAATCATACCGGAAAGTGCACCTGCGTATGATTTTGTTGGCACATATCTGGTGCCGCTTGCGATTCCATTGCTGTTGTTTACCGCAAACCTGAAAACGATTGCGAAGGACAGTGGGCGTCTTCTCATACTATTTCTATTGAGCGCAGTTGGAACAATGATCGGATCGTTTATCGCATATTTTATTATGAATCGGTTTATTGACAACATTGGTGTATTTCTTGCGATGATTACTGGTTCTTATATTGGTGGTGGTGTGAACTTTGTAGCGATGGCGGAAAACTATAATGCTTCGGGGACGATGGTATCCACAGCTAACGTAGCGGACGCTCTGACAATGATGTTTTTCTTCTTTGCGCTTATGACGATCCCTTCAATGAAATTTTTCCAAAAGAGATTTCGTCATCCTCTTGTAGAAGAACAGGAGAGGCTTAAAAATGAGAGCAAAGGAGAACAGAAGACAAATGCTGCGGCATACTGGTCAGCTAAGGATATCTCATTAAAAGATATTGCATTGGCAATCGGGGTTTCTACTTGTGTGGTTGGCGTTGCGGAACCAATCTCAAGTCTTTTTGGGAAGATCATTCCAACCTCAAATTTTGGATGGAACTTCCTAAATGGACTTTTGGGAAGCAAGTACTTGATTATTACGGTGATTACAGTTGCGCTGGCGACACTGCTTCCTAAGTTTATCAGTAATATACATGGTGCTCAGGAGGTGGGGACATATTTTATTTATCTGTTCTTTGCAACAATGAGTGCACCGGTTTCTATTCGGCTTTTAGTAAATGATGCTCCAAAATTCTTTGTGTGCTGCTTTATTATCGTATTTACAAATATAGGCGTGACATTGCTGGCAACCAAGGTATTCAAGTATGGGATAGAGGAAGCAATGGTATGTTCCAATGCAAATGTTGGCGGAGCAACAACAGCAGCAGCGCTGGCGGTTGCAAAAGGCTGGGGATCACTTGTTGTTCCGGCAATCCTGGTAGGAACACTTGGAAATGTAATCGGTAATATCGGTGGAATCTTGATTGGAACTATATTTGGCGCATAAATATGTAAGCTAAGAAAGGAGATCTTAATATGAATATAGGTGGAAAAGAAATTGAAAGAGGTACAAAAGTAAGATGGAACTTTGTTGCAGCGGAGATGACTGTAAATAAAATTGAAGTTCCGGTAACTGTCATATGTGGTGAGGAGGAAGGTCCCGTTTTTACTGTGACAGCCGGATGTCATCCGAATGAACTGATAGGAATGGCAGCAACGATCCAATTGGCAAATGAACTGGAGCCTAAGGATGTTAAAGGAACGATTATTTTTGTTCATGTTATGAATGTCATGGGACTGCAGTTTAAAAAGCTGAATATCTCACCATTGGATGGGGTAAATATGAACGGTGCATTTCCGGTAGAAGATGAAGTTGGGGAAGACCAGGGGAAAACAGCCCTGCATATGGGATTATCACCGACAAAAATGTCTGCCAAACGGATTTTTGAAAATTTCGTAAAAATTGCTGACTGGCATGTAGATATGCATGGCGGTGAATTAAATGAGGATCTGGACAGTAATATCGAACTTCTTCCTATTGGTAAACCTGTGGATGAGAAAACAAGGAGATTGGCAAGACTTCTATTGTCAGATAAGATTTGGGAAGTCCCTCAGGGCACCATTCCACAGATGCCGAACTATCCGGGCAGAGGTTCTACAGTGGCGGAAGCTAACCACCGGGGGATCCCTTCTGTGTTGTTTGAGATTGGAGGAGAAGGCAGGTTGAAACAGGAGCAGGTGGACATGGTACGAAAGGCTTTGAAAAATGCTTTTATGGGCACAGGAGTACTGGCTGGTGAAGCAGTTATAAAAGAGCCAAAGGTATATATAGGAGGGAATGTCTTATTTGCTCAAAGAGGAGGTCTCCATTTTATTAATATTAAGAGCGGCGACCTTGTAAAAGAAGGTCAGGAGCTTGGATATACGATTGATTGGAGAGGCGAGGTGGTAAGTCGGGATATCTGTCCATGCAACGGTTTAATGACTAATATGGTGGTTCATGGAGGGGTTAATCCTGGAGATATGCTGTTCGTTATTGCAAACGAAGTGGAGTGATTTCTGACATTAAGGAAAGTGCTATAAAACCGATTTCAGGGAAATAAGTTCCAGCAGGAAATACGGATTATCACTTGACAATCATACCTTCATTTGTTAAGATAAGGTCAATTGAAAGAGACTGGGTTGTTACTCCAAGAAGGCAAAACCAGATTTTCTAAGGATAAAGAATTCTTTACCCTTGGGAATCTGGTTTTTTTATGTCTGAAATGAAAGAAGAATCAAAATGGAATTCCCCGGTTCTTTTTCCTCTAACTGACTTGTGAAAAGTATATCGGGCGGTATATAATAGAGCCAGTAATGAGGTAAAATAATAAGTGATAGTGGAGGAAAAAACGATGAGAATTATTGAAACAAAGGATTACACAGACATGAGCAGAAAGGCAGCAAACCTGATCGCTGCACAGATCGTAACAAAACCGGATTGTGTACTTGGACTTGCAACAGGATCTTCACCGATCGGTACATATGACCGCCTGGTAGAGATGTACGAGCAGGGAGATCTTGATTTTTCCGGAATTTCCACTGTAAATCTGGATGAATATAAAGGACTGGACCGTGAGAATGACCAGAGCTACTACTATTTTATGCATGAGCATCTGTTTGACCGTGTGAATGTTGTGGCTGAGCGTACCAATGTACCGAATGGCATGGAGCCGGATGCTGACAAAGAGTGTAAGAGATACGAAGAGCTGATCGCTTCTTTAGGCGGAGTTGACTTACAGCTTCTTGGTCTGGGACACAACGGACACATCGGATTCAACGAGCCGGCAGAGATCTTTGATAAAGCAACACACTGTGTTGATCTGACAGAGAGTACGATCGAGGCAAATAAACGTTTCTTCGCATCCGTGGATGATGTTCCGAGACAGGCATATACTATGGGTATCGGGACGATCATGCGTGCGAAGAAGGTGCTCTTAGTGGTAAGCGGCGAAGATAAAGCAGATATCGTTGCAAAGGCATTTTTCGGAGATGTGACACCACAGGTTCCGGCATCTATTCTGCAGATGCATCCTGATGTAACAATTGTTGCTGATGCAGCAGCATTATCTAAGATCCCGAGATAGTTCCGCTATTCTATGTGTGGTAACAGACTGGTGATCCATGAAACAAAGCTGAGTTTCAAATGGACCATGCAGGCTGTGCCATATGAGCGCATAGGGGCGGTATCAGGGAAGAAAGAGGGTTGATAATAATGGTAATTAAGAATGTACAGGTTTTCGGAGAAGATAAGACCTTTACCCCTGGCGAGGTATATATCGATGGGGATAAGTTCGCAGCTTCTGCTCAAAATGATAACGAAGTGATCGACGGAGAAGGATGCTTTGCCATTCCTGGGCTTGTGGATATTCATTTCCATGGCTGCATGGGAGATGATTTCTGTGACGCCAGCCTGGATGCGATTAAGAACATGGCGGCGTATGAGGCATCTATCGGTGTGACAACGATCTGCCCGGCAACGATGACACTGGCCGAGGCGGACCTTCATAACATCATGAAGACTGCCGGGGCATACGAAGGCGGTAAGGGAGCGAAGCTCTCCGGGATCAATATGGAAGGTCCGTTTATCAGTGCGGCTAAGAAGGGTGCACAGGCGGCAGACCATATTCGCAACTGTGATACGGCATTATTCCGTAAGCTGCAGGAGGAATCCGGCGGCCTGATTAAGTTGGTAGATATTGCGCCGGAGAATGACGGCGCGATGGAGTTTATTGAAGACGTGAAGGATGAGGTCGTTGTATCGATCGCACATACAACGGCAGACTATGATACTGCATCAGAGGCGTTGGAAAAAGGTGCAAGTCACATCACACATTTATATAACGCAATGCCTCCTTTGAATCACCGGGATCCGGGAGTGATCGGAGCGGCGCGCGATGATGAGAACTGTCATGTGGAGCTGATCTGTGACGGAATCCATATCCATCCATCCGTTGTACGTGCAACATTTGCGATGTTTGGCGCAGACAGGGTGATCCTGATCAGTGACAGCATGCGCGCGACAGGGCTGACAGACGGCCAGTACACACTGGGCGGTCAGGATGTTTTTGTCAAAGGTGCGAAGGCAACTCTGGCGGATGGTACGATCGCGGGCTCTGCAACGAACCTGATGGGCTGCTTAAAGGTAGCTGTGCAGCAGATGGAGATTCCTTTAGAGGATGCGGTGGCCTGTGCTACAATGAATCCGGCGAAGGAGATCGGCATCTATGATTCCTGCGGAAGCATTACACCGGGAAAGGCAGCAGACCTGGTACTTTTAGATAAGGACCTGAATGTTAAAGCTGTCTATGTAAATGGGAGAAAACAAGCATGAATTTTGTCCGAAAGCATCAAAAAGCAGTCTTTTTCGCAGGTATAATCTTGATTCTGCTTGGAACGCTGGCATACTGGGAGCGTCAGTCGACGCTTTCTAAGGCGACCGCGACAAAGCTGAAAGATGAGCCGAGAAAGAGCGGGAAGGTCCAGTCCACATTTTATTATGATCAGCTGACGAAAAAAGAGTCGGCAGCCTATGATCTGATGAAGGAACGTCTTGATAAGATGGAGGGCGGAGTGGTAGAATTTGCGGAGGCCATGAGTGGGCCGGAATATCTGCGTGTCACGACGGCACTGGAAGATGAAGGCTATAATTATTTTTATGGATTCTATGATATTCCAATGACTGCTGATGATGTTTATGTAAAGTATAAGAATACAGACCTGACGACACAGAAGGAGAAGAAGATCACAAAGGCGATCCTCTTCCTTTCCTGTGCCGAGGGTATCAATACAGCCGGTGACTATGCAAAGGATGGTACTGTGAAGAATCTGGCGGAGATTCAAGAGGGGCTTTCCACCAATTCGAAGGAAAAGGTTAAAAAGATCGTGAAGACGCAGGAGGATACGGAGAAGATCCTGTCTCAGATCATGGAGAAGCTCCCTGCAGACTATGGCGAGAAGAAGACAGTGGACTATTTCCTGGACTGGCTGGATAAGAATATGTCTGTTGCTTCCCACATCGGGGAGGAGGCCTTGGATTTTTCCAGCATGGATGAGGTGTTTGACGGGGCTTATATCTACAATAATCTGTCTGCGCTGACCCGGAAAAAGGCGACGACACTTGGTTATGCTAAAATTTTGTCAGAATTATGCAGCAGAGCCGGGATGGAATCACATATTGTTCTTGGAATATGGGGAAAGAGCAGCCTTCATCAGGAAGGTTATGTATTCTGCGCGGTACAGATGAACGGGCAGACGATCTATGTAGATGCCAGTGGCTCAAAGGCAGCAGATCTGGCAGATCAGAAGTATATGACCCAGCTGGAAGCCAAGAATCATTTGAAATTTGTAGAGTATTTTGAGTATGAATGATTTGGTACTTTTGTACGAAAAAATGAAATAAAAATAAACATTATAACCAAAATATAAAATTTCTATGTATTAAAGGTTGACTTCGAAAACTAAGTTTGTTATAGTTGATTCACGAAATGAATAACATTGGATTGTTACTGTAAGGCAGGCAAAACCAAATTTTATAGACAGGACGTATGTCATGTTTATAAGGTTTGGTTTTTTTATTTGATAAAACTGGAAATCTTAGGAACTGCAAGTCCTGCGGATGAAATTTTATGGGACATCGGATATCCAGTAAAAAATCAGATCAATCCTAATAGTAATCTGCAAGAACTGGAAACAATAAACGTCGAAGCTATAGAATTTGTTAAAAAGGAACGTAAGATTATTATGGTAATTGAAAAGATTATAAACAATAACATAGTTTCTGCCTATGATGACAGCGGAAGAGAAGTTGTGATCATGGGGCGCGGAATCGGATTTGGTACCCGCGCAGGGAAAGAAGTGGCCGAACAGAAGATTGAAAAGGTATTTAAGATCAAGAGCCAGAGTCTGGCAGATCAGTTGAAAGAGCTGCTGGCGAACATGCCTCTGGAACACGTGCAGATATCAAACGATATTATTTCCTATGCGAAAAAGAATCTGAAGTTAAAGCTCAATCAAAGCATTTATGTGACTCTGACAGACCATATCAACTTTGCGATCGAGCGGTTCAGCCAGGGGATCAAGCCGGAGAACGCACTGCTATGGGAGATCAAGAGGTTCTATCAGCAGGAATATCAGTTAGGGAAGTATGCTATAGATATTATCTGGGAGCGGCTGCATATCCAGCTGCCGGATGATGAGGCTGGATTCATTGCACTACATTTTGTAAATGCTGAGTATGGAACGGATATTCGGGATGCCTTGAACTTTCCGAATCTGATGAAGGATATCCTGGACATTGTGAAAAGTGAGCTGGGAATTGAATTTGATGAGGGCTCACTGCATTATGAGCGTTTTGTCACCCATGTGAAATTTCTGCTCCAGCGGGTTTACAGAAAAGAACTTCTCCCGAACGAGGAGAATGAGCTGGCAGAGATGATGCATACGAAATACCCGAGGGAGTATGCATGCAGCCGGCAGGTGGCGGGATATATCGAGGATGCAACAAATACAAAAATATCCGGGGAAGAGATCATGTATCTGGCGATCCATATCCGGAGAGTGACGATGGTGGAAGAATAAAATTAAAGGAGGAGAAGAGATGTTTAATTTTTTAAAGAAAAAAGACAAAAAGCATTTATTAGGAGCACCGGCAGCGGGAAAGGCGGTTTCTATTAAAGAAGTCAGTGACCCGACTTTCAGTGAGGAGATTCTTGGAAAAGGTGTGGCAGTCATCCCATCAGAAGGGAAGATCTATGCACCGGCAGACGGTGAGATCGGGATGGTATTCGATACTCTTCATGCAGTGAGCATGACGACCGATTACGGCGCTGAGGTTCTGATCCATGTGGGACTTGACACAGTCAAGATGAATGGTGAAGGCTTTGAGGGCCATGTAAAAGCAGGAGATAAGGTGAAAAAAGGAGATCTTCTCCTGACTGTGGATCTGGAAAAGGTGAAGGCAGCAGGATATGACATCATTACTCCGATGCTGATCTGTAATACAGCGGATTATGCAGCAGTAGAAGCTATGGCAGGAAAAGATGTTCAGGCCGGTGACGATGTACTTTCTGTAGAAGAGAAATAAAGGAAAAGAGATTGGTATTGCAGTTTGAGGTTGTATTTTAGCCGGCAGTGTACCGGTTTAAAATAAAAAAGGGATTTTAATCAAAAGGATTCGAGAAGGAGGAAATGTAATGAAGTATTTACAGAGATTAGGTAAGTCTTTGATGCTCCCGGTAGCGTGTCTCCCGGTTGCAGCTATTTTACAAGGTATAGGTTATTGGCTCGACCCTAATGGATGGGGCGCTAATAGTGTGATCGCAGCATTCCTGCTGAAAGCAGGCGGTGTTCTGATCGATCAGATGGCAATTTTGTTCGCGATCGGTGTTGCAGTTGGTATGTCTGATGACAATGATGGTACGGCAGGCCTGGCGGGTCTGGTATCCTGGCTGATGACAACAACGATTCTTTCCCCACCGGTCGTAGCTATGCTTTTAAAGATCGAAGAAGATGCAGTAAATCCTGCATTTGGAAAGATTCAGACACAGTTCATTGGTATCCTCTGCGGTTTGATCGCGGCAGGCTGCTACAACAAGTTCAAGAGTGCAAAGCTTCCGGATGCGTTCTCATTCTTTAGTGGAAAGAGATGTGTTGCAATCGTAACAGCGGGTGCATCTATCGTATCATCTTTGGTTCTGTTCTTTGCCTGGCCTGTGATCTACAAGGCATTGACATCATTTGGTGAAATGATCATGAATCTCGGAGCTGTTGGAGCAGGTCTGTACGGATTGTTTAACAGATTATTGATTCCATTCGGTCTGCACCACGCACTGAACTCTGTATTCTGGTTTGATGTTGCAGGTATCAATGATATCGGTAAATTCTGGGGACAGATGGAAGGTGGTGTCCTGGGACAGACAGGTATGTATATGTCCGGTTTCTTCCCGGTTATGATGTTTGGTCTTCCGGCAGCAGCGCTGGCTATGTACCATACAGCAAAAGAAAACAAGAAGAAAATTGCAGCAGGTCTGTTATTCTCAGCAGCCATTGCATCATTCTTCAACGGTGTTACAGAACCTTTGGAATTCTCTTTCATGTTCCTTGCACCGGCACTTTATGGTATCCATGCAGTATTGACAGGTATTTCCATGGCAGTTGTGGCATTGCTTCCGGTTAGGGCGGGATTCAACTTCAGTGCTGGTTTTGTTGACTGGTTCCTGAGTTTCAAGGCTCCATTTGCTGAGAATCCGATCATGCTGATTCCGATCGGTCTTGTAGTTGCGGTTGTCTACTATGTAATATTCAGGATCGTGATCGTGAAGTTTAACTTAAAGACACCAGGAAGAGAAGATGACGATATGGATGAGACAACGGTACAGCTTGCAAATGATGATTTCACAGCAATCGCTGAGATCATTTTGGAAGGTGTAGGCGGCAAAGAGAATGTAGCTAACATTGACAACTGTATCACAAGACTTCGTCTTGAAATCAAAGATTACACAGCAGTAAATGAGAAGAAAATCAAATCAGCTGGTGTTGCGGGTGTTATCAGACCGAGCAAAACGGCTGTGCAGGTAATTATCGGAACGAAAGTTCAGTTTGTTGCTGATGAATTTAAGAAACTCTGCAAATAAACAGAGCAGATAAATATAATCCCTTTTCGAAAAAGACCGCTTTAGGCGGTCTTTTTCGAATCAATAGAGGACGGGATCTTGCTTACATTTCAGGGGCAGGACCGCAGGGAGTAAGGAGCGGAATATGGAATATAAATTAGAAGCCTGTGTCGACAGTGTACGGTCTGCAATAGAAGCCCAAAAGGGCGGGGCAGACCGCATAGAATTATGTGGGAATCTGATCATAGGAGGAACTTCCCCCGGAAAAGCCTTGTTCCGGCAGATTAAAGAGCACACAGATCTGGAAATACGAGTGCTGCTGCGGCCGCGTTTTGGAGATTTCTGTTATGATGAGTATGAGTTTGCCATCATGAAAGAGGATGCGCAGATGTATAAAGAGCTGGGCGCGGACGGTCTGGTTATGGGAATCCTGCTTCCGGATGGCACGCTCAATATGCAGCAGATGCGGGAATTGATCCATATTGCCGGCGGTATGGATGTGGCTCTCCATCGTGCTTTTGATGTGAGCTGGGATCCGTTCGTGACTCTGGAGCAGGCTGTCTCTCTGGGGATGAAGACCATCTTGACAAGCGGGCAGAGAAATAGTGCCTGGGAAGGGCGAGATCTTCTGAGAAGTCTTGTGAAAGAGGCAGATGAAAGGATCGAGATCATGGCCGGAGCCGGGATCAGCCCGGAAGTGATCCGGGATCTGGTACCCTATACTGGTGTGACTGCATGCCATATGTCTGGTAAGATCGTGAAGGACAGCAGGATGGAATATCGGAGGGAAGGTGTCAGCATGGGCTTTCCGGGATTCAGTGAATATGAAATCTGGGAGACCTCTGCCGAAAATATCAGGAATGCGGCCGGGATCCTCAAGGGACTGCATAAGGCGTGATCCGGGATAAAGGTTTTGACAGACGGATTCGCGGGAAAGGTATGGAGTACCTTTGTTTTTATATTTGAATGGAATACTTTTGTTTTTACACCTTGACAAAAGGCAGGGAATAAGATAAGATTTCAGCGTAAGCAGCAGAAAATAGCTGTATCCGTTAAAGTCACATTGTGACCTGAAAGCGGAAGTGAAGTGATTACGAATACAGACAATGCGTAGAAGAGAACAAGTAGTATCTGACACGGAGAAGACAGAAAGCTGCCGGCTGATGAGAGGCGCGTGACACGGTCATTTATGAATACATCTCGGAGCATCACACCCAAAGCGAATTGCAAGTAGGCTGTGACGGACTGGTACACGTTATCGTACTGAGTGATTAAGCATGATGAAGCGGAGGATATCCGCATGACAAGCCAGATACACTCACTGAGGCAGGGGGCGCGAGCTTTCTGCGAATGAAGGTGGTACCACGAGTTTATGAGCCCTCGTCCTTTCAAGGATAAGGGCTCTTTTTGAATTTAACCTCATCGAGGAGGCAGCGAAGCGGATTTAAGAATTTCCACTTTGGCATCAAAACAACACAATACGAAAAGGAAAGGATGAACAACATGACACTTTACGAAGAATTGCAGGCAAGAGGGCTGATCGCCCAGGTAACAGATGAGAAATTGATCGCTGATCTGATCAACAATGGAAAGGCTACTTTTTATATCGGATTCGATCCGACAGCAGACAGCCTTCATGTCGGACATTTTATGGCACTATGCCTCATGAAACGTCTGCAGATGGCAGGAAATAAACCGATTGCCCTGATCGGAGGCGGAACAGGTATGATCGGTGACCCGTCAGGCCGCTCTGACATGCGTCAGATGATGACACCGGAGACGATCCAGCACAATTGCGACTGTTTTAAGAGGCAGATGAGTAATTTTATTGATTTCTCAGAGGGAAAAGCATTGATGGTAAATAATGCAGACTGGCTGATGGGATTGAATTATATCGAACTGCTCAGAGAGGTAGGTTCCCATTTCAGCGTAAACCGTATGCTCTCTGCTGAGTGCTACAAGCAGAGAATGGAAAAGGGACTGACATTCCTGGAGTTCAACTACATGATCATGCAGGCATACGATTTCCTGGCATTGTACCAGAATTACGGCTGTAACCTGCAGTTCGGAGGGGATGACCAGTGGGGTAACATGCTGGCAGGTACAGAGCTGATCCGCCGGAAATTAGGAAAAGATGCAAGCGCAATGACCATCACGCTGCTTCTGAATTCCGAAGGAAAGAAGATGGGTAAGACACAGTCTGGTGCGGTATGGCTTGATCCGAACAAGACTTCCCCGTTTGATTTCTACCAGTACTGGAGAAATATCGCTGACGCAGATGTATTAAAATGTATCCGTATGCTGACCTTCCTTCCGCTGGAAGAGATCAATGCCATGGATTCCTGGGAGGGAAGCCAGCTTAACAGGGCAAAGGAGATCCTGGCTTACGAGCTGACACAGATGGTTCACGGCGAGGAAGAAGCGAAGAAAGCACAGGAAAGCGCAAGGGCACTGTTCAGCCAGGGAAATGCAGCAGATATGCCGACAGCGGAACTGACAGCAGAAGATTTTGCGGAAGGTAATATCGATATCCTGACTCTTCTATTAAAGAGCGGACTTGTTCCATCCAAATCCGAAGCTAGACGTGCTGTGGAGCAGGGCGGAATTTCCGTGGACGGAGAAAAGGTTGCAGATATCCATGCGGTGTTTGCAGAGGATGCTTTCGCAGGAGACGGTATGGTTTTGAAAAAAGGAAAGAAAAATTTCCGCAAAGTTGTGATAAAATAGAGGTATGCAGAGTACTTTAAAAATAGCGGATTTTCCGGAGGAACAAAGGTATGTGCAGGACAGCTTCTAGAGAGAGGCGTCTGGACCTGACCTCCGGGAGAGACTGCTAAGGAAAGACGAGGAGGTCAGGAAGATGGGATTTAAGGAGATAGCGGTAGAAGAGCTTAAGTTTAATCCATTCACGAAGATCGGAAAAGAATGGATGCTCGTTACGGCAGGAAATGAAGAAGGGCACAACACAATGACGGCCAGCTGGGGCGGTGTCGGAGTGATGTGGGGAAAGAATGTGGTCAGCGTGTATATCCGTCCGCAGAGATATACAAAAGAGTTTGTGGATGCAAATGATACATTTACACTTTCTTTCTATGATGAGACGTACAAAAAGGCACTCAGCATCTGCGGCAGCAAATCAGGGCGTGACTGCGACAAGGAAAAAGAGGCAGGACTGACACCGTACTATGTAGATGGGACGACTGCTTTTGAGGAGGCGGATATGATTCTGGTGTGCAGGAAGCAGTATCATCAGGATATGGCGCCGGAGCATTTTGACGTAAAAGAAAATGATGAAAAATGGTATCCGGATCATGATTATCATACCATGTATATGGCGGAGATCGTGAAGGTACTGGTAAAAGAATAGGGGAAGGTTATGTACTATAAGGAATATGGAAACACAGGGATGAAGGTTTCTGCGATCGGTCTGGGTACGATGCGGTATGACGAGGAGGATGTCAAAGCGGGGAGATTTGAAAAGTGCGCTGAGATTCCGCTTTATGCCCTGGAAAAAGGGATCAATTACTGGGATACAGCCCCCTTTTACTGCGAAGATAAAAGTGAGACCATCACGGGCATCGCACTCTCACAAGTGAAGCGCAGTGATGTATATGTAACCTCCAAGACAAATTTCAGTACCCTGGGAGACAATCCGACCAGGGACGATTTCCGCAGACGGCTGGAGACTTCCCTGGAAAGGCTTCGGACAGATTATATCGATTTTTATCACATGTGGTGCATGCTGAATCTGGAGTCCTGGGAAAGGCATATGGAGGTGCTTTACTCCTTTTTCGAGGAGGCAGAAAGTGAAGGCCTGATCCGCAATATCGTCTTTTCTTCCCACATGCAGGGGGATGATATCGAGACGGTCGTTGAGACTGGTAAGTTTAAGGGAATGCTGATCGGATACAATGCCCTGAACCACCGTTTCAGACAGAGTGGTATTGAAAAGGCCTATGAAAAAGGGATGGGAGTTGTGGTCATGAACCCCCTCGGCGGAGGAATGATCCCAAATCATCCAGAAGCCTTTACATATCTGACGGAGGGAACAGACCTCACCGTAGCACAGGCGGCGCTTCGTTTTGTAGCTTCCCACAGAGAGATCACAGTTACATTGGCAGGGTGTACAACGAAGGAACATATAGATGATGCAGTAAAAGCGGTAGAGAACCTGGAAGAGTATTCTGCCAGGGAGATCGTAAAGCAGTTCGAAGGGAAGGGTGCTTCTCTGAATAACCTTTGTACGGGCTGCGGCTACTGCAAGGGCTGTCCGAAGGGAATCGTGATCCCGAAATATATGGATTCGTACAACCAATACATATTCACGGGAGAAAAACAGTCTATCCTGAACCGACTGGATAACCACTGGGATATCGCAAAAGAAAAAGTGCTGGAATGCATTGCCTGCCGCAAATGCGAAGAACAATGCACCCAGCATCTTCCTATCGTAGAACGTCTCAGAGAGATCGGGGAAATCTCATAGGGGTCTGACCCCTTTGAAGGGCGCTTTGTCCCTTTTGAGAATGACTGCCGAGAAATTAAGAAATTGATAAATATTGTACGCTGTAAGGAGGCATGTCGAGCTGACCGCTCAATGTGCCTTCTTTTTCTGTGAGGAGATCCACATAATCGCCCTGGAGTTCTCCGTTATGAGCAGAAAAATCAGAATCAGAGGCATTGATGGCAACCAAAATCCGCTCTTTGTCTGTCTTTCTCTCAAAGATCAGCTGGTGGTTTGTGATGACCACGTTATGATAGCCGCCGTTGCACAGAGCATCACTTTCTCTGCGGATGGCAATGAGTTTAGTAATAAATTCCGTCAGCTCGTTTGGCTTTGGCTCCTCAAAGGCCGGACGGAGTGCATAGTCATTGTCCGGTGCCTTGACGCCCTCCTCGCCCCATTCACTTCCATAATAGATGCATGGAATGCCCGGCATTCCAAATAAAATCCCATAAGCCAGAGGCAGATGCTTTTGGTTCGTAAGGATGCTCGCGATCCTGGTCACATCATGATTATCTACAAAGTTCATCAAATGCTTGCCGCGGTAGATACACCACTGCTCCGGTCCATACTGGCGGTTCAGGGAATGTGCGATCTCGAACAGGTTCATGCTGTTAAAGCTGGAAAAAATCCCCTTATAGCATTCGTAATTTGTACAGCTGTGGAGCATTTCCTCATTCACGATCAAGTTATAATCTCCAAACAATACTTCCCCGATCAATGCAAAACCAGGCTTCAACTCTTCACAGAACTTACGAAGGCGTTTCATAAACTGGTGGTCCAGGCTGTAAGCAACATCCAGGCGGAGTCCGTCAATGTCAAATTCTTCGATCCAGAAACGAACACATTCCAGCAGGTAATCGACAACCGCCGGATTCAAAAGGTTTAACTTCACCAGTTCAAAATGTCCCTCCCAGCCTTCATACCAGAAGCCGTCATCATAACAGCTGTTCCCGTCAAAATTGATATGAAACCAGTCTTTATAAGGAGAATCCCACTTCTTTTCTTTTACATCCTGAAATGCCCAGAAGCCCCGTCCCACATGGTTAAAGACACCATCCAGCATGATCTTCACATTATGCTTGTGGAGAGTCTCACATACTGCTTGAAAGTCCTCGTTTGTACCAAGGCGGCAGTCCACCTTTTTGAAATCCCGGGTATCATAGCCATGGTTGTCAGAGTCAAAGATCGGGTTTAAGATGATCGAACCGATTCCAAGCTCCTGAAGATATTCACTCCATTCTGCGATTTTTCGGATCCGCGGCACCGTTACCCCATCATTATGAGTGGGAGCATCACAAAATCCGATCGGATATATCTGATAGAAAGTTTCATTATAAGCCCACATAAATCACACCTGCTTTCTAAGTTTTAATTGGTATATGTCTGGATCATAGGATCAAACACTCTCTTAGTATAACATAAACATCATATGCAGGAAAGTCTTATAAAAGTACTGTATTGCAAACCACTGGATTGCAAAGGTTATTCCTTAAATGGTATTCTGGGAATGGAATGAAATGAAGGCGAAAACCATGTGAGAAAGAATAATCAGAAAGCAGACACTTTGTAAAAATGTTACAAAAATGTCTGCGAGCCGAAAAATAAGCCGAAAAATATGTTGACAACCGGGTTTGAACATACTATAATAGTACAGCATGACAAAAGGAGAAACAGCATACACCAAAGCCCCGGAGTGCGCTGATTTCATATAAAAGCATTTTATACCCGGTGGGTGGATATAACAGGATACCCGGACGGGAAGATTTGCAGCAGGTCTGCAGATGAAGGTATATGAAGATTATTTATAGGAGGAACACCCATGAAAACTTATATGGCTAACCCAGACAAGATTGAAAGAAAATGGTATGTGGTTGATGCTGAAGGATGTACATTAGGACGTCTTGCTTCAGAAGTAGCAAAAGTATTAAGAGGTAAGAACAAACCGGAATTTACACCACATGTTGATACAGGTGATTATGTAGTAGTTGTAAACGCAGAGAAGGTAACTGTGACAGGTAAGAAGTTACAGCAGAAAGTATACTACAACCACTCTGATTATGTAGGTGGAATGAAAGAGACTACATTAGCAGAGATGATGGCTAAGAAACCGGAGAAGGTAGTTGAATTAGCAGTTAAAGGAATGCTTCCAAAAGGACCTTTGGGAAGACAGATGCTGACAAAGCTTCATGTATACGCTGGACCAGAGCATGCACAGCAGGCTCAGAAGCCAGAAGTATTAACATTTTAAGGAAAGGTTGAAAGGAGGACATTACTGTGGCTAACGCAAAATATTACGGAACAGGAAGAAGAAAAAAATCTATCGCAAGAGTATATCTTGTACCTGGAACAGGTAAAATCACTATAAATAAAAGAGACATCGACGAGTATTTAGGACTGGAGACACTCAAAGTTGTTGTTCGCCAGCCGCTCGTAGCAACTGGTACAATCGACAAATTTGACGTACTGGTTAACGTACACGGAGGCGGATACACAGGACAGGCTGGAGCAATCCGTCACGGAATTTCAAGAGCACTTCTTGAAGCAGACGCAGAATACAGACCGGTTCTGAAATCAGCAGGATACTTAACACGTGATCCACGTATGAAAGAACGTAAGAAGTACGGACTCAAAGCAGCTCGTAGAGCTCCGCAGTTCAGCAAACGATAATTCAACCGAATATCGAAAAAGAGCAACAAACCCCGAAAATCCAGTATTTTCGGGGTTTTCTTTATATTCTGAAAATCTATCAGACACCATCAAAACACACGAAAATGTTCCGGTAACTAACAGGTAACGCACAGGTAACTAACACGAAAACAGGTGTCTTGTGCAATACTTTTGAAATCTTGTGCAAGACACATTTTGCATGAAAAAAGGGCGATTCAATCACCCTTTTCTTTGCAGTATTCAATGATACATGACCGGACATCTTTTTTCGTCCGGCAGTGACAGGAATGACCGTCCTTGAATATGATGTCATATCCGTCGTGCATGTTTCCGGTGATTCCGGAAATCATTTCCCTGTTCTTTTCTGCAACCTGCATCGTGTCGAACATTCCGCACTGGTCTTTTCTGACAAGGTCTTGAATGTATGCGTTGATAGACATTCCCTTGTCTGCTGCGAGCGTCCG
>NZ_JBZUUL010000039.1:0-97037 GCF_058819085.1 Faecalicatena sp.
AAATTCATGATTTCTATAAGCATTGTACAGAATTCCAACATCTCCTGCTTTTATAAGAAAATGACTCTTTCCTCCATCATCTCCCTTTACATTTGGTCCCGAATTATATTGAATACCCAATACTTCCTCTGGATCATAGTTTACTATATCACCCACCGTGTCAGCTAAGTCCATTTTTTCTTTAATTTCTTCGGAATATTTTTTACCCACATATTTCCCAAAAGCGTCCTTAATTATTGACACTCCTAACTCCGCTTCTGCTTTTCCTAACTGCTTTCCCTGCTGACTCGATGTTTTAGCATATTGTGCAATCAATTGTAATCCTGGCCCTGCCTCCGTAAGTGTTCCACCCAAAAGTATTAAAGTTTTATCTTTTAGATTTTGCGATTTAATTCCATCTGCTGTATATTCTACGGCCTCCTCTACTTCCAATGTAATAGCCTCTTGTTTCCTAATTTCTTTAAGAAGATCAGCATAATATACTTTTTTCTTTGAGAGTGGATCTATATAATACTCTTTTGCATATGGATTATTTTTGTTAAATTTCTGCATTAATTCGTCTTCTTCTAATTCTTTCTCCTTAAAGTATTGTATCATTAACTCTTCATATTGTCGAAGTTCATCTTTATCTTTAACTGTCTTGTTTGTGTGACAGTACATTTTTTCTACTTTTGCTTTTATGACTTCCTTTTTTACTGAAAAATACCTTCCTAATTCGATTCCTGTCAATCCCCATCCACTTTCAAGCTGACTAATCTCCTGATCACTCATAAGAGCTGATTTTTGCTGTATATTTGCAGGATACGATGAACCGCCATTATTCTCAGGATAGCTGCCAAGATTACCATTATAGCTTGCTGCGGAAGGACTTGGTGTCCCACGTTTCACCTTGCCGCCGCTACCACCGGTTACCTTATCCCACCAGTTAGATACAGCCTTTACGGCAGAAGAAGCCTTATCAGCCACCCACGATACAGCCTTTTTAATCGGCTTGACAACATGCTCATTTACAAAATTTCCAACTTTCTTAACAGCCTTCTTGACCCCATTCCATAATTCTTTAAAGAACTTTCCTGTAGGATCACAGTAGTTGAGTGGGTTGTTCAGCACGTAGAGATAGGAGTTCCTTGTCAGCGGATTCTCCTTCGTTCCGCTTTCCGTATCTTCACTGATGAATCTTCCTGTCGCCGGGTCATAATATCTTGCCCGCAGATACTGCAGTCCGGTCTTGGTGTTGGCGGATTCTGCATTATATCCATAGTAGTTCACCGCATCCGGTGTTCCCGAGGTCAGGTTTCCGTAAGAGTCATAGCGATAGCTGTTCGTTAATGCTCCTTTATCGCTGATCAGGCCTGTTACGCTGGCGCGTCCGTCATATAAATAATACCCCGTTTCCTTGCCTTTCGCAACACTGACTCTGTTCTCTCCATAGGTATAGGACTGACGCAGAGAGTCGTCTGCATTGTATTCTGCAAGTGCCTGTGTATTTTCCTGCGTAACATCATTGATGTACTCGGTCAGTGTGTAGCCCTTTGTGTCTGCTCCGCCTGGAATGAGTTCTGCCAGCTTCTCCTTCGGTGTATTCTTATCCTCTGTCCTCTGGGATTCAGGGATCAGTACCTCATCGCCATAGCAGTCTTCCCAGTCATAGGTATTGTCGATCTGGAATACACGGTTGCCGTCTCCATCATATAAGGCTGCCATCAGCACGGTCTTTCCTTTTTTTACGACTTTTAGCCTGTTCTCGGCAGTATACTCATAGGTGACCGGATCATCATAGGAATTCTCTGTGGTCTTGATCAGGTTTCCGTCTCCGTCGTATTCATACTTGATTCCCTTATCGCCCCAGATCCTGCAGTTCTTTCTGGAGACCATCTGGTTGGCATCATTGTATTTATACTGGTATTTTTCTTTCTGGACTCCATCCTCGATCTTCTCATAGGTCGTGCGGTTTCCGACTTTATCATAAGTGTAATTGTGGACTGTGGTCTTACCGCCCTTTTCTTTTTCTGTACACCGGGTCAGCTCCCAGTTGTCATCATATTCGTAAGTCCGGTTCGTCTGAACCGTCTTTTCCTGGTGACAGCAGTCCTTATCTGCCTCTTCCTTCTTTCCGCCCCAGTTATACCAGTCCTCATAGCTGACCGGCTTCCTTGTACCTGCTTCCAGCTCGGATGCCTCTTCACTTACGATATATCCCTGAGCATTGTACTTATATGCATAAGAGGAAATGACCTGTCCGCACTTCGTACACTCATTGACCAGTTTGGTAACACGGTCTTCTGCATCGTAGGTTACCGTTGTCTTTGTGCTATTCGGGCGGATCGTCTCTGTCATCCGGTTCAGTGCATCATACTTATATTCTGTTGCCTTACCATTGTTGTCTGTCACCTTGATCAGATTATCATTCAGGTCATATTCGTAGACCACCTTCGTCTGGTCAGGGTATACGATCTCTTTCAGGTTGTCGGCTTCATCATAGACATATGTCACTTCTTTTCCAGAACCATTGACTGCTTTCTTAAGTCTTCCCAGTTCATCGTATTCATAGGTGCTCTTTCCTGTTGCATCCTTCATGGAAACCCGTTCGCCTGCTGCATTGTAAGCATACTGTGCAGAGGTATCTGATTGTTCGCCTTTGGCATCCTGATAGGACTTTTCGATCAGGTTGTTCAGTTTGTCGTAGTCGTAACTGGTCTTTTTTCCACTTGGTGAGACATAGGAGATCAGTCTTCCGGACTCATCATATGTCATGACCTTGGTTCTTCCTGAGGAATCCTTATTTTCTGTCAGATTCCCTTCTTTATCATAGGTATACGCGGTTGTTCTGCCGAGCGCATCCGTAAAGGCCGTCATCTCATTCATGGAATCATAAGCGTAAGTGGTCACACCGCCCATTGGGTCCGTTACTTTGACCAGATTATCGTTCTTATCGTATTCCAGCTGGGTCTTCACACCCGTCTTGTCTGTAATAGTCGTGATATTGCCGTGCGGATCGTATTCGTACTTTTCCGTACTGCCTGTCTTATCTGTAACGGCTGTGATACGGCTGTTCAGATCATATGCATACTGAGTTTTCTGTTTTAATGCGTCGATCTCTTCTGTCAGCCTGTTGTCTTTATCATATACTGCTGCCGTCACATAGCCCATCGGATCCGTAATGGATGTCAGATTCGAATTCTGGTCATAGCTAAGCTTCGTGGTACGCCCGCCTGGTCTGGTAAGTGCCGTCAGATTGCCGACCGGATCGTAAGTATACTCAGATACCTTGCCCTGCGGGTCCAGCGCCTTGACCATCCTGTCAGCCAGGTCATACTGATACTGCCTGGTACGCCCAAGCGGATCTGTCTCGGCTGTCAGATTGCCTCTTTCATCATAGGTATAAGTATTCACGCCGTCCTGAGCATCTTTTCCGGTCAGAAGGTGGTGAAGCTTATCATAAGTGTAAGAAGAAGTCCGTTTAAGGCTGTCTGTTTCTTTGACCAGGTTGTCCACCTTGTCATAGGAGAAGTTCTTCACATATCCGAGCGGTGTGGTCACTTTTTTCAGTCTGTCTGCTGCGTCGTACTGATAGGTATATTCTCCTCCGTCTGCCTGGATCAGCTTCGTCAGGTTACCGGTCTGGTTGACTTCATAGGAGGTCACATTACCCATCGGATCTGTCTGCCGGATCAGATTGCCATGCTTGTCATATGCATATGCTGTCTCTGCACCCTTCGGAGAGATCTCCTTGATCATGTTGCCGACTACATCATACTGGTATTCTGTGATCAGTTCCATCGGATCCTTGTATTTCGTCAGGTTGCTTAATGCATCATAAGCGTACTCGCTGACTGCTCCCTCCGGTGTCTTCTCTGAGATCAGCCTGCCAAGAGCATCGTACTGATAAGTCGTTGTATTGCCTCTGCCGTCCGTCAGGGAGATCAGGTTGTCATTGCCGTCATATCCATAAACAGTCTTGCTGCCATTGGCATCCTTTACTTCGGTCAGGTTATCGTTGCCGTCATACTTAAATGTGGTGGATGCCCCCATCGGATCTGTCGTAGAGATCACCCGGTCCCTCTGGTCATAGGCATACTGGTACACTGCTTTTTCCGACTTCGTCATCGTCAGCTGGTTTCCGGCCTTATCATAGGTAAATGTCGTCTTATGTCCCTCGGCATCAGTCACGGCGATGATATTGTCCATGACATCATATTCGTAACTGGTCTTACTTCCGTCTGCCTCTTCTAACGTAATCAGTCTGCCATATTTATCATAGGTATATACGGCAGTCCTGCCCAGGTTATCGGTCTGGCTTGTCACATTGCCTGCGGCATCATAGGTGTATTCCATGGAATGGCCTTCGCTGTCGGCTGCTTTTAACATTCTTCCCATGCTGTCATAGGAATACTTGATCACCATTCCCTGTACATCGGTTACCTCTTTGAGCTGGCCCAGTCGGTCATACTTCATCGTCACAGTGTCGCCGTTCGGCAGAGTCATGGATGTATTGCTGCCTGTCTTATCATAAGTATAGGTATAGACATTCTCCATTGCATCCGTCATTTTTATGACTTTACCTCTGGAATCATACTGGTAAGAGGTGGTCCCTTTTAAGGCATCTATCGTCTGCTTTAAGTTTCCTGCTTTATCGTACTTCATGGCTGTGATATTCCCCAGGCTGTCTGTCAGGGATGTCATCTTGCCCAATGCATTATAGGTAAACTTATAAGAATTCCCATTTCCGTCTGTGGATTCAAGCAGCTCTCCGTTTCCATTATAGACCATGGTGTTTGTATATCCGGCAGCATCTTTGATCTCTGCCACTCTACCGGCTGCATCATAGCCGTATGCTTCTGTGCGTCCCTCCTCATCTGTAACTGCTGTCTGCTGATTTGCAGCATCATAGGTAAAGGATACGACACTGCCATCCGGCTTTGTGGCTGACAGCAAATTCCCGTTCTTGTCATAAGAATAAGTCAGCGCTCTGCCACTGTCATCTGTTGCTGTCAACAGCTGGCCTAATGCATCATATGTATAGGATGTTGTCACTCCCATCACATCTGTTTCCGATACGAGATTCCCCATGGCATCATAGATATAAGATGCTTTACTTCCATCCGGGTAGTTCGTCTCTGTGATATGTCCGGCAGAATCGTACTTGTAAGTCAGAACATTGCCCTTTGCATCTGTTGTTTTCGTAACAAGGCCCAGGCTGTTATATTCGGAAAGCGTCTCATATCCCCGGCCGTCTTTCATCCCGGTCATATTTCCGGCTGCATCATAAGTAAAGCTGATGGTTCCTGCTTCTTCTGTTGTCTTGCTGATAATACGTCCCATGGAATCGTATTCTGTAACAATAACATTTCCCTTCGGATCCGTCTGGCTGATCTCCAGACCGTTCTTATTATAGGTGTACAGCATCTCGCCGCCATTTGGCAGGATTCCTTTGGTGATGTTATACATGGCATCGTATTCGAAACCTGTTGTATTTCCCACCGGGTCTGTAATGGACAGAATATTTCCGATCTGATCGATCCCATAGGAGGTCACCGATCCGTCGCCTGCTGTCTCGGAAAGCAGATTGCCTGCTGCATCATATACCTTGGATACGGTGCGTCCCAATGGGTCAGTCATCCCCGTCTGCCGTCCCATGGCATCATAGGAGAAGCCCCATGTATTTCCATTGCCGTCTGTATAGGATACCAGATTCGGTCCATCATAACCGTAGGAGTTCGCAACACCATTTCCATTGGTCTGTGATACCAGGCGGTGCAGTTCATCGTATGCAAAAGTGGTCACTGCTCCGTTCGGTGAGGTTACAGAAGTCACATTCCCTGCGCCGTCATACTGCATGGTGGTGACAGCACCGTCATAGTCTGTCACAGAAACCGGCAGATTCAGTTCGTTATAAGTATAAGAGCGTACTGCTCCGTCTTCCCTTGTCTCACTTAATACATTCCCATTGCCATCATAAGTATAAGATGCTGTACCTTTTGCCGTAGTCTGACTGGAAAGCTGATTGCCTTCATAGGTACTGCTCTTCGTACTGCCATCCGGGTATTCAATGGATGTGGTACGGTATTGATCGTCATAATGGTAAACTGTCACATTGCCTTCATTGTCGGTCGTTGTTGTCTGGCCATCCGCATAGGCGAAGGTAGACTGATTTCCATTTGCATCTGTCTGTGCAGTCACACGGTTTTCTTTGTCGTATTCATTGGTCACAACAGTATTGCCGTTCTCGTCCTTCCATGATGTCATACGGTTCTTCTTATCATATGCGTAAGTACGGCTGCTGCCGTTTGCATTGACAGCTTCTGTCAGATTATGATGCTTGTCATACTGATAAGTCAGTTTTGATCCGTCAGGAAGTGTGATTGCTGTAATGTATCCCTGTTTGTCCTGCTCGAAAGAAAATACTTTACCTGACGGAGTTGTTATATTTTTCAGGTTATACTCTTCATCATAGTCCAGAGTCGTCTTAAATCCTTTGATATCTGTACAATATCTCAGCATTCCATACTTATCGAAGGACCATACTGTCTTATCGGAGTCAGTCAGTTCATAACCGATATAATCATGGTCAGTGTTTTCATAGGATACTTCTTTCAGCTGATACTGATAGCCTTCCGGCGCCTGATAGGTTCCATCACCTTTTGGAGCCATGAAGAGATAACTGCCATCGCCTCTGGAAAAGATGATGCTGCCATCCTCAGCCTTGCTCAGAGCCTGCCCGTACTCAAAGGACCAGCCACGTCCGAACATGGAGTTCTGATCTGTTCCTTTAGAATTGTAACTGCGGCGGATAGAAAATTCCCCGTTCAGCTCAGGAAGTACGGCATCCTCCTGTTCCATGAAGAAGTTGCCCGTATTCAGATTGACCGGTTCAAACCCAAATTCACAATGCAGGCCGCGCCCCATAAGTGCTCCGTCAATCTTACGTTTGTCAATATCAGACAATGGTTCCGGACTGTAAGGCTCATTCGTCTTCGGATTGCGGATAAAGATCGTATTGTTTTCGATCACAAGCGTATCCTGTACATGGTTATCCTTCATAATATCAACAAGTGGTACGCCATAATACTTCGCGATCTTCGGGAATGTGTCAAACTGCTTCACTTTGTAGATAACAAAGCTGTCACTCTCCTTCTCGCCGCTGCTCTTGTCATCCTTCCTGGCAATCGCCTTGATCTTGTAGAGCTTATCTGTCTTTAACCCCGCATACAGCGCGCTCTGCCAGTTGGAATCTTTGCTCTTATACTTTGTGGCATTCGGAAACTGCGCCAGAAACTCTGTGTTATCCGGGTATTTATACTCTCCCTGGGCATCTGCTACGAGATGAATCTCTGCATCATCTTCATCTGGTGAAAGGTAATACTCTACAACTGACTTGCTCTTGGAAAGTCCGTCTGCAAATACCGCATCGAACTGCAGCTTGCCTTCCGGGCTTTTTTCGGTCATCGGCCGCAGCTGTATGGACAGATCTTCCAGCGGCATGTCACGCAGGAACGGGTCTTCTGCGGATGACCACTCCACCGTCAGCTTCGGACCGTACGGTGAATTCTTGTTATTCATAACTTCACACTGCATTGCAGCCTCAAGTCCGCTGGCCTCGTCAATTGCCTTTAAGACCATGCCGTGATTCGGATACGTTCCCTGTATCCAGTCATTGATCATGTCCTTGACATTATAATTGATATACTCATTTGCTACTGGTTTTGAATTCTGTACATCAATAAAGGTATGTTCTGCCGGCTGATGGATCCAGGTGATATCATCCGCCCATTCAGAATCTACACGGTACAATCCGAATTCTGCTGATCCATCGCCGAAGTTTGTCAGCTGGCTGACCGAAAAGGTAGCGCTGTCGATCTTGGAGTCCTTTGGAATCTCTGCAAAGTCATAGTTTACTCTGACATAAGTCCTGCAGATCATCAGCATGGCACCCTTTGTGATAAGGTTTCCAGATACAATTCCATCATCATATCCTACATACGGAAAACCATTATCTCCCACAATCGTATCCGGTGCGCCCTGTTCCACATCGATCAGGCTGAAATATTCTCTGGTCACATTAACTGTCGTCGGATCAATTCTGACCGGATACTGGCGTTCCTCGCTATTCAGCCACTCCTGGTCCGGTGTGACAACAAGATAGGTTCTCCCCTCTTCTGTCTGCAGGGAAAGTGTGATATTCATGGATATCGCTCCTGCGGCATCCATCATAATCGGTGCTTCCAAGACATAGATCGTCTCTTCGCGGCTGCCTTCTTCATACAGACATATGACTCCGTCCTCTTCCACTGCCTCTAAGCCATCTAATACCAGTTCATATTTATACTCCGGTATCTCTGCTTTCTTCTGTAGAACAATGTCTTCCTTGATATTATTATCGAGAATCGTATACTGGACATCAATTCCTTCCTGCACCTGATTGTAAAGAACTGCATTGTCCTTGATCACAGGATGACTGTAATCTCCGGATAAAGGTATGATCTCCAGACGCTTTCCTTCCTTCTCCAGAACGACTCCCGCCTGTTCTGTGATATTCTTAGGCAGGGTCACCTGATAGTCATTTGCCTGATTCACCACGGCTCCCTCAGCACTGCGGGTCTTTGGTTCCACCAGGTTATTGTCTACCTTTTTCAGTTCCCCGTCTGTATCTTCATAGACACCCATATAGCCGCCGAACTGAGTCAGATATTCTCCGTCCGCCTGCTTGTAAGTCTTAGATGTCTCATTGTAATCTATTAATTCACCCTCCGGTTCTTCTGGAATCGGATAATAGTCTTCCGGCTCTTTTAGTTCTACCGGTTCCTTCTTACCGTCCTCTTCTGTCTTCTTTTCATCAGCAGATTCATCCCTGGCATCTGGATTCTCCGTGCTGTCCTGCGCATCCGGCTTCGGTTCCTCTGCCTTAGGTTCCTCTGGCTGTGATTCTTCTGTCTTGGGTTTCTCTGGCTGTGGTTCCTCTGGCTGCGGTTCTTCTGCCTTTGGCTCTTCAGTCTGACCGGCAGGCTCGCCTGTTCCTGCTACATCCCCCTCATCAAGAACTTCCTGTACATCCGATATTGCCTCAGGCTGCTCCATTGTGACTTCTCTTGGGGCATTCTCAATCATATCTTTTGCATATACAAACACAGGGCCAGTCCCCTGCCCGGCTAAAATCACTGCCATAAATAAACTCACGGCTGTTCTAAAGATTCGCTTCTTTTTCATTCGTGTCCTCCCTCATGAATTGGTTAATAAATCCCGCGGCGTGGTTTTACTGGTAAACCTGGTGGTGCCAGTGCCTATCTTTTATTTTTCTTGCTTAATTTTTTTACCTTTTCTGGGATTTCAGGCTCATAGAGGCCAAATAGTGTAGGAAGTCCCCCTCCCCTCAAAGCCATTTCTTCAGATATCTTTGCCACTTTGCCCAATACGTTTTTCTTAGTCTCCTTTTTCATGTCTTCTTTCCTCCATTCCTTTTCCTACTGCCATTAAAGCAGTGATAGCAGTAATTGACAGAACAATCGTATATGTCCATATCTGGCCAATCCGACAGATTGCCATAGCCAGTATGATCCACACCATGCATCTGCTTACTGCCTTCTTCTTTGCATGCATTTTCTCTTCATCAGTTAATTTGTTCCGATGAAGAACCGGTGCATACTTCCGGATTACACATAGATTTATCAATAAAACCAGCAAAAATAATGCGGGATTTATTTCAAAATAATTCAAAAAACGTGAAAAACAGGCTATTATAATGAATATAATGCAGTACAGTGATCCACATCTGGTATAAGATGAGGCATGGAAACCACCAGCATATGGCCTCAGTGTTGCCAATACTAAAAAATACAAGATTCCTTGTCCAATGTCTCGAAAAAAGCTGGAAAGCATCAGCACCAATAAAAGATTAATCACTGTGGATATCAGCAATTCCAAACCGTATTCATAAATTTCTTTATCGTCCTCATTGATTATGTCTTCCTTTAAAAAAAGAACTGCTATTTTTCTTGCCCCGTAACGAATCATGCCTATTCACTCCTTTAAACGAAATCTTAACTTTTTATGGTTTATACGACAACCTTTTTGGTACAAAATGCCGTTAAAACGTCATATTTCGCATTGTTAGCATACAAATTGCACAAAAAAGAGATGGAGAGCTCTTCTCCATCTCTTTTCCAATCTTATTATAAAGGCAAAAATACATGTGCACAGAATTTAGAATCCTCTTCATAGTATTCTACTACCCCACCTAGCTCCTCTGCCAGCTCGATCACTGTTGTATGACCGACTCCATGCATCTCCTGATCTTCCTTGTCTGAATGTAATTGAGGGTTACTGTCCAGCACTGATCTGCTGATTCTATTTTTTATTGTAATATTAGATACCCCCTCTTCCCTCTTAAGTATGAAATCTATCTTTCTAATTTCCTGCTCCTTCATACTGGCCTCAATAGCATTATCCAGCAGATTAAAAAGAATAATTCCAATTTCTATTTTATTCCAAAGACTGATGTCACCTGAAATCGTGCATGCGATATCTATTTTATTCTCTTTACATTGATATATCTTTGTGTTAACTATGGAATCTATTAAGGGATTATTAGTATTCACAAACTCACAGTTCATTTCAAGGTATCTGCCAGTTATACTTTGTAAATATTTATCCAGTTCTTCATACTTCCCATCTGCTAAAAGCGTCTGCATGCTCATACAGTGATTCTTATAATCATGTATAAACTGACGAATCCGTGTATAGGATCGTTTGAATTCTTTAATTTGTTTCTCCTTTTCCTGTGTCTGCAGTTGTATCAGTTCAAATTTCAGCAGCTTATTATCCTGATCACTGATTTTGAATATGGAATATCCTATGTAAATGCTGATCAAAACCATACCTGCTGAAACAGCAATTAATATTGTATTGACTGTCAAATTGTACACACCTGAATTTATGACATAAAAGAGCAGTACTTCTATACTAATATTTAACATAATCAATATATTAGCGATCAGATAAAATTTCTTAGTAAGGTTGATGACATTTCGCTTGTAAAACAAACGTATCCTTCTCAGTGAATACCAAAGGATGATTTTAGTTAAAAACGCAGCCAACAGTAGATACCCATTTTCATTCTCTAAAAACAAATACACTGTCCTTTCACTGGCAAAAGCAAAAACTTGTATAACCAAAATATCTATCACTGCTATTACCATAAGTGGAAATAAACAAACTAAAAGCCGAACTTCCCACTTTTGTTCCAGAAGTAAGTAACTAAATGTAAAAAGAATCAGAAAGTATGTGAAAAGAACGATTACATGACTGTGCCTCGACATAACATTAAACTGCACTGCCAGATACAGAAGCACTACAAGCACACATGTCCATATTTTCCTGTAAGATACTCTCCTCTTCCATCCCAGAAACCTAATTAGAAACTCCACAATAATCAGAATCTCCAGCATACTTAGCATCTGTCCGATTAAATTCATGCCCCATTCCATCTCAATCTCTCCTGCTAATCGTAAACTGTTCTTTTACCAGCTTCTGCCTGTCTCTGCTTATAGGAAGCCTGATGCCAGAATACAGGACCATCTCATTCTTTTCTATGGAAAAACATTTATCAAGATTCACAATATAACCGGAATGTATCCTCAAAAAACCGCTGCCGGAAAGAGCGACCTCATACTCCTGCATCTTTCCTCTTATTGTCATAGGTTCTTTACTTATAAGATGAACAATAACATGATGCCTGTACTTTTCAAGATATTCTATTTCCTCTTTCTTTACATGATATGCAGCCCCCTTTTCCACAAACTCGATCATTTCCTCACGCCTAAGTTTTTCCTTCATATACTGCCGCAGAGCCTTGGGTATATCTTTCTCCATGTTTTTCTTCCTGATACACTGAAACGGACAAAAAGAAAGCGATTCTAGAATCAGATTATCATGGTTCGTAAGCAGTATGATATTTTTATTCTTACTTAACGGCTCTAACTCTTTCATTACATCCATTCCTGATTTTACCGGCATATCCATGTCAAGAAAGATTAACTCATTATCCCTTACCTCATACTGTTCAAGGAATTCTCCACCATTTGAGAATACCTCTATATAAGCCGTTATTTGTTGATTTGATAATTCCTCCTGGATCAACTTCTTAACCTGTTCTGCAATCACAGATTCGTCATCACAAATTGAAATATGCAGCATATTACCACCCCCATCATTCCTTTTTGTACAATGTGCATATTGTTCTTCTGACATCTATTATAATACCAATCCTCTCCATCAACCTCACTGTCAACAAACTGTGGCACGATTTTCCTTACTTCATATTTACTGGGACCTGTGCTATTTCAAAATAGGTCTGGTTTATCAGAAAGAGTTTCGCTTGTGGGCCCCGCGCCTGCGGCATCCGCACCGCGGCCTCTACAACTTACGCCGCAGCGCACATCCCCCGGAGTTTTTTATGATATAGGAAATTCCAAGGGATTTTCCTATATCATAAAAAAGCAACCCTGATACCCTCATCAGGATTGCTTCTTCCTTCTCTCCTACTCCAAAAACTTTTTAAGCTCCGACATAAATGTATTCACATCTTTAAACTCCCGGTACACAGAAGCAAATCTCACATATGCCACCGGATCGAGCATCATCAGCTTGTCCATCACGATCTGCCCGATCTCTCTGCTTGGGATCTCCTTCTCCTCCCGGTTAAAGATCTCCAGTTCAATGGCATCGATCGTCTTCTGGATCTCTGATGCCGGAACCGGGCGTTTGTAACAGGCGCTTAACACCCCGTGTTCTATTTTTGCCCGGTCATACTGTTCCCTGTTGTTATCTTTCTTGATCACGATCAGCGGGATAGTCTCTACCTTCTCGTAGGTAGTAAACCGCTTGCCGCATTCATCACAGGAGCGTCTTCTGCGTATGGAATTATTATCTTCCGCAGGTCTTGAATCGATTACCCTTGTATCTGGATTGCCGCAATAAGGACATTTCATAATATATTCCGCCTTTCTCCAAATTCTGCACTCATTATACACAATATCTTGTATAGTGTCTAGTTGATGTTCCACATTAATATAGAAGAAATTCTCACGTTTTTCGGTATTTTTCGGTATTTTGAAATACGAAATAAAATGAAATTCCAACTGCCCTCATCAGAACTTTTGCAGGAACTTATCCTCATGCATTTCTACTAATATGATGTCCGGCCCGATCTTCTTAATGCAGTGCCACGGTATCACAAATTCGCAGTCCGTCCCCAGGAAACCGCAGATTTTCCCCGGCCCGGGAATGATGATCGCCAGCACCTTTCCATCTTTAATATCAATATCTACATCCACAACACAGCCGAGCCTCTTGCAGTCACACACATTGATCACTTCTTTTTCCCGCAGCTCACATAATCTCATCACAACATCTCCCTGCTTTTGCCAAACGATAGAAAGCACGCTTGTGCGAACTTTCTATGGTCATGAATTAAAAGTCCGCACACAGTAACAGCTTCTCTTACTGTTACCATATGCGGACTCATCAAGATCTGTGCAGATTAGATCGCCATTACCTTTTCACTCTCAAATGCTTTTGCGATCACTCCGATTAAAACTGCCCCAAGCAGTAAGGTCACGCCTAATGCCATACCGTACTGCATCATGGTCACCTCCTGTGTCAGGATCCCCTGCAGTGTGATCGAGGTGTTATAGATCGGTATCGCATACGTCCAGTCCTGCGGCGCCTTCGTTGTAAACATCGTCGTAATCCCCAGCACTAATACCAGCATGTAGACCGGCATGATATAGGAGCTTGCTTCCTTTACCGTCTTAGCGAACACAGACACCAGTACGATCAAAGCAGAGTATAAGAATGCGATCGAGATCAGCAGGAAAGCGAGCATCGCGATCTGCCCCGGATTCAGTGTCAGGTTCAGTCCCGTATCACCGGCTCCCATTCCGCCCATCATCTGCGGCATAAACGCAACCATGGCCGCCACATAGACAACAGAGGATATACCAGAGATGATCATCAATGCAAATACCTTTCCTAATACGATGGAGCTTCTCTTGATTGGAGACACAAGCAGGCTTGCCATTGTTCCGCGCTCTTTCTCTCCTGCCACCATATCCGTTCCGATCCCCATTGCCCCTGCAAACAGAAGAATCGTTACAAAGTAAGGAAGCATCATACCCAGCACCTTGCCGCCTGCTTTTTCCTCATCCTGGATCACCATATCCGGATTGTCGGAATTCACTGTAAATACTGTCAGACCATCCATATCATCTACGCGCTGTGACAGAAGCAGTTCACGGTAAGATTCAAGAACTCCGGTGGAGATCGCATTATAAGCAGCCCGTGAATAATCCTCGGAAGGATTGTAATAGGTCTTGATCTGAGGTACCAGATCCCCTGCATTGTAATTCGTCACCGCATCCTGGAAGCCTTCCGGGAACTCGATCAGCAGGTCTGCCTCGCCATTTCTGATCATCGTCTCTGTCTTCGCACGGTCACTCACTGCAGATACTTTACAGTCCTGACCTGCCTCTTTTAAGAAATCCTCGAATCCCTCCGGTGCATTCTGAATATATACGATGGAGCTGTGCTCCTCCACATCCTTCTGGGCATTCATACTTAAGTTACTGACCAGTGTCATAATACCTACCATAACCAGCACTGGAAGAAGGAATACCGATAGGATCATCTTCGTATCTTTAAATACTCTTGCGAGTTCTTTTCCGCAAATCTGTTTGATTCCGCTCATCTTAGTTCCCTCCCTTTATACTTCTGTAAAATTCAAAGAAAGCATCTTCCAGGTCTTCTGCATCTGTCTCATGCAGAAGCTCCTCCAGATTTCCCTCTGCGACCTTACAGCCATCAATAATGATACCGATCCTGTCGCAGATCTTCTCTGCCTCTGACATTACGTGGGTGGAGATGATTACCAGCTTCCCTTCATCCCTCAGCTTCTTCAAATAATCGGTCACACTTCTGGCCGTAATAACATCCAGTCCGTTAGTCGGCTCATCAAAGATCACAATGTCAGGATCATGGACAAGGCAGACTGCGATTGCCGCCTTCTGTGCCATACCTGTTGAAAGCTCCTTGATCTTCTTATGTGAAAAATCCTGGATCCCAAAGTATGTAAATAACTCCTTCTTCCTGGCCTTCAGCTGATCCTCCGGTATCTGATGCAGCCTGCCAAAAAAATCGAACATATAGTCTACTGAAAACTGCGGATCCAGCTTGATATCCCCTGTGAGGAAGCCGATCTTCTCCCTGACCTTCTCCGGCTCCTTTTGTACCTCGTGCCCCCCCACAAAGATCTCACCCTTCGTCGGCCTGATGATCGTAGAGATACAGCGCAGTGTGGTCGTCTTTCCTGCTCCATTCGGTCCCAGAAGCCCGTAGATCTCACCAGGCTTTGCACACAGGCTTAAATCATTGACAGCAGTCTTGATCGGATTTGTAGTCTTCGATTCCTTCATCTGCTTCTTGTTTAATTTATAGATCTTGGTAAGATTCCTGATTTCAATCATAATCTCCCTCCTCCTCTTTGTACTATTGTGTTAGTACAAATATAAATCTTTGTTACTCATTTGTCAAGGATAATCTTTTTCCAATTTTAAACTCTGATTTTACCCTGTTTTTATTTTCTTAAATAGGTTACAATAAAAACCAGCAGGAGGATTTATATTATGAAAGAAACGATATTATTATTTCATGCACCAGAAAAAGAAACACTATTAAAGATCGAGATGGCACTTTTCCCACTCCACATTCGGCTTAAGAAGGTAGCTTTAGAAGACTACAGCCAGCCGCTGGGCGTACTGGCAGGTATTAAGGATGCGGTTCCCGCGAAAGAAGCCTGGACCGGTGAGGACCTGCCGGACACGATGTTTGTCTTTGCCTTTTTCGATGACAACAGACTGAATATGGCACTAGCTGCCTTAAGAAAAAGCGGTGCCGGTCCCTTCCCATACAAAGCCGTCCTCACACCGACCAACCAGTTCTGGACAGCTCAGGAATGTTTTGCAGAGATCAGGCAGGAACACGAAGCAATGAGTGCCCCCAAATAAAGGCTCGTACTGCCTGCTGCTTATGCTCATGGCGCGTGTATCCCCCGGAGGAATTTCCTATATCATAAAAAACAGGAAATACTGCTTTCCCGGCAGTATTTCCTGTTTTTCATATATGCTTCAGTTAAACCTATATATTTAAGCTTCTCTTCTTGCTTTCAGTTCTGAAACGTTAGCTTCTACTCTCTTCTTATTCAGTGGATAGATGAAGATCAGGCAGAGCCCTACGCCAATATAAAGGATTCCAGGAACCAGTGTTCCAATGTTGTAGATTCCGTCTGCAACTGCCTGTGACTGTACCTGTACGCTGGAGTCATATCCAACTAAGCCAAGTGCAAATCCGCCAAGTCCGCCTGCAAGCGCCTGTCCGATCTTTCTTGCAAAGCTGTATACCGCATAAATTGTACCATCTTCTCTTTGGTGTGTCTTCACTTCCTGGTCATCAATTACGTCTGTGATGAATGCCCAGATGATTAGGTTGAAAATACCAAATCCAAAGTATCCGACAATATTAATTCCGATAAAGACTGCAACAGAGCTTGTATGGAGGAAAAACAATACAAGACATGCGATTCCGCCGAGGATACAGCCCACTGCTCCAACCTCTTTCTTACCGAACTTTCTTGTGATCGGCACTGCAAACGGGGCCAGGAACAGCATAGGCACGATTCCTGCCAGTCCCATGATGGATAAAGCGTTTTTGTTTTTAAAATAGTCAACAAACACATACTGGTTTACAGACTGTGCCAGCAGGGATGCCAAAAGCAGTAAGATCGCAGCCGCGATGATTCCCAGAAGGGCACGGTTTGTCACTAATGTCTTAATGGTCTGTCCAAAGCTCACCTGCGGTGCGTTCTGGTCTGGCTCTGTCTTCACGCGCTCTGTTGTGAGGAAGTAGCACAGAAGATAGCATCCTACTGCTAATACAGCAAATACACCGGCAATCGCTGTGAATCTCGGTCCCTCCACGATCTGGTTGCCTGCTGCATCTGTGGTATACACGAGCAGCGGGGCGCCAACACTGATCACCAGGCCTGCCAGAGTAGCACCAACACTTCTGAACGTAGACAGAGATGCTCTGTCATCTGCATCAGAACTGATGACAGATGCCATGGAACCGTAAGGAATATTGATGGAGGTATAGAAAATACTTCCCCATAAAATATACGTCACAAACATATATACGATCTTTACTGTCATGGAAGCATCTGCAAGCGCTGACTGATACATCAGGAAGCTGGCGATCGCAACAGGTCCGCACATGCGGCGGATCCACGGACGGAACCTGCCGTCTTTTGCAGGTTTTACACGGTCAACAATACGTCCCATCGTAACATCTGTGAATGCATCGATACAGCGTGCTACCAAAAACAGCACACCTACCAGCCCTGCACTGATTCCCCATACCTTTGTGTAGAATATCATCAGAAATGAACTTGCAAAGATAAATGTAAAGTCATTTCCAAAATCACCAAACATATAACCGATCTTATCTCTTATCCCAAATGGGCGTACATTACTTTCGTTATTCATGATTCTCCTCCTCATTATCCTTTAAAATCAACCGGAAGGTTTTCCCAACGATCTTTCAGCTTATATGCGATATCTTTCGGCTGTCTCTGCCGTGTGAAGATTCCCTTCTTGTTGCCATTGACACGCATGATCCCCTCAGTTGTCTGGAAATCCGCAAAGTTCCAGACCTGCTCTCCTTTTACGAAATCAAAGGAATCAAATACCTCATGGGTCATTTTTAAATACTCATCCTGATACTCCTGACTCCACATCACGGATGGAAGCTTATGTTCAGAACCAAGTGTATCTGCACCGTACTCCGTAAAGATAAACGGTTTGTTCAGATTCATTGCTTTCCAGCCTTCCATCTCCTTGATCATCATTTCCCTTGCATCGATCATCTCATATCCGCCCTTTACATACCATCCGTAGTAGCGGTTCAATGCTACAATATCACTGAACTGGTGGCATTTGCAGACGCCCGGTACGGAATTCATGACCAGGGCAAAGGTTCTTGGACGCTTCTGGACATCCAGCTCATGAGCCTTATCAAACACTTCCTTGAAGTAAGGAACAGCTGCTTCGCTTGTTGTCTCCGGCTCATTTAAAAGGCTCCATGCAATGACGCTCGGATGATTCTTATCCCTTGCGATCATCTCCTCCACTGCCGAAAGATGGTTCTTAAGCAGGACAGGGGTCGTCTCCTTTTCAAAAAATGCAGTCTGTTTTCCGGTACTTGCTTCCATAAAATTCATCAGGCTCTCGAACAGTCCGACTGCCGGCACCTCATCGATGATCAGAAAGCCTTCGCGGTCTGCCATTTTATAAATCTCCTCACTGTATGGATAGTGTGAAGTTCTAAAGGAATTGGCTCCGATCCATTTCATCAGCTCGAAATCCCTCTTCATGACTCCGATGTTGAATCCGCGGCCTACGATATCACTGTCCTCATGCTTTCCAAACCCTTTCAGATAAACAGGCTTTCCATTCAAAAGGATGCTTGTATCCTTTACTTCTACCGTACGGATACCGATTTCTTCCTCGTATTCGTCCAGGATCTGGGTCCCATCCAGGATCCGCACCTGCATACGGTAAAGATAAGCATTGCGCACTTCCCACAGGTGTGCATCCTTTACTTCCAGGATTCCCTCTTTTCCCTGTGCACATGCAGCTACACAGCCATCCTCATCGATCAATTCCACTTCCACGTTATGCTCCCCTGTGGTCACGATCTTATATGAGACCTTTGCATCTTTTCCGCAAAGCTCATAATCCGTTGTGATGTCAAACACATACTCCTGTGGAACGGCTGTCAGATATACGCTTCTCTGAAGGCCTGAATAATTATAGAAATCAAAATATGGCTTTGCCATCTTCTTTCCATTGGATAAAGTAACGGTTGTTCCAACCGGGATATTTGTCACTCTTAATTCATTATTTACTTTTACCACAACTTTATTCGGCATATTGTAACGTACGATGTCTGTCACATCTGCTGAAAATGGAAGGAAACCACCTTCATGCTCTGTCACCTTCACTCCGTTTACAAAAACCTCCGCTCTGTGGGTAGCACATCCGAAACGCACGAATACCTTCATTCCTTCCCATTCGCCCGGGATGAACATCTCCTTCTCATACCAGAAATCTCCGGCATATTCGCGGATCTCCTTGTCAGTGTAAAAATCCTGGAAACTTGCAGGCACCGGAATCTGATCCGGCTTCGGCAGTCCTTCACACCATCCGGATGCAGAACCCTCTTCCTTCTCATCTAATTGGAAATTCCACATTCCATCCATGCACACGGCCCTTCTGGACCTGGTAGTTTTTGGATACAGCATTGAATACTCTAACATAATGATCTCCTCCTTCTTTGTACTGGCTATTTTAAAGATTTTTCTGATATACAGTGAGTATAATTTTTGTCAATATCCGTCTATTTTTTATCAGCTTTTGAAATAAGCTAAAAATCGTACGATAAAACCAGATAATATTACTATTAATGGTAAGACTAAATTGGTAGAATAGAATTAGTAAAAAGGAGGAATTCTATGCACTACGAATCAGAATTGAATTTTTTCAGGAAACTGTTGGAAAATTTTCATTTAACTAACAACGTACTTGATGTAAATGACCATTCTATTCCTGAATTTGATCTGGGGCTGAGGCGTCTGCTCTTCTCAGAGCCTGACTACACCCATCTTTTTCACGAACCATTGAAAGACAACAAGTCTAATACCGTTTACCGCGTTACCGATGAATATCTGTGCAGCTACATCTTTTTCCAGCTTCCGGATACACAATCGCGTTTTCTGATCATCGGGCCATATACCAATTCACAGCACCCTCTGCGTGTAGTCTCCAGCTGTGCAGAACGTCTTTTCATTCCTGCACGTCTGCTTCCACAGCTTGAAAAATTTTATACGGACCTGCCTTTTGTTCCGGATGAATCCACCCTGTTAGTGCTTGTCAATACATTTGGAGAGAAGATCTGGGGAAGCCTTGAAAATTTTTCATATGAAAGTACACAGCGCACCATCTCCCGTGACACTGAAGCACTTGCCATGCGTCCTGAAAGCTATGAACCCGAGGATGCCTTTTTGAGCATGCAGGTCTTGGAAGAGCGGTATGCCTCTGAAAACCGTATGATCCAGGCTGTCTCACAGGGACTGTTACACAAAGCCGAGATGATGGTAAGCAATTACTCTAACCAGGGGATCGAAGACCGTGTTGCAGATCCTGTGCGCAATATGAAAAATTATACCATCATCCTGAACACGCTGCTTAGAAAAGGTGCCGAGGCCGGAGCAGTGCATCCTCTGCACATTGACAGCTTGTCCACCAAATTTGCCAAGAAGATCGAACTGATCAATTCTGTGGAGGCGGGATATGCCCTGCAGCAGGAGATGGTGCGTAAATACTGCCTTCTCGTTAAAAATCATTCTATGAAGGGGTATTCCCTCCTGATTAGAAAAGTACTGACAAGGATCGATTATGACCTGACCGCAGACCTGAGCTTAAAAGCACAGGCAGACTTCTTAAATGTCACGGCGAGTTATCTTTCTACTTTATTTAAAAAGGAGACCGGTATGCCTCTGACGGAATTCGTGAACAGAAAACGGATCGAACATGCCGTATTCCTTTTAAATACGACCAAGATGCAGATTCAGACCATTGCCCAGTACTGCGGGATCCCGGACGTAAATTATTTTACAAAAACCTTTAAAAAGTATGTCCAGCAGACGCCAAAAGAATACCGCGAAAACCTGGTTCCATATTCCAACCAGTAGTTTTAACCGACAGGCTGATAAAATAGCGAAAAATTGTACGGTATTCTATAATAATTTTACTCACCGCTATTTACTTCAAATGTTAAAATGACACCATAAAATATGATGATAAATGGAGGCTTTCCTATGCGAAACGATTACAAATTAGAAAATAACTGGTTCTTTTCAAAAGGACCGAAGGAGCAGGTTCCAGTCTCCGTGGATGAAAGCTGGGAATCTGTGTCCCTGCCCCACTGCTGGAACCGTTATGACGGACAGGACGGAGGTGCTGACTACTACCGCGGTGTCTGCTGGTATGTAAAGAATCTGGAACTGCCGGTACTAAAGCCCGGCACACAGACTTATATAGAGATCCTTGCTGCTGCATCAGCCTGTGAGGCTTATGTAAACGGCCAGAAGGTCACTGCACACGAAGGCGGCTACAGCATTTTCCGCGCGAATATCACCACCTTCCTCAAGGCCTCTGGAAACGTCCTGTCTGTCATGGTGACGAACCAGCATCAGGATCAGATTTACCCGCAGATGGCAGACTTTACATTTTACGGCGGACTTTACCGCGGTGTAAATCTGATCACCGTTCCGGAAACTCACTTTGACCTGGATCACTACGGTTCCCAGGGAATCACGGTAACCTCAAAGATTACAGAGGAAAAGCAGGCAAAGGTGACTCTGCATGCTTATGTCACAGACCCCCAGGAAATGGATCAGGTAATTTTTACTATCTATGATCAGGAAAAAAATCCGATCGCTTCTGCCGCAAGACCAGCCCAAAAGGATACCACTGCCAAGCTTCTCCTTATGGAACCACATCTGTGGCAGGGAGTGAAAGATCCGTATCTCTACACAGTAGATGCTGTGCTGGTACGCCATAACGAGGTATTGGATGAAGTGAAGGTCAGACACGGTTTCCGCAGCTTTTCTGTGGACCCGCAGAAGGGCTTCTATTTGAACGGCATCCTAACCCCGCTGCGTGGTGTTTCCCGCCATCAGGACCGTCTGGACCTTGGCAATGCACTGACGTACAAGGAGCACTTAGAGGACGCACAGCTTATTAAGGAGCTGGGAGCAAATACGATCCGTCTGGCACATTACCAGCACAGCCAGGATTTCTATGACATATGCGATGAGATGGGCTTCATCATCTGGGCGGAGATCCCATTTATCTCCTCCATGAACCCGCTGCCTGCTGCGCATCAGAACTGCATCAGCCAGATGACCGAGTTGATCATGCAGAATTATAACCACAGCTGTATCTGCTTCTGGGGTATCTCAAACGAGATCACCATCGGAGAATCCAATCCGCAGCTTGTGAAAAACTTAAAAGAATTAAACCGGCTTGCCCATGAGCTTGACCCATCCAGACTGACAACCATGGCACAGGTTTCCGCTCTCCCAATGGAGGACGAGCAGAACCAGATCACCAGTGTAGTCAGCTATAATCACTACTTCGGATGGTACCAGGGCGTGCTTGAGGATAATGAGAAATGGCTGGATGCCTTCCATGCGATGCATCCTGACCGCGCACTCGGAATCTCCGAGTACGGCTGTGAGGGGATCATCACCTACCACAACGATACACCAAAAGGCGGGGATTACAGCGAAGAATACCAGGCTGCGTACCACGAGCACATGGCACAGGTTATTGATGAGCGTCCCTGGCTGTGGGCTACCCATATCTGGAACATGTTCGACTTTGGATGTGACGCCAGAGATGAGGGCGGCGTAGCCGGAAGAAATAATAAGGGGCTTATGACACTGGACCGCAAAATCAAGAAGGACAGCTTCTTCTTATATCAGGCATATTGGAGTGAGGCCCCGGTACTTCACATCTGCAGCAAACGCTACGCAAAGCGTGCCCAGGATAAGATCACAGTAAAGGTATACAGCAATCAGCCGGAGGTCTCCTTATATGTGGATGGCGTCTTTACTGAGAAAAAATCAGGAAACCGCGTGTTCGCATTCGAGAATGTAGAACTGAAAGACAGCTTTACCACCGTTACTGTAAAAGCCGGACAATATACTGATACAGCCTGCTTCGAGAAAGTGGCTGAGCCTTATGCTCCTTATGTGCTCATAGAAGACGAATCCAATACAGGAGTTACAAACTGGTTCGATAATGTAGATATGACCCAGTCCAGGCCGCTGACCTTCCACGAGGGGTATTTCTCCATTAAGGACCCGATGAACGACATCCTGAAAAATGATGAGGCCAGCACCGTGCTTGTAAATGCCATCAGCAGCCTGATGGGCATGAACCTCAAAAAATCTATGCTGGGAATCATGGGAACCCAGACCCTGGAAAGCCTTGGAAGTAAAATGCCATCGAAGGAAGGACTGAATGTGGAAGCAGTCATGTCCTATATCAACACAGAATTACAGAAGATCGCAAAATAGTACTGAAAAAACATCCCCCTGCCGCTGATCAGACCGGCAGGGGGATGTTTTTAATGTGCAAACTGGCTTTCGTACAGATTTTTGTAAAAACCGCCTTTTTGTAAAAGTTCTTCGTGGGTACCCTGTTCTATAATATTTCCTTCTTTCATGACTAAGATCACATCGGCCTGACGGATCGTAGACAGACGATGTGCCACAATGAAGCTGGTCCGTCCCTCCATCATTCTCTGGAAGGCTTCCTGGACTTTGATCTCAGTCCGGGTATCAATGGAAGAGGTCGCCTCGTCTAAGATCAGCATAGGGGGAAGATTCAGCATGACCCTGGCAATACACAGAAGCTGCTTCTGCCCCTGGGAGAGATTGCCTCCCTCCTCCTGGATCTGGGTGTCATATCCCAGCTTCATCCTCTTTATAAAGCTGTGGGCATGAGCCGCCTTGGCGGCAGCTATGATATCCTCCATCCGAGTATCCGGACGTCCGTATGCAATGTTTTCCGCAACTGTGCCAGATTTCAGCCAGGTATCCTGAAGGACCATGCCGTAATTAGCCCGCAGGCTGTCTCTGGTCACCTCACGGATGTCATGTCCGCTTAAGATGATCTGTCCTGCATCCACATCGTAAAAACGCATCAGAAGATTGATCAGGGTTGTCTTGCCGCATCCGGTCGGCCCAACGATCGCGATCTTCTGTCCGGGCTTGACATCTAACTTCAGGTTTGTCAGCAGCGGGACATCCTTTTTATAGGAGAAGGAGACATCCTTAAGTTCTAAGCTTCCGTCTGCCTGGGCCATGGAAACAGCGTCCTTTGAATCCGGGATCTCCGGTGTCTCCTCAATAAAGTCGAAAACACGCTTTGCACAGGCAAAGGCATTCTGCAGCTCCGTAACCACACTGGAAATCTCATTAAAGGGCTTTGTATATTGGTTTGCATAGCTCAAGAAGCAGGAGAGCTGTCCCACGGAGATCGCACCGCCCATGGCAGTAAACGCTCCCACGATCCCCACACCGGTGTAAACCAGACCGTTTACAAACCTGGTACACGGATTGGTGATGGAAGAAAAGAAGATCGCCTTAAGGCTGACCTTCTGGAGCTTCTGATTGATCTCATCAAAGCGCTCCAATGCACGGTCTGTGTATCCGAAGGCCTGGACCACCTTCTGGCTGCCCACCATCTCATCCACCAGAGAAGTCATCTCTGCCCGTGCCTCAGACTGCGCCCTAAACATGGTGTATGTCCTCTTGGCAATGAAACTGGCCACAAACAATGAGACAGGCGTGATCAATATGACCACAAGCGCGATCCTCACATTGATAGAAAGCATGAAGATCAGCGTTCCCAAAATCGTTACAACTCCTGTAAACAGCTGTGTGAATCCCATCAGCAGTCCGTCGGAAAACTGTTCCACATCTGTGATGATCCTGCTGATCGTCTCACCATACTGATGGCTGTCGATATATTTGAGCGGAAGGATCTGCAGCTGTGCAAAAGCACGCGTTCTGACATCCTTTACCACGCGGTAGGTAATGGTGTTATTACACAGGTTCATCAGCCACTGCGCCACACTCGTGATCAGGATGACTACCGCGAGGGTCTTTAAGATATTGAAAATAGAAGCAAAATCTACTTTTCCCCTTCCAAGCACATAGTCGATCGCATTTCCGGTCAGAATCGGGGCATATAAAGTCAGGGCCACCGAAATCACCGCAAATAAAAGTGACAGGATCAGGTAATGCATATACGGCCTGATCAAACGCAATATCTTTCTTGTTGTCTGGTCTTTTCCTGCCATCCTAACGCACCTCCTCTTTCGAAAGCTGGGAATAGCAGATTTCCTGATATACCCCGCAGGAAGCCATAAGCTCCTCATGCGTTCCAAAGCCTGCGATCCTGCCGTCTTCCAGTACGATGATCTTATCTGCATACATGATGGAGGCTGCTCTCTGGGATACGATAAATACCGTCATGCCCGGTGTATCCTCCAGAAGCGCCCTCCTAAGCCTTGAATCTGTGGCAAAATCCAGGGCGGAAGCGCTGTCGTCCAGAATCAATATCTGAGGCCTGCGCACCAGTGCCCTGGCGATCGTAAGACGCTGCTTTTGTCCGCCGGAAAGATTTTTCCCGCCTTCACTGACCATGGTATAAAGACCTTCTGGTTTTGATTCTACGATTTCCAGTGCCTGTGCGGTTTTCAGGGCACTTCTGATCTCTTCATCCGTGGCCCCCTCTTTTCCCATCTGCATATTATCACGGATAGTACCGTGGAACAAAACAGCCTTTTGCGGAACTACTCCCGCTTTATCACGCAGTTCATCTAATTTCCATTTTCTTACGTCGATCCCATTGACAAGAACCTGTCCTTCGTTCACATCGTAAAATCTGGGGATCAGATTCACCAGGGAGCTCTTGCCGCAACCGGTACTTCCGATGATCCCGATAGTCTCCCCTTCTGCCGCGGTAAATGTAATATCAGACAGGGCAGGCACCTTGCTGCCTTGATAGTAAAAGGTAACGTTCCTCATCTCAACACGCGGCACATTGGACTGCTCCCTGTCATGCTCGTCCGGATGCAGACTTCCCCCTTCTTGTGCTCCTTCACCGTCCCTGATTCCCGGCTCCAGTGCAAAGACCTCATTGATCCGGCCCGCAGATGCCACTGCCTTTGTAAAGGACACGATCAGATTTGCCAGCGCAACCAATGCCAGAAGGATCTGGGACATATAATTCACGAGTGCGATCACCTCACCCTGGGTGATACGCCCCGTATTTACCGCACTGCCCCCATACCAGACTACTGCGATGATCCCCAGATTGACAAGGACGTAGGTCAGAGGATTTAACAATGCGGAAATCTTGCCTACCAGCTGCTGGAAACGCATTAAATTGGTACTCTTCTCTTCGAATTCCGCCTTCTCCCGTTTCTGTGTCCGAAACGCCCGGATGACACGGATCCCCGCCAGGTTCTCCCGCGTAGACAAAAGAACCTCGTCCAGGCTTTTCTGAACCTTCTTATATAAAGGGATGGTCAGCATCATGATCCCGTAGATCACGACCGCCAGAAGCGGTACTGTGATCAGGAAGATCACCGCTGTCTTTACATCGATCGTAAAGGCCATGATCATGGCTCCCACAACAATAAACGGTGAGCGCAGGAATAACCTCAGCACCAGATTCACCCCGGACTGCACCTGATTGATATCGCTGGTCATGCGTACCACAAGCGTAGAACTTCCCGCTTTGTCGATCTCTGCGTAGGACAATGCCCCGATATGCTGAAAAAGTGCATGACGCAGCCCCGTTCCGAAGCCCACTGCCGCCTTTGCCGCAAAATACTGTGCAAGCAGGGAACAGCTCAGCCCCAATACTCCGAAAGCAACCAACACAGCCCCCATCTTCCATATATAAGGGACATCCTGGTACTTGATGCCTACATCAATGATCTGTGCCATGATCAAAGGCACGATCAATTCAAACGTCGCCTCCAAAAGTTTGAACAGCGGCCCGATCACGCTTTCCTTTTTATATCCGCTCAAAAACGGTAGTAATTTTCTCAATTTTATTCCCTCCATATGCCGCAATACATTTTAATATTGTAGCAGAGGTTTTCCAAACTGTAAACGCCCTACGTGCCTTGAAATTCTCTGCACTGAATTTCTTACTAATAAAGTATTGACATTTTACCCTTACAGGAATATTGTATTAGTTAAGTAATACAAAGTGTTTTTCATGAATGTTTACTTACCAAGAGTGTTCTCATAACAGGAATGCTTTACTAAAACAAACGGAGGGATTTTTATGGAACCACTCATTAAAGTTGAGAACATACATAAGATCTACAATCCCGGTGAGAATGAGGTCCGCGCACTGGACGGTATTGACCTTGAGATCCAAAAAGGGGAATTCGTAGCGATCATCGGGCACTCAGGCTCCGGAAAGTCTACGCTGATGAACATGCTCGGATGTCTGGATGTTCCAACCTCAGGGAATTATTTTCTGAATGGGCATGATGTCTCCAGACTCACCGACAATCAGCTGTCGGACATACGGAATAAGGAGATCGGGTTTATCTTCCAGGGCTTTAACCTGATCGCAAATCTGGACGCTGTGGAGAATGTAGAGCTTCCGCTGATCTACCGTGGACTGGGCCGGCAAAAAAGACGCAGGATCGCCGTTGAGGCCTTGAAAAAGGTGGGACTTGGAAGCCGAATGAAGCATAAGCCCAATGAGCTTTCCGGGGGCCAGCAGCAGAGGGTCGCCGTGGCACGGGCAATTGCGGCACAGCCGCCCATCATCCTTGCTGATGAGCCCACCGGTAACCTGGACACCAAATCCACTACCGAGATCATGGAGATTTTGAAAGGACTGCATAAGGGCGGACGCACCGTCATCATTATCACCCATGATGACGATATCGCCAAACAGGTCAACCGGGTCGTCCGGATCATAGACGGCCGGATCGAGGATGATTATCTGAATGAAGAAAGGGAGGGAGCATGATATGTTTTCCAAAAAGAAAAAGCAGCAGGAAGAGATTTTAGACACAATTGACACAGATGCAGCCGGGGATGACCAGTCTTTTGAGCTGGAAGACGAAACCGCCCAGAAGCCGCCGAAGAAGAAGCTTCCGGGATGGGTGATCATACCAATCGTAGCTGTTTTCGCCGGTATCGTCGTATTAGCTTCCCAGCTTTCCAAGGGTGGAAGTAAATCCCAGAGCACGACACTCCAAGTCACTGCAGTGTCCAACGGGAATATCAAAGAGGTATACAACGCAAGCGGTAAGATAGAGAGCGAAAATACCAAGACATACTACTCTCCTGTCACCGCACCGATCTCCAAATGCAACGCAGTTGTCGGCAATCCAGTAAAGGCGGGAGACGTCCTGATCTCCTTCGACACTACAAATCTGGAGCGTGATAACCAGCAGGCACAGCTGAATCTCCAGTCAAGCCTGAACAGCTCTAAAGCTGCCATCGCTAAGAACGCCCAGGCCATCGATGCCGCAAATGCAGCATCTGCACAGGCGGCAGAGCAGGCCAATAAGCTGGCAGACAAGGTCAATGAGCTGGCCGCACAGATGGAAGCGGCAAAAGCAAAAATGGACAGCGAATCACAGGCCGCACAGGCGGTGATACAGGCCAACCAGGAAGAGCGGGAAAAGCTTCAGGCCCAGATCGACCAGTACAATGCACAGATGACAGAGCAGAAAAACCTGATGGATTCACTGGCGATCAAGTTAGAGGCCCTGGGTGAAAAGGCGGCGGTCATCGAAGCCAAGGATGAGAGCAGCCGTACACCAGAAGAACAGTCCCTGCTGGATACATACAATGATACCAATGAAGCTTATAAAGCTGCCCAGGATGCCTATACCCAGGCAGAAGCAGACTTAAATAAAACGACTGAGCAGCAGAACCAGATCGTTGACCCTGAGATCACAGATGCAGGCTATGCCGAACTCAGTGCCAAATATGATGCTGCCTATGCCGAATGGGAAGCCGCCTACAACGCTGCAGCAGCCCCAACCCCTGACACGGGGATGACTTCCGCTGAAAGAGCTAACCTGGATATCAGCGACAATCTTGCTGAGCTTTCTGCTCTGACCCCGGCGGAATTGGTTGCCAAAGGAAAAGAAGGAATGAAGGCAGATATGGATGGCGTTGTCGCATCTGTTGATGTACTCCAGTCCAATGCTGCCACACAGGGAATGGCAATGTTCACCATTGCCAGTACAGAAAAGGTCCGTGTAAAGATCGAAGTTTCTCCTGATGACTACGATAAGATGAAGGTCGGCAGCAAGGCCACGATCACTGTAGGAGATTATAAATATCAAGGTACTTTAAAGAAGGTCAATAAGATCGCCATTGAAAATGCGAAGGGAAATCCTGTCATCGGTGCCGAGATCCATATTGACAATCCGGATGAAAATCTCTGCATCGGTGCAACTGCCAAGATCTCTATGACCGTCTCAGAAGCCAGGGATGTGCTTGTTGTTCCAACAGAGGTCATCAATACTTCCTCCGAAGGTGATTTTGTTTATGTGATCGAAAACGGCACTGTTGTAAAGAAGCCGGTTGAACTTGGAACTGCCTCAACAACACAGATCGAAGTCAAAAGCGGTTTGAAAAAAGGCGAGAAAGTGGTCAATGACCTGAATGTAGATATCAAAGAGGGTATGAAAGCCGTTGCCGCAGAGAAAAAGAATCCTGATGCGGATACAGCCGCAGACACCGTAAAGGAATAGCCTGAAGTGAAAGAAAAGAGGACATAAAATGGGACAATTTTTAGAATATGTAAAAATGGCTCTTGATAATATCCGTTCCAATAAAGGCCGCTCCTTTTTAACAATGCTGGGGATCATCATAGGGATCACCTCTGTTGTCACGATCGTTTCCATCGGTAATGGCTTGAAAAAGGACGTTGTAGATGCCTCCAATGAGCAGAATAATACCGTGACCGTGCAGGTCAATACAGAGGAGGTCTCTGACCCAAACTCCATCACAGGAGATGATATTGCATTTTTAAAGACCTCACTCAGCGATTCTGTACAGAGCGTATCTGCCACCACAACGACCGTCGCTTCAATCACAACGCGTAAGGGTAAGTTTGACGCTTATGTCTTACTTACTACTCCGGATTATGAAAACGCACAGTATACGGAGCCTCTGGTTAAAGGGAAATATTTTACAGACAGCGATGTGGCAAATGGAAGTATGGTCTGTGTAATCAACGAGCTGACTGCACTTTATCTGTTTGGAAATACGGATGTCATCGGAATGAGCATTGAACTGCAGGTTGACAGCAGTATCCAAAATGTGCTGATCGCAGGCGTACGGAATACCAGCGAGGAAATGATGGAGGCAGAGAAGCAGTACCTTGCTATGGGAATGGATAAAAGTATCAGCCTGGAAATGCCTTATACCGCATCCAATACATTTGGCAATCCGGTCGAAGGCTTCCCTGCTGTATCCATTACGGCAAAGGATAAAGACCAGGCCTCAAGAGTCGCCAAAAGCGCCGTACAGATCTTGAATTCAAGACACCAGAACCTGGGAGATACACCATTTATTCAGCAGAAGCCTATGGATCTTTCAGATATGTTTGGTTCCATTATGGACGGCGTCACAGCTTTCGTGGCACTGGTTGCAGGGATCTCCCTGATCGTAGGAGGAATCGGAGTCATGAACATCATGCTTGTATCTGTGACGGAGCGCACAAGGGAGATCGGTATCCGCAAGGCGCTGGGAGCCAAGACGGGTTCTATCATCGCCCAGTTCTTGTGTGAGTCCGCAATCATTTCCGGCATGGGCGGCGTCATCGGGATCATTCTGGGAGCCGCGCTCACCGCGTTGATCTCAGCACTGGGCATCGGAGGGATCAAGGCACAGCTTTCCTTCCCTGCGATCCTGATCGCTACGATTTTTTCCTGCAGCGTGGGAATCATATTTGGGATCTATCCGGCCAGAAAAGCTGCCCGGCTTAGTCCGATCGAGGCACTCAGGCGGATGTAAAGTTCCCTGCCCGCTTAAAGGGCTTGTATGCAGCAGAACATATAAGAAACGTCACATCTGAGGAGCGAAACCTAAAAGGAACTAAAAATATATAACAACTAAAATATCATTCAAAAAACGAGGAGGGTTCTCACTATGAAACAAAGAAGTACAATGTTAAAAGTAGTTTCTATCATTTATATCGTAATCGGAGCATTAAACATAATTTCAGGTATCATGGCTATCGCAATGCGCGGTGTGATCGAACAGACCTATGCTGCCATGGGCATCGCTCCGCCGTCCACACTGGGCTATGCACTGACATTCATAGCGGCTGCGGTTTTCCTGGCTTCCGGCATCGTCGGGATCCTGTACAGATCCAAACAGTCCGTATTGATCCTTGGGATCATCCTTGCAGCATATGAAGTTTTCAGCATCGTTTACACTGCCATGACCACCGGTTTTTCAGTATTAAGTCTGATTTCCCTCATCTGGCCGATCTTATACCTGTGGGGATGGTATCAATCTAACTAGGAAACTAAAAAACCATATTTCATCGATCCGCCGGCTCTTGAAAAAGGACACCTTACAGCGGATAAAAAAGGAGGATACAAATGAGTAATCCCAATGTAGTTTACCGCAGAGCAAAAGTAGAGGATGCCGAAAGAATTGTCGCTTTTTACAATTTTGTCGGCGGAGAAACGACCTATCTCAGCTTTGAGAAGGATGAGTACCCACTGAATGTTCAGGAACAAATCGAAGCTGTCAAGGCGCTCGAAGGCAATCAGACCAATATCATGCTGATGGCAATGGACCAAGACGAGATCGCCGGAATCGCTACGATCAATTCCAGCCACAAGATCAAGGCACGCCACGAGGGAGAACTGGGGATCGTGGTGGCAGAGAAGTATCAGGGACAGGGAATCGGTACCGAATTGATCACCCAGCTGATCGCATGGGCCCGCGGAAACGGCGTCACCACCCGCATCCGTCTGGATACCAGGGCAGATAACCCGAAGGCAGTCGCTCTTTATATGAAGTTCGGCTTTATCGTGGAGGGCTGCTGCCGTAATTCCACACTGCTCAATGGCAAGTATTATGATCTTTATATCATGGGCATGATGCTGTAAAATCAAGTCCAAGAGGCAGTACGAAGCAGTTTAGTGCTTCTGTACTGCCTCTTATATTTTTTCTTGGCTGTTTTTCATTCTGAGATGAATTCCTGTTTATGATTGCTTAATCCGGCCAATTTGACTATAATAGAGATAATAACGAGTTCTGCCCAGGGGGGTTCCTTATGTGGAAGAGAAAAGTACTTAAGAGAAAGACAAGACAGTCCTTAAAATTCAATTATTGGCGTATGGTTGCCGTTTGTTTTCTTACGGCAATGCTGACGACTGCCTATACCTCTTCCACGATATTTATCAACCGGTATGAACCGGACCATGAGGTCCAGGCTGTACCGGATGTGTCAGCCGGGGCTTCTAATTCTGAGATCGTGGCCGATACGGTAGAACATATTTCAGACGAGCCGGTACAGGCTTTTCATACCCCTGCCGGTACAGCCGCCGACTTTCTGATCAATACCTATACCAGCAGCAAATCCATTTTCTTTTCCATCCTCAGGGCTTTCAATGATATTCTGGTCAATACCTTCCAGCTGTCTACCGTCTTTTTATTAGCCGGAGTACTGCTGGCCATCCTATACCAGCTTTTCATCGAGAATCCGCTCCTGATCGGAGAACGCAGATTCTTTTTGGAGGCCCGGAATTATCACCAGACACGGATCAGCAAGATTTTCTTTTTGTTTAAGTTAAACTATTTAAGGAATCCTGTATGGGTCATGCTGTGCCGTTCTATATGCCAGTTTCTCTGGAACTTTACCATTGTAGGCGGTATTATCAAACACTATGAATACAGCATGATTCCTTTTATTCTTGCCGAAAATCCGGCTGTGGACCGCAGTGATGCTTTTCATTTATCCAGGCAGCTGATGCACGGGAACAAATGGAGAATGTTTCTTCTGCATGTTTCCTTCCTGGGATGGCATATGCTCTCACTGTTCACTTTAGGGCTTTTGGACTTTTTGTTTGTCAATCCTTACATGGCAGGAACAGATGCAGAGCTTTACATGGAGCTGCGCAGGAATTATGTACTCTCACGTTCTCCCGGATATGAGCACTTCAACGACAGGCTTTTAGAGCAGGTGCCCTCAGAAGACGAGCTGTTGATCAGCAAGGCCCTCTATGATGACTCAGAAGGCCCATACACGAAGATTTCCTACTTTGCCCCGGAACAGTACCCTGTTTTTCTTTATTCCATACAGCCGCCTGCAAGGGCCGTAAAAGTACCGATCCATGCAGACAAAAAATATGGATTAAGATCCTGCATCTTTTTATTTTTCGCATTTTCCGTATTCGGATGGGTATTCGAAAGCTTTGTACATTTGATCCGTGACGGTGTTTTTTTGAACCGTGGCTTTTTATTGGGTCCCTGGATTCCTTTATATGGATTCTGCGGATTGATCCTGCTTGTCCTTGTGCAGAAATTTGTACACAGACCCATCCCGGCATTCATTATGATGATGGTGATCTACTCTATGATCGAATATCTTATGAACTGGTTCTTGGAGTATGAATGGGATATCGTACAGACTGACTATACCGGATATCTGCTGAATTTAAACGGAAAGACTTTTATGGGAGGTGCTATCTTCTTCGCACTTCTGGGATGTGCTTTCCTGTACTATCTGGCACCGCGGTGGGATGACCTTTTCCATCGGCTGCCCAAAAAGATGCAGCTAGTGTTATGTATTCTGCTGTGTGTTTTATTTGCAGCAGATCTTACCTATGCTCTGACACACCCTGAACTTCTGTCTGAACTGCTCAAACCGGGCTTTTTATTCACAAAGGTTTAGGGAATGTTTCTAGAAAAAAATAATTGATTGAGAGGTTTTTATTATGGACGAGATTTTTGTCAGCAAAGAACACTTTACATCCAGGCCTGACTGTACAGGCCGCCTTGATAAGGAGATCCGGGTCTATGAGGTACTGGACAAGCTTGGTATCCCCTACGAAGGTGTAGACCACGATGTTGCACCTACGATCGAGGCCTGCCAGGCGATCGAGACCGAACTGGGTATCATGCCCTGTAAGAACCTATTCCTGCGCAACCGCCAGAAGACCACCTTTTTCCTGCTTTTAATGCCCGGGGAAAAGAAGTTTGTCACCAAGGATCTGTCCGGTCAGCTTGGAATCTCCCGGCTCTCCTTTGCGGAACCTGAATTTATGGAGAAATATCTGGACATCACTCCTGGTTCTGTCAGTGTACTGGGTCTGATGAATGATAAAGACTGGTATGTGGACCTGCTGGTCGACAAGGACCTTTTGGGAAATGAATATCTTGGATGCCATCCATGTATCAATACTTCCACATTAAAGATCAAGACGGATGATATCCTGAAAAAGTTTGTCAAATATACAGGCCACCGCTGCCGTGTTGTTGAACTGTAAGTTGACCGTTGCTTTTTCTATGGAAAAATAATATAATTCACTGTATAACACTTGATAGACACAAATTTAAATAGAAAAAGGGGATACAAACATGAAAAAAAGAGTTGTTGTCGCATTAGGCCACCGTGCCCTGGGAACTACCCTTCCTGAGCAGAAGGTCGCCGTAAAGAATACAGCAAAATCCATTGCGGATTTAATTGAAGAAGGATACCAGGTCGCTGTCACTCACAGTAATGCACCACAGGTAGGCATGATCCACACCGCCATGAATGAATTTGGCAAGACACACGATGATTACACAGCCGCTCCGATGTCCGTCTGCTCTGCTATGAGCCAGGGTTACATCGGTTATGACCTCCAGAACGGTATCCGTGAGGAGCTTTTAAGCCGCGGGATCTACCGGACAGTCAGTACCGTTCTCACACAGGTCATTGTAGATCCATACGATGAAGCATTCTATACCCCGACCAAGGTGCTTGGCCGTTATATGACAGCCGAGGAGGCGAACGAAGAACGCAAAAAAGGGAACTATGTCATCGAAGAACCAGGAAAAGGGTTCCGCCGTGTTGTTTCTGCTCCGAATCCGGTCAGGATCGTAGAGCTTGATGCTGTGAACGCACTGCTTGATGCCGACCAGGTAGTCATCGCCTGCGGAGGCGGCGGTATTCCTGTATTAGAGCAGGACAACCATTTAAAAGGGGCCAGCGCCGTGATCGAAAAGGACTTAACTGCCGGAAAGCTTGCAGAGGGTGTGAACGCTGACGAACTGATCATCCTGACAAGCGTGGAGCAGGTATGCATCAATCTTGGACAGCCGAATGAAGAGAAGCTCGGGGATATTACCCTGGATCAGGCAAAGGAATATATGGAACAGGGACATTTTGGAATCTACAATATGTATCCAAAGTTCAAGGCTGCCGCTGAATTTATCGGGGAGCGGGAAGGACGAAGCGCGATCATCACCTCCTTTGATAAGGTAAAGGATGCGATGAAAGGAAAGGCAGGGACACGGATCCACAAATAGGGTCAACATCTGACCGGCCACAAATAGAAAGCCTCATTATGGAATGATCGATCTCATATCCATAATGAGGCTTTCTTTGATTATTTCTGGTTGGCCGGCTCTACCGCCACTGATTTTCCTTTGATCTTTGCATTATTCATTGCATTGAGTACATCTCTTGCATATTCTCTAGGAACCTCCACAAAAGTATACTTATCAAACATATCAATGGATCCGATCAGTTTTCCCGGGATTCCGCTCTCACCTGCAAGTGCGCCGACGATATCTCCCGGTTTCGCCCTATTTTTCTTTCCAATATTGATAAACAGCCTTACCATTCCGGCTTCCTCTGCACCTGTATCCCCAAAATCCATCTCTTCCTGGCTTATTTCATTCTGCCCGGAACTGATCTTTAAGAATGCGGCTGCCATATCCATGGCCGTATAATCGGAGTCATTGACCTTACTCTCGATCGCCTGGAGATATTTGGTCAGATCTTCTGTCTCGATGATATTGTCAATCTCCTCCAGGATATTCTCCATCTTTGTGGTTGCCACATCATTCAATGAAGGTACCTTCTGGGCATAGATCTTCGTCTTGCAGTAACGCTGGATCTCTTTTAACTTATACACTTCTTTTCCTGATACAAAGGAGAAGGAGCGTCCCTCACGTCCGGCTCTTCCGGTCCTGCCGATACGGTGTACATAGTACTCGTCATCCTGCGGCAGATCATAATTGAATACCGCTTCCACTTCTTCCACGTCAATTCCTCTGGCAGCTACGTCTGTGGCTACGAGAATATCTGTCTTTCCTGAACGGAAGCCCTGCATCACCCTGTCCCTCTGTGCCTGCTTCATATCTCCGTGCAGGCCGGCTGCAAAGTAGCCTCTGCCAAGAAGACCGTTCACGAGCAGGTCTACCTGCTTCTTCGTATTACAAAATACAACTGAAAGCTTCGGTGTATAGATGTCCAGAAGACGGGCAAGCACCTCTTCCTTATTCTTCGGCTTTACTTCATAATAATACTGCTCGATGTTCGGTACTGTCAGCTCCTTCTTCGTCACCTTAACAAGCTGTGCATCCTTCTGGAACTTCTTTGTGATATCCAGGATCGCCTGGGGCATAGTAGCTGAGAAAAGTACGGTCTGGCGTTCTTTAGGAACTCCCTCCAGGATCGTCTCGATGTCCTCGCGGAAACCCATGTTCAGCATCTCATCTGCCTCATCTAAAACAACAGTGTGAACCTCTTCCATCTTGATGGTCTTTCTGCGCATGTGGTCCATCACACGTCCCGGGGTTCCGATGATAAGCTGAGTTCCGCTCTTTAAGGAACGGATCTGCTTCACGATCTCCTGTCCGCCGTAGATCGGCAGAACCTTGATCGCATGCATATATTTTGCCAGGGAACGGATCTCTTCCGCTACCTGGATCGCAAGTTCTCTTGTGGGGCAGAGTACCACCGCCTGAAGCTTCTTATTCTTCGGGTCGATCTTCTCTAAAAGAGGGATTCCGAACGCTGCTGTCTTTCCTGTTCCTGTCTGTGCCTGGCCAATGATGTCTTTCCCTGTCCTCATCACAGGGATTGCCTTCGCCTGGATCGGGGAAGCCTCCTCAAATCCCATATTCTTAATTGCTTTCATAATTTCAGGACAAAGTCCCAATTCTTCAAATCTTGTTTCTTCCATAAAACTCCTTCATTCATTAAAATCACTCAAAAAAAGCACCCTTTACCTGACATCAAGTAAAGGATACTCATTAGTCTCACGTGTTATCATAACAGACTTTTAACCGGATGTCAATTTTACGATCCTCATTCTGTGAATTCCCTGTTAGGATTCCCCTTTTTCCACAAAATAAGCCTGCAGTGCGGGATCTTTTCTGCAGATATTGTTAAGCTTCCTCATGTTCCCAATATATTTCTCCATCAGATGTCCCAGGAAAAAATCATTTTTCGGCTCAAGCCCGCTTTCTGCTGCATTCTCCATATTCAGCTCTGTCTGACCTTCGCTGATTTTTTTCAATGCCCCCTGCATCTGTATCGCAAAACTGATGATCCCATCCCGCTCTCCTGCCGTTATCGACTCTGTGGTCACATAGAACACCATCTGCTCGACCTCCGCGACCATCCTCCATAACACATTCAAAAAGCCCATATAGCGTTCCACCTCTTCTGCCCGGTTCTTTGTCAGGTATTCCATCGCCTGCCCATATGTAAGTCCAAACTGTGCAAGGGCATCCTCCATCACCGAGTAGTCGATCCTGCGGCGGCATCCGATCCTCAGGAAATCCAGGTAATCCGTCTCCATGTGGAACACCTCTCTTAGATTGAACCGAAACTGCTCATACAAACTTGTAGGGAAACAGAACCTGTTTGCAAACAAGACCAGGACCACTGCAGCAAGCACATAGACCAGCCTCAATTCCACGGCCGTAGTGCTGTTCAGCGATAAGGAAGCCAGCGTCAATGCAAATCCTGTGGAAAATGATACCTGCTGGATGCTTCCTGGTGTAAAAGAATACATGAAAGAGATCAGCACAGCCGACAGGATAAAATGTGCGGTAATGCTTTTCAGGTACATCAATATAAAGAAAATGGCCACACTGCCTGCTGCCGTTCCTAAGATCCTGTTCTTTAACCTTCTTGTACTCTCCTCATACATAGGCTGTACCAGAAGAAATGCATTCAAAGGCAGCCAATAGGAATGTGTGATATTCAGGCATCTGCTGATGCTAAAGCTGATCATCAGTACGATGGAGAGCCTCAGGGCAAACCTCATCTCAAACTGGTTTGGATGCAGACGCTCTTTTTTTTCCTGGAAAAAGTGCCGCCAGTCAATATGGCTGTCATCCTGTTCCCTCTCCTTTTCTGTAATAATCTTTAATGCAAATACAAGCAGATGCATAAAGTTTCTTGTAAAAAGGCTGGCGGTCTCACTGACTTCATGAATCTCATTCAGGATCTCTCCTGCCCTCTGGATCAGCGGCTCATTATCCTCCTCATTCAACTGATCCCGTACCTGCTCCAAATATTCTGAAAGCTTGGCAAAGAGCACTCTGTCCGCCCGGGAGAAGGGATTCTTCTGCTGGTGGTAATCCACTACGAAGTAAGCAGTCCGCTGGAACAGCAGTGCAAAAATATAAGGAACACTTACTGTCCTGTTTTCACTGACCCTTCTGGCAGCCTGTCCGCCGGCATAGAAACGGTTCTGTATCGCTGCCATCTCCGCAGAGATCCCCCTGACCTGCTTTCCTTCTGAGAGCTCCTGAAACCGGGAAGCTATGGCTCCCAGTCCTTCCCTGACTGCCGGGTAATCCTTTTCTTTCCTATGCAGGAAGGCCCACAGCTTCATAGCAGCGGCCAGCACACAGAGAATGCACAGATAGACCAAAAGCTGGGGCAGAAGCCCCTCCTTATCTACCGGACGCAGCTGCAGGAATACGAAAACCATGCCGTTAATAAAATATCCCCTCTGATTGAACCTGGTCGTCCTTAAAAAGACCAACAAAAACGGAACCAGTCCGTTCAGCAGGACACACAGCAGCATACTCTGCTGCGCTGCAAATGCCAGGACACAAAGAACCAGCTGTTCCACTCCCAAAGACAGGACTGCCTTAAAGCAGAACTGCTTCTGGTAATTCAGCTTAAATGTCGTTGTAGCTACAGATACCAGTAACAAATACGAAGTACCAAATAAAAAAATGACCCCGTAGAACACTACCAGGTAAAATACGATCACCGGCACCGCTTTCACAAAATTATCCCTGAATTTCCCTATGTGTTCCTTTCCCTTCTCTAACATGAAACCACTTCCCATCTTCTCTGTCCTGCAGCCGGTCTGTCAGTTTTCCTTTTTCCTGCGCTGTCCCTTCACTTCCGTACCCGCCCGGCTGTTCTTCCGGTATTCATTCGGTGTACAGTTCATATGCCTGCGGAATGTCTTACCAAAATAACTGCTGGAGCTGAATCCTGTTTTCATTGCGATCGTCATGATACTGTCTGACGTAAAGCTCAAAAGACCGCAGGCCACCTGCACGCGGTAAGACTTAAGATATGCAAAGGGCGTGATACGGAGCATTTTCTGAAAGCAGCGCAGACATTCCCTCTCGCTGATGTGGGCAGCATCCGCAATATCCTTTAGGGAGAGCTCCTCAGCATAGTGCTCCTGAATAAATAAAAGCATTGATTTCAACCTGCTCTCACTATTGAAGGAGGGTTCACTTTCCGTATAAATATATTCCTTCTGGTCCTCAAAAAGGTCCAGCATCAGTTCTGCACTCAAATTCCTGGACTGTATCTCATACCCAAATGCACCTGCCCTCTCCCATTCTGCCAGCTGCTCCAGTTTATCCAATATCCTCTTACGGATGGGATTCTTCCTTTTAAGATCAACCACCGTGATACTGCTGCACTGAAGCAGCGGGGTTAAGTACTTGGTATCGATCAAACTCTTTTGAGGGGCAATGAACTCCCGCGGGAACATATGCACGTCATATTTGATCGGAGTCATCGGCTCCGGTGTACTAAGCTGGTGAAGTACATTTGTATTCACAAACAAGCCCTCTCCCGGATGGACACATACTTTTTTGTCCGGGGTGAAATATTCGAGTACCCCCTGGTGTACTACAACAAATTCTAATTCCTGATGCCAGTGCCAGGGGACTAAGTAGGTCCGCCCAAGAGACGGTGCGATCTTACGGATCACATAAGGATATTCCGCCTTCATTTCGAAAATCTCTTCCTCTTTATGATCTGACATTTTTATTTCCTCCAGGAACATGTGATCCCTCCTTTCCTGTCACTGGTATCCGCCTTGTCTGGCGTTATTTTACCAAAATCCGGTCGTTATATAGGTATATTTCCTTATAGATATACGATAATATCATAGTAAGAAGTGTAGTACATTAAAAATCAGAAGTCAATATACCTGGCAGAATAACGGTAATCAAAAGAAAACCACCTGTAATCGGGGCACATGTGAAAGTAAAATCAAGGTAAAAAGAAAGGGGTGCCGGATTTGAAGTTTGAATGGTTTGAACGACTGCGTTACCTGGAATCGCACACAAAAAACAGTGCTGAATTTGACGAAAAACTGCACACACTGACACAGCAGGATGCCATGAAGCTGCTGACCGCAATGAAACAGGAGGAGGCCCGGGATTCCAAGAATTGTATGATATTGTAAATCTTGCGCTTTTCTGCTAACATACATAGTAAGCAGAAAGGAGCGATTTATGAAGAAGAATCTCCAGACCAAATTCAGCACCAGACAGTATATGCTGTCGCAGGATTTTGAGATTTATTACTATAACGACAGGAATCTCCCGCCGCATGTGGAGATGCATGCCCATAATTATTACGAATTCTACTTTTTTCTGGAAGGAAATGTGAAGATCCAGATACAGGACACACTATACCCCCTGCAGTATGGTGATCTGATCCTGATCCCGCCCCACGTTCACCACAAGGCTGTGATCGGGGATATGGAGCTTCCTTACCGCAGATTTGTCTTCTGGATCAGCCAGGAGTACTGTAATCATCTGCTTCATATTTCCCCGGATTATGTATATCTGCAGCAGTATGTCCAGATTAAGAACGATTACATTTTCCATAATGACCGCATTACATTTAATACGATACAGTCCCGCATCCTGCGTCTGATCGAGGAGCAGCGCTCTGACAAGTTCGGACGGGAACCTAAGATCACGCTCTGTGTGGACGATCTGATCCTGCATCTGAACCGCCTGGTCTATGAACGGAATAATCCGCAGAATCCCCAGGTCACAGAATCTCTTTATCAGAATCTGACCCAGTATATTGAGGATCATCTGGACGAGAACCTCTCCCTGGATGTCCTTGCCAGTGAATTCTATGTCAGCAAATACCATATTGCCCATGTTTTTAAAGATAACCTGGGGCTCTCCATCCACCAGTATATCACTAAGAAACGTTTGAGCGCCTGCCGCGAAGCAATACAGGGCGGTGATAATATCACCCAGGCCTATCAGATGTTTGGTTTCGGCGATTATTCCAGTTTCTACAGGGCATTTAAAAAGGAATACGGGATCTCTCCAAAGGACTGTCAGGATATGGTCTCTTTGGTTACACGAAAAGAGGAAAACCCACTTTAAGAGAGCCGTTCTGCCTGAAGCTTCTTTCCGGCAGAACGGCTCTTCGTATGCGAAAGAGCTCTTCTTTTGTTTTACAGGTCAAATCCAAAATAACGCACTGCGTTCTCATAAGAGATCCCTTTGATGATCTTCTCAAGAGTCTGATAATCTTCCGGATATTCTCCGTTTTCCACCCAGCCTCCGATCAATTCACAGAGGATGCGTCTGAAATACTCGTGCCGGGTGTAAGACAAAAAGCTTCTGGAATCTGTCAGCATTCCGATAAAATTGCCCAGTAATCCCAAGTTTGCAAGAGAGATCAGCTGTTCAACCATTCCTGTCTTATTGTCATTGAACCACCATGCACTTCCCTGCTGGATCTTCCCGACTGCGCTGGAATCCTGGAAGCATCCGATGATCGTACCGATCGACGCATTATCTGACGGGTTCAGGGAGTAAAGGATCGTCTTCGGCAGCTCATCTGTCTCTGCCAGGGCATTCAGGTAATCCGCCATTTGTGCAGACGGAGCATAGTTATTGATACAGTCGACTCCCGCATCCGGCCCGATCTGCCTGAATAGCTTCTGGTTGTTGTCACGTTTCACACCGTAATGGATCTGCATCGCCCAGTTTTTCTTGTGGTATTCTCTGCCAAGAACAGTCATGAATGCAGTCTTAAACTTTAACTCCTCCTGACGGTCCACGCTCTGGCCGGACAGCCTTTTTGCAAAAATAGCCTCGATCTCCTCCTCGGATGCCGGAACATACATAACATATTCCAGACTGTGGTCTGATATGCAGCAGCCGTTTTCGGCAAAGAAATCCAGACGCTTTTTCAGCGCTTCCTTCAAGGTCTGAAAGCTGTTGATCTCAACACCGCTGACTTCACTTAACTTCTTCAAATACTCCGTGTAATCCGCTTTTTCCAGATTCATCGCTTTATCCGGGCGCCATGCGGGAAGCACCTGCACATCAAAGCTGTCATCTGCTGCGATCTTCTGATGCCATATCAGGGAATCCGCCGGATCATCTGTGGTACAGATCAATGTAACATTAGACTGTCTGATCAGATTACGGGCTGTCATGTCAGCCCGGGCCAGCTTTTCATTGCACAGATTCCACACTTCCTCTGCTGTCTGGCTGTTTAAGTACCCTGTATAACCGAAATACTTTTTCAGCTCCAGGTGGCTCCAGTGATATAAAGGATTGCCGATCGCCATTTCCAGTGTCTCCGCCCATTTCTGGAACTTCTCACGGTCTGTGGCATCTCCAGTGATATAAGTTTCCTCCACGCCATTAGAACGCATCTGACGCCATTTGTAGTGGTCGGCACCGAGCCATGCCTGGGTGATGTTCTCAAATTTTCTGTCCTCATAGATCTCCTGGGGGCTGATATGGCAGTGGTAGTCCAGTATTGGCATCACTTCCGCATATTCATGATATAATTTCTGTGCAGTTTTGGTTGATAACAAAAAATCATCGTCTAAAAATTTTTTCATAACTTTTCTCCTTATCTCTTCATCTCACTGTGGTATCCTGTATTTTCATGATCGGCAATGATATCCTGGATCTCAGCCTGTGTCAGAGACGGCATATCACCGGGAATGGTGTTTTTTACGGCACTGCTTGCATTTCCATATTTCAATGCCTTTTGACAGTCCCCATTCTCTGACAGAAGTCCGTATAACACACCGGATACATAAGCATCACCGCTGCCGATGCGGTCCACCACCTCTATATTTTTGTATGGCTTTTCCTCATAATAGCAGTCTGCCTGTGCATCGTAGATCACGGAGGAAAAGCTGTGCACCTTAGGACTGTGCACTGTTCTCTGGGTGGACGCGATCACGGAGATGGGATAATCCTTGGCGAAACTCTTCATGATCTCTTTTACGTCCCCCTCTTTTTTGAATGTCAGCCTGGCTGTGTCCTCTGAGCAGAAAAAGATATCCACATAGGGAAGGATCCCCTCGATACACTCTCTGGCCTCTTCCCCCGTCCACAGGTTGCCCCTGAAATTCACATCAAAGGAGATCAACGTTCCCTGCTCCTTAAACCGCCTGATCATCTCTACCCCGGTCTTTCTGCACGCCTCACTGAGCGCCAGTGTGATCCCCGATGTATGAAAACAGCGTGCGGCCCCATATATCTCCTCCGGGAATTCATCCACACAGATCCTTGTCATGGAGGAGTGCTGTCTGTCATATACGACTCCCGGCTTCCTGGGATAGGCTCCATTCTCATAATAATATACGCCCAGACGTGCATCCCTGCTGATGTCATATACAAGATAATCATCACTGACTCCGCTGAATCGGATCTTGTTCTTCGCAAAGATCCCGATGCTGGTATCCGGTATCCTGGAAATAATACCGGACCTCAGTCCTAACAAGGATACCCCGGAGGCAACATTTAATTCTGCACCGCCGACCTGCTTCTGGAACATATCCCCGCGTACGATCCTTTCATTGTCCGGCGGCGAGAGCCTCAGCAGAATCTCCCCCAATGCCAACAGGTCAAACTCTTTTTTCTTCATTTTATCCCTCCTGCTTACGCATTTTCCTCCTACTTATCCACAATTCTCGTTTTCCTTGTGAATAAAGCTGCCACGAAATGTGACAGCCTTATCCGGTATGATAAACGTATTTATCCTACATATTTCTGTAAAACCGCACGTACTGCGCCTTTTCCTGCAATCATTTCACGGAAATATGTGCAGACCTTCTCTGCCATCCCGACCTCACACAGGTTCACACCAAAAATCTTCTCATTTTCCAGAACCGGTTTTAAACCAGCCTCCACATCGGCGTCTTCACCAAGCTTAAAGCCTGCCACATAAGGGCATACTGTGTCAAGAAGCGGATCCGGGCTTAGCTCAAATGCATTACCATTGTCATCTACCGCCATCAGATAGCGCAGCCAGCCTGCAAATACGAGCGGGATCAGCTTTAAATCTTCCACATGAAGCTCTTTAGAAGCCTTATATGCCTTGATCGTTTCACCATAGCGAATCGCAAGCTTCTGGGAAGTATCTGTTGCAATTCTCTGCGGAGTATCCGGCATAAATGGATTCGGGATACGCACATTCAGAACAGTATCGATGAATTCCTTTGGATCCAGAACGCCCGGATCGATCACTACCGGAAGACCTTCTGTGTATCCGATGCCTTCTACCAGCTTCTTTAAGGATTCATCCTTCATCTCTTTGGAGATCAGGTCATAGCCCAGTACACATCCAAAGACCGCAAGAGCAGTATGGAGTGGATTTAGACAGGTACATACCTTCATCTTCTCTACTTTATCCACAGTCTCGCGTTCTGTGAACATCAGTCCGCCCTTTTCCAGCTCTGGACGTCCGTTGGGGAAGGAATCCTCAATCACCAGATATTCACATTCCTCCGCATTTACAAATGGAGCAACATACGTGTTCTTGGAGGTGATGACCGGCTCCAGCTCTTCCAGGCCGTCTTTTCTTAAGATCTCCTCTACAGAAGCATCCGGGCGTGGGGTGATCTTGTCGATCATGGACCACGGGAAGGATACTTTTTCTTTGTTGTTGATATATTCAAGGAATCCTTTTTCTACCAGATCATTCTCCACCCACTTCTCTGCAAAAGCATTCACAGCGGCATACAGCTTATCCCCATTGTGGGAACAATTGTCTGTGCTTACCATTGCGATCGGCTTCTCGCCTGCCTGATAGCGTGTATATAATAAAGAAGCTACTTTCCCGATATAGCTTGCCGGCTTTTTAGGGCCGTTCTCAAAATCTGCTGCCACAGCCGGAAGAAGTTCTCCCTTGCCGTTTACAAGGCTGTAGCCTTTCTCTGTGATCGTAAAGGTTGACATCTGGAGAGAATCCTTCTGGAAGATTTCTCTGAGGCGGCCGAATTCTGCATCGTTTTCAGAATCCAGGATGCAGGATTCCACCACGCTTCCGACCACTGTTTTTTCCACATTTCCATCTGCTTTCAGGGTAACAAGGATGGAATAGTCATCATGAGGACGGTTCATCTTCTCGATGATCTCATAGTCAAACCCTTCTGCAACGACCAGACCTCTGTCCAGTACTCCCGCATTCAACAGGTTCTGCACCACATTTGCCTGAAATGCTTTGAAGATGTTGCCAGCTCCGAAGTGGATCCAGAAAGGATTTTCCTTTGTCGCTGCTTTTACAGCTTCGCGGTCAAACTCAGGCAGGTGATATCCTGCTGCCTCCCACTGTGCTTTGTTCTCAAGACCTTTTTCATTTAATCTCATAATTATCTTGCTCCTTTCTCAATCGCTTCCCACAATCCATTCAGGTAAGTTGCTCCCAGTGCTCTGTCATACAGTCCATATCCGGGCATTGCCACTTCATCCCAGATCATTCGTCCGTGGTCAGGTCTGATCGGACCTGTGAATCCGATCTCATATAGCGCTTTCATGATCTCATACATGTCAAATGTTCCGTCAGATGACAGGTGTGCTGCCTCCTCGAAATCTGTCGGGCTGTTGAACTTCAGATTGCGGACATGTGCAAAGTGAATTCTTCCCTTCAAAGAACGAATCATATCCGGCAGATCATTTTCCAGATTTGTTCCGTATGATCCTGAACAGAATGTCACACCGTTGTGCGGGTTGTCCACCATCTGCATCATACGGAGGATATTCGCCTTATTGATAATGATACGAGGAAGACCGAATACACTCCATGCCGGATCGTCCGGGTGGATCGCCATATTGATATCATATTTGTCGCAGACCGGCATGATCCGCTCCAGGAAATATTTCAGGTTTTCGAATAATTTTTCATCGTCGATATCCTTGTACATTGCAAACAGTTCTTTTACATGAGCCATACGTTCCGGCTCCCAGCCAGGCATGATCGTTCCGTTCATGTCTCCGGCAATGGAATCGAACATCTTCTCAGGATCCAGTGCATCGACTGCTTCCTGTGTATAAGCAAGTACTGTAGATCCGTCAGGCCTTACACGTGCCAGCTCTGTACGTGTCCAGTCAAATACAGGCATAAAGTTATAGCATACGAGATGGATATCTTCCTCGCCAAGATTTTCCAGAGTCTCAATATAATTGTCAATGTATTTGTCTCTGTCTTCTGCACCTGTCTTGATCGCATCGTGGATATTCACACTCTCGATCCCTGCAATATGAAGTCCTGCTGCTGCAACCTCATCCTTCATCGCGCGGATTCTTTCTCTGCTCCACACCTCTCCTGGTACTGTATCATATAAAGTCGTGATGACTCCTGTCACCCCCGGGATCTGTCTGATCTGCTGTAATGTTACTGTGTCAAATTTTGAACCATACCATCTTAATGTCATTTCCATAATATCATTCTCCTTTTCTTTCACTTGATTCCTTCGTTTCAAGTGTCTGTTTTTTTGTTAATTCCATTATAAATCCTCCCCCAAAAAATCCAATTGGCATACTTGTTGCATACATTGCAAAAGTTGTTGTTTAAGTTTTTTAAGTGAAACTCTTGCAATTTAATAATATTAGTTGTAATATTAGCATATACTAAACATAGTTTTTAAAACTACATGTAATGTTTTTATTTTCTAGGAGGCGTTTATTATGAACAAAAAGCACTTACTCAAAGACCCCGGAAGCGCGATCACACATTTTATCGGAATGCTGATGGCTATATTTGCAGCGATTCCACTACTGATAAAGGCTGCACATGAGCCAAGCAGGATTTATGTCATCTCACTTGCCATTTATTCGGTAAGCCTGATTTTATTGTACGCAGCAAGTACCACTTACCATACATTCGATCTGTCAGAAAAGGTAAATACTGTACTGAAAAAGATCGACCACATGATGATTTTTGTTTTGATCGCAGGAAGCTATACACCGATCTGCCTCCTCGTGCTGAACCAGCCGACCGGACATATCATGCTCGGACTCGTCTGGGGGATCGCGATCGTAGGGATCCTGATCAAGGCCTTCTGGGTTTTCTGTCCGAAGTGGGTCTCCTCCGTGTTATATATCGGTATGGGCTGGACCTGTGTATTAGCGTTTACACAGATCTTAAATAATATGTCCAGACCAGCCTTCCTCTGGCTGCTGGCAGGAGGGATCATCTATACGATCGGCGGGATCATCTATGCATTGAAGGTGCCGATCTTTGACAGTAAGCATAAGAACTTCGGAAGCCATGAGATCTTCCACCTCTTTGTCATGGGAGGAAGCGCATGTCATTTCGTACTGATGTATGCATTTCTGCTTCCTTAAGCGGGATCAGAGATCCAGAGGGCAGGCCGGCTGATGCATCTAACGTTCCTGCCGCCAAACGATAGAAAGCACGTTTGCGCGAACATTCTATTGTCATGAATAAAAAAGCCGTACACATATCCTTCCTCTGCAAAGATATGTGTACGGCTTCTGCTTTATAAACCTTTTATTCATACAGATAATTCAAACTGCGGATCCTGTTTTCTATCTCATGCCCGGTAATGTATTCACTGACTGTCTTAGGCACATACTGTTTCCAATCCTTTTCCTCGGCTATGAGCTTTCTGACCTCTGTTCCCGTGATTCCCTTTTCTTCCGGACTTTTTCTCCAGAGGATCTCTATATTCAAGCCCAGCCGCTCCAAGATCTGAAGACGCTCCTCATCCCAATCACTGCAGATGCTCATAAAATGTACCGCGTCCTTCGGGATATACTGGGGGATCAGATCCGGCTGGCTGATCGGAAAGGGAACGATCTCATATTCCTCCCGCGTCACACCAAAGTCGGCCAGTGCACCTTGGATCATCTCAAACCGCTCAAAAAACGTGAGAGGATTATCTCTCTTTGTCGTCCCGTGCTGATCCAGATCGGAGGTTGCCGCAAATGCCACGATATCGGAATGTGTGATTCCTATATAAAGCTTTTTGCACCTCATTTTCGCTGCAAGTAAATATTCCATATGTTTCAAATGGAAGATCTGAAATCGTCCATGTATAACCCCTGTCTCAACCATTCCTCTAGCTCCTCTCATGTGCTTTTCTATATTCTATCAATTTTTCTGCGGATTTCCAACATTTTTGTGTCAAGATTTTCAACCATGTCAGCGCACGCCCGCAATTCGGCATCGATCAGCTCTGCTTCTTTGCGTCCCCTCTTATACCTTAACTGGTGGTCTAAGTTAGCCCAGTAATCCATTGCAGCGGTACGAAGCTGTAATTCAGCCTTCATCCACTGGGTTCCTCCCTGGAAAGCGATCGGGATCTCCATGATGATATGGAGGCTTCTGTAGCCTGACGGCTTCGGACTCTTAATATAATCCTTTTGCTTTACTATTTTAACATCCTTCTGCTCCGAAAGGATATCCGCAATCCGGTAGATATCATCCACATAAGAACAGATTGCCCTGACGCCGATGAGATCGTTGATCTTTTCCAGTGCATTGGAAAAGTTCTTTTCCAGCCCCTTCTTTTTTAACTTCTTGCATGTACTTTCATAGGACTTCATCCGGCCTGTCTTCAATTGGATCACATTTCGGTCCAATTCCATTGACAGCTCGATATTAATAATGTCCAGCTTCGTCAGGAGCAGGCTGATCGCGCACTCACCCTTGATGCTGAAATCGCTTTCGACCAAATTTTCCTTTAACTTATTACTCTCTTTACTCATTCAGACCCAACTTCTCTCTACTTATATTTATCCATGTACGTCCTGCAATGCAGTACTTTACTAATATATGTTAACATTGGAAGTAACATACCTCTATCTGTGCATTGTTATACTTCCGTTAACAATCGGTAAAAAGAAAATAATCTGAATATTCTGAAAACGGAGAGCAAAGGGGTCAGACCCCTTTGAGAAATCCCGCGATCTCCCCCCAGCTCTCCATCAGGCGGTCGATAGAATATGCCGCATTGGCCGGACTCGTGGAGGGTAATCCGATGATCTCCCTGCCGGTCTGTTCTTTACTATACTTATCATACAGCTTCCTTGCTGTTGCTCCGTTAGCATAGATGCAGCGGATATCGCAATGCTTTAGGATCCTGTTCAGATCAGCGGGAATAACATTACGGATACTGCTGTCACTGGAGCCTTTGATCTCACAGCTTGAAATAACGTCCCAGACCGCGATCCCATGCCGCAGCAGCAAGGCCTTCTTTTCTTCGATGGACTGCGGCACCTGCTCCTTTGTAAGCTCTGCCATGACTTTCCAGAAACGGTTCTGGGGATGACCATAATAGAACTGATTCTCACGGGACTTAACGGAGGGAAAGGTGCCTAATATCAGCACCCTTGAGTTCTCATCGAAGACCGGCTCGAATTCATGTGTTACCTGGGTTAAGCCTTCCATACTCTATAGATTTCTCCTTCCAGCGCCTGTAAGTCTGCCTCATCCGGATGGGACAATGCCCGGTCAAAATTCTCCAGCATCGCTTTGATCTTCGGATCATCCGGGTTCTTTTCCTGCACTGCCTCATATCTCTGTCTTACACTGTCAGGCATGCTTCCCTGACACATATAAGTCCCCTGAATCGTACAGTCTTCAGAAAGAAATGCAGATACACGGTTTAAGATCTGGTCGAAATATTCCTTGGCCCCGCCAAAGCCTGCCGTACCGAACAGGAAGATAGTCCTCCCCTCCAGCTTTTCCAGAAATTCTGCCATTTCCTCACAGCAGATCCCTTTGTCAGTCCAGAACCCGGCAAATATCACCTTCGCATCTGGCACCTCCTTGGGCACACCTCCAAAGTATGCACACTTTTCTTCCCCTAAGATATTGTGGATGTGTTTCGCCAGTTTCTCAGTATTCCCTGTACGGCTGCTATAAACAACTGCGTATGACATACTCATTCTCCTTCCTGAATCTGCGTATCACTACCATAGTTTCCATCATTATACTCTCTATGGCCGCAAAAAACAATGCATACTGAGCTTACATATTCACACTTACATTGCCTCATGGAAGGTGCGCATGATGACTTCCTTCTGCTGCTCTTTTGACAGCTTGTGGAAATTCACCGCATATCCTGAAACACGGATCGTCAGGTTCGGATATTTGGATGGATCCTCATATGCCTCCACCAGCATCTCGCGGTTGATCACATTGACATTGATATGGTGGGCAAGCTGCCTGAAATATCCATCCAGGATCTGCACCAAATTCTCCTGCCGTTCTTCCCTGGTCCGGCCCAGTGTATCCGGGGTAATGGAAAATGTGTTGGAAATCCCGTCCCGGCAGTCATCATAGGAGAGCTTTGCCACCGAATTCAGGGAAGCCAGCGCCCCATTTTTCTCACGGTTGTGCATCGGATTTGCTCCCGGTGCAAACGGCTCTTTTGCTTTCCGGCCGTCCGGCGTTGCCCCGGTCTTCTTACCATACATTACATTCGATGTGATGGTGAGAACTGACAAGGTATGTACTGCGCTGCGGTATGTTTTCGTCTTCTTTAACTCCGCAGACATCTCTGCCAGGATCTGCTTTGCGATCTCGTCCACCCTGTCATCATCATTCCCATAGGTCGGAAATTCCCCTATTGTCTCAAAGTCTACAATATATCCCTTCTCATCCCTGATCGGTCTGACCTGTGCATACTTGATCGCACTTAAGGAATCCGTCAAAACAGAGAGCCCTGCCACACCGCAGGCCATGAAACGCTCCACCTCGGTATCATGGAGCGCCATCTGGGTCTTCTCGTATGCATATTTGTCATGCATATAATGAATCGCATTTAATGTATTAGTATACAGTCTGCAGATCCATTCCCTGTATTTAGCCAAACGCTCCATCACCACGTTATAATCCAGTACCTCTCCTTCATACACTGACATTTCCGGACCGGCATATGCCTTGGTATAGGTATCATATCCTCCGTTCAATGCAAGCAAAAGCAGCTTCGGCAGATTACATCTGGCCCCAAAGAACTGCATTTGCTTTCCGATCTTCATGGCCGAAACACAGCAGGCGATTCCATAATCATCCCCATAAATCGGCCTCATCAGATCGTCATTCTCATACTGGACCGCATCCGTATCGATGGAGACCTTCGCACAGAAATCCTTGAATCCCTGCGGAAGCCCTTCTGACCACAGGACAGTCAGGTTTGGCTCAGGAGCCGGCCCTAAATTATACAGTGTATTAAGGAAGCGGAAGCTGTTTTTCGTCACCAGCGTGCGTCCCTGCTCATCCATACCTCCGATAGACTCTGTGATCCACATCGGATCACCGCCGAACAGCTCGTTGTATTCCGGTGTCCGCAGGTGTCTCGCCATACGCAGCTTCATCACAAAATCATCGATCAGCTCCTGCGCATGCACTTCATCCAAAATGCCGGCCTTTATATCTCTCTGGATATAAATATCCAAAAACGTACTCGTTCTTCCTAAGGACATTGCAGCCCCGTTCTGCTCTTTGATAGAAGCCAGATATGCAAAATAGGTCCACTGAACTGCCTCTCTTGCATTTCCGGCAGGTGCCGAAATATCATAGCCATACATCTGTGCCATTTCCTTCATCTTATGCAGGAAATTGATCTGTTGAAATACTTCCTCAGACAAACGGATCGAATCCACATCAAAATCCCCCTCGCCGATCCGCCTCTTATCCTGCTGCTTTTCCTCGATCAAAAGGTCCACGCCATACAGAGCCACCCTGCGGTAATCTCCGATGATACGCCCTCTTCCATATGCATCCGGCAGTCCGGTCAGAATCCCCGCATGTCTGACCTTCCTCATTTCCTCTGTGTAGACACGGAATACGCCGTCGTTATGTGTCGTCCTATACTGGAATTCCTGCTCGATCTTATCCGAGAGCTCATAGCCGTATGCCTTACATGCTTTTCTTGCCATGTTGATACCGCCAAAGGGATTCACTCCCCTCTTTAACGGGCGGTTCGTCTGAAGCCCCACGATCAATTCCTCTTCCTTATCCAGATATCCCGGCTGATACGCGGTCAGTGAGGAAACGGACTGTGTATCGATATCCAATACCCCGCCAAAATCCTGTTCCAGTCTCAGAAGACTGTTCAAACGTTCCATCAGTCTGCCTGTCCGTTCTGTTTTCGTCTCCAGGAACTCATCCGTTCCTTCGTAAGGAGTTACATTCTTCTGAATAAAATCTCTTACATTGATCTCCTTCTGCCAATCCCCTGCTGTAAAACCGTTCCATTGCTCAAAGTTTTTTCGTTCCATGATATTTCCTCCGTTCAAATCTCAGATTTACGTTACCTCCCGGTCATTTAGGCACTCTTTCTGATATCACGCAGCGGACAGAAGTCCTTTTTACACGCAAAAAAGGGCAGCCCAATGATCGAGCTGCCCAGACGGTCGGCGTTCAATTCTATGCTCCCTTGTGGTATGCTCCACTTTTCCGTCAGTCACATAGAACGTTTCAGTTCCCATGATGTCTGTTCTTTCAGTCTATCCCAAGTATAAACACAAAAGCATATTAAATGCAACACCTTTTTGTATATTTCTATTATTTCTATTATTATTTCTATTTTTTTATTGTACTAATATTCACAGTCAAGCAGAAACCGGCAAACTACACAGGATCGGTATAGCCACCTCTGTCTGGATATACTTGACGGCTATAGCCAATTATGGGCGAAGTCCCATACCACCCTCAAGTGTAATCGTCTCACCTGACATATATTTAAAATCAGGAGATCCCAAATGCACACATACTCGTCCAATATCCGCTTCTGCATCTCCGAAACGTCCCATCGGCACTGCTCTTAAGTTTTTCTCATAAGCCTCTGGATAAGACTCTTTGAAGTTCTCAAGCTGTGCAGTCATGGCAAGCGGACATACGACATTGACATTGATGTTATCCTTGCCCCACTCTGTGGCTGCTACACGGGAAAGTCCGCGGATTCCCTCTTTTGCAGCCGCATAAGAACTCTGGCCTGCATTTCCGAATAATCCGGCACCGGATGCAAAATTGATGACACTTCCCTGTGTCTCTTTTAAATAAGGATAACATGCTCTCATATAATAGAAAGCCGCATAAAGCCCTGAATAGATCCCAAGATCAAAATGCTCCTTGGTCTGCATGGAAAGCGGGATTCCTGATGCAGAAGCCTGTGCGTTATTGATCAGTACATCGATCCTTCCAAATTCCTCGATCGTCTTCTTTACAACATTGTTCACTGCTTCCTCTGACTCATCGTCAGGATTGACATCTGCCTGTAAAGCCAGGACCTTGATCCCATAGAGGCGCTCAAGCTCTTCTTTCGCATCCTCAAGCTTCTGCATGTTCCTTCCGGTCAGAACCAGGTTTGCACCTTCCTTCGCATAAGCTGTTGCGATTCCGTACCCGATTGACTTAGCCTTTCCGCCTCCTGTGATAATTGCAACTTTTCCGTCAAAAATACCCATTTTAGACATCTCCTTTTTCAGATAATTTAGCACCTAATCTTATAATAGTCGCTTGTTAAAAATTAGTCAAGCAGTATTTTCTAAATAAAAAGAGATTTTATATCATTCGTTTTTTCCATTTTATAATCTGCACGGATATTGTCTGGAAAATGCGCCCCCCATACGGCCAGAGCACAGTCCACACCGGCTCTTCTGGCACACTCCATATCATAGGAAGAATCTCCGACGTATAAAACACGTGAAGGTTCTGCGTGCATCCTTTTCAGCAGTTCCAGCATAGGCTCCGGTTCGGGCTTATGCTTCCCCGTGTCATCTGCGCAGATGATGGTCTCAAAGCTTTTCATAAATTCATAGCCTGCCACACTTTTCCTAAACTCCTCCCGGGTCCTGGAAGTCACAATCCCCAGCCGGATCTTCTTCTGTTTCAGCCAGCTGATCAGTTCCTTGATCCCGTCAAATGGTTTCTGCAGATACCCATATCTTTCATCGTAGAGAAGCCAGGTCTTCATAGCATTTTCCTTATCTTCGATCTTAAGCTGGTCGAGAGCTTTATCTCCCGGTATCCCAAGTGCAAAATAAAGTTCCTCAAAAGGATAGAGCCGTCCGGTCATCCTGAAAAGCATATGCTGCAGGGAAAGCAGGATCGTCTCCTGAGTATCAATCAGAGTACCGTCAACATCGAAAACTACCACTTCATATTTTTTCATAACCCTCTGTACCTCAAGTCTTGCATTATCGTTTCCACACATATATAATAACACATATAAGAACATTTTTTAATGTTTAATCATGTTTTATTTAACTGATTATAAGGGGGATATTGTGCTATGGATCAAAAAAAAGAACCAAATCAAACATCAGATACACTCGACGGCATCAACCGCCGGCAGAGGATCTTACAGAAATTAGAAGAAAACGGCGAGGTCTCTGTCAGTGCCCTCGCACAGGAATTTTGTGTATCTCCCATGACCATACGCCGTGACCTGCACCTTTTTGCCCGGCAGGGAATCCTGGAAACACATTATGGCGGTGCGCACCTTTCTAAAGGAAGACCCTCGATTCCTGATTTTCCTACTCGCAGTGAAAAAATGCTGCATTATAAACAAGCGATCGGCAGGGCGGCAGCCGGCTTTATCCGGGAAGGGGACACTATTTTCTTAGACTCCGGTACTACCTCCGTCCAGATCACCAAATATTTCCCCGATGTACATGCTACCCTGATCACTAATTCTATGTCTGCGATCCTGCAGCTTAGCACGAACCGCAAGATAAGACTGGTCATTGCTCCAGGAACATACCAGGAGCAGATCGGAGGGACACTCGATATCTCAACGGTGGAATTTCTAAGACGCTACCATGTAAATAAAAGCTTTATAGGAACCATGTTCTGTTCCACAGATTTCGGCATAACCACCTCGGAAGAGCTGGATGCCGAACTCAAGCGCACACTTTGCATGCAGAGTGACCAGTCATTTCTGATGGCTGATCATACAAAATTTACCGGGAACAGCCTTGTAAAGTTTACCGAATTCTGGGATTACGACTATATCATTACAAATAAAGAGCTTGATCCTGATCTGCAGGAACGAGTGAGAAAGCTAAATCCAAATCTGATCTTGTGCTGATACAGATGTCTGACCGGAAATGAGTAGAGCGAATCTATCAGAAGACCGGATCTGCATGCCATTTACTAAAAGGCTGCCGCAGTTTTGCGACAGCCTTCCCTTCTACTTCACACCGAGATACTCTCCCAGCATTTCAAACTCTTCTATATAAATACAGTGTTTTAATGTCCTATCCTGTATTCCCTGCATACATTCCCTGTAGTCCATCCAGATGACCTCCTCCACCTCTTCCGGCTGAAGTTCTAATTCCGAGATATCAACAGGTTCCCGGTATACATAAATCGTGCATAGTTCCGCGTCTTTAAACAGTCTCCCATAGAATACCTCTTCAAGCCCGGCCTGCCGCATCCCTACATAGCCAAGACTTTCCTTCGCTGCCTTGATGCCCAGTTCTTCTTTAAGCTCCCGTATGGCAGTGTTGAGAAATTCGTCTCCTGCCGTCACATGTCCCGCAGAAGATATATCATAGTATCCCGGATACGAATCCTTCACAGAACTGCGTTTCTGAAGCAGTACGTCATATCCGCTCTTTTCATTTTCACGCACGATCCATGTATGGGAAGTGCCATGCAGACTCCCTTCCCGGTGTGCAACGCCCCGTTCCTTGACGATCCCTGTCCTGCTTCCATCAGGATTCAGGATATCGAACAGTTCCATTGGTTTTCCATCCAGGGCCGCATACTTTAACGTATCCGTCTTGTCATAGACCAGTTTTAGGGAAAAGAAGTCCTGATTCTCATCCAAAAGGCGGAAGAAAATCTTATCCCCCTCCCACAGGTTCAGTCCGAGAACCGCTTCCTTGTCTACCCATTCCAATTCTCCCTCATCACAGGCGATCGGCACCCCGGTAAATCCATCCGCTGTATATAAGGACATATACTCCGTCACGTCCTCCCCATAGACAAACGTTACGATCCCCCTGTAACGATATGAGGTCAGCGTATATCCCGTCTCCTCCCACACTTCCCGAAGCAGACACTCCTCCGGACTTTCCTGTGCCTCGAAATGTCCTCCCACTCCGATCCACTTATCCTTGTTCACGTCATTCTTCTTCACAGTTCTGTGCAGCATCAGATATTTGTTATCTTTTTCTATATAGCATAAGGTACTCATTTTGTACATTGGCCTCTTCTCCTCTTTCCTGTTTGTATCGCTTCCGATAAAAACTATTTTATAGCAGAGAACATACAATGTCCATCCATTGAGTAAGAATTATTCCAATTATTCCAATCTACTGTTCCGCTTCTGTAAGCTTGCAGCAATTTCATCCATCTTCTTTGCATCCAGTTTATACCAGATCAATGGAACCAGTCCGACCAGCTGAAGTATTGCAGGGACAAGGTTTACAATGATGTTGATTCCTGTCAGCGCAGACGGACTCTGCTGTGCTCCTGCTACATATCCTGTTGCTGTAAGTAGAAAGATACTTACAGATCCTGTAATTGCAGAAGCAAGTTTTACACTGAAACTCATCAAAGAAGATGCGATTCCTTCATTTCTTACCCCAAATCTATCATCGCCATAATCGATGCAGTCACACATCATACCATAGGAGATTGCTCCACCGCCCTGTGAAAATCCCCCGATGACAGAGACTGCAATTACAAATGTAATTGTGGGACTTTGGTTGAAAAATAAAATCAAATCTGTTACCGCATTTATGACAATTAAAATAATCATATATCCTTTTTTCCCAAACTTTTTCGTTCCCCAGGGAAGGGTAGCAGTTCCGATAATCTGACATACAGTTAACGTTGTAAATACTGCTGAAATCATGGTATAAGATCCTACAACATAAATCACATAATAAGATAGTAATGACATTCTTGCGATTGCTGCCATGGCTCCTACAAAAACCGTAGTAATCGCAATCAGCAGCTGCCTGTTTTTAACAACTGTTCCAAGCTCCTTTTTTAAGGAACCTTTCTTATCTGCCTTTGGTGGTTCTGCAATTTCCACCTCACGGCATTTGAATCCACACAGCCAGAAGAGCGGAATAGACACAAGAGCAAACACAACCGTTGTCCATAAAAATCCCTTGCCATTCACTGAATCAGATTTTCCAAAGAAAAGGATCATCGGCATTGCGATTGCGGCAAGTATTGTCTGTAAGATGTTACTCGCTACATTTGCTGCAGAAATCATCTTCATCTTTTCAGTGGAATCGGTAGAAAGCCGGTTTACAATACCATTGATCGCAACACCTACTGCCGTATATGCCATTCCTGCAAGAATATAACTGATTCCGCACAGAACTGCTTTTGCAGTACCATTGACTGGCCAGACCGTAAAGGTCAGAATATTAAAAATGGCCAGAAATGGCGGGGCGATGATAATATACGGCCTGAATTTTCCCCACCTTGTTTTTGTTTTGTCTATAATAGCTCCCATCATAGGATCATTCACTGCATCCCATACACGTGCAATCAGCATAATCATTGAAATTGCTCCAGCCGACAGGCTGACTACATCCGTATAGAATAACATCAGATATGTATTAATCATGTACCAGATAATATTCTGTGACATAAATCCCAAGGAATAATACATGGTATTTTTAGTTGAATTCTTCATTTTCTTATCCTTTCTTTGATAACCTTCCACACCATAATGAATCCGTTCTGATCTTCTGTATCAGCTTCTCTAATAAAATTAAATATTCGGCACTTTTTGAAGAGCTTCGTTGACCGCTGCTTCATCATAATCCACTTTTCTCTCATTCAAAAGATCGCGTAATTTCATTTTTCTGAAAATTCCCATCATTTCGTCAAACGTCATTTCTGGCGTAAACGGAGTAATCTGCTTTTTCATATTTTCAATCGTGTCTTTAATGGCTTCCTTTGCAACAGGATTTCCAAAGATGCGTCCAATTGTACAGTCTAAAGACAGCCATGCGCTTCCATCATCTGTCATTTGACTCTTACATGCAGGCTCTGTCAGTATCTTATCTTCCACGCCTACATAAAAATCCCCCATCACGTCTTTTAAGAAACCGATGCTGTCCTGTACCCAGTTCGGAATACGGGGACAAAATGCACTGTCCCGCCCCTGTATGGAAGTATCCCCTGTGGAAAACCCATGGGGCCCGTATGGATAAATATGACATTCAAAGGTTATTCCTGCTTTATCGAGCGCCTCCATCATTTCAATTGTGCTTAGGATGGGCACCACATTATCAGAACGAGAAGCAAATAAGAAGCAGGGACATGTGTCGCGATCTACATATTTCGTAATTTCAGGCGCTCCTGGTGAAATCTCTTCTACAATATCATTTAATACGGCATATCCGAGAATTGCAGCTGCAGGCTTATGCTTTGCGATCGTAGCCGCCGCACCAGCCAGATGTCCCCCTGCCGAAAACCCTGCTACCGCTATTTTATCTTCCATCACATGCCATTCCTCTGCGTGCTTTACAATGCATTCCATTGCATCTTCATAATCATTTAATGGCGACGGCCACGCACCGCCCTCTCCGACCGAGTAGCGAAGAATAAAGACATCATAACCTGCCGAAAGATATGGCAGTGCAACAGGGTCCGCTTCCCTGTCAGAACAGAACATATAGCCCCCTCCCGGAATCACCATAACCGCGGGGCGCTTTTTAATCGAACGGAACTCCTTTTCCACCTCTTGTATATATGCTGTAAGCTTAACATTCTGTTTCTCATTGATTGATAATTCTAATGTTTTCATTCCCTTATACATCCTTTCCTGTCATGAAACTGTGCACTGTTTTCATAATCCCCATTATAGGACAGTCCTTTATATAATTCGTGCGAATAATTATTTGTTTTTACATAAATAGTTATCTTTTAGCCTTTATTAACAAAAAAAGAAACCAGAAAAGTTAATTATTTTCCGTAATAATTAACCTATCTGATTTCCTTCTGATTGTTCTGTGTAATATTTCTGCAAACTAGAAACTATATACAATTTCCATATGCGCAAACTCATTTGGCTTTAGCTCCACATGCAGATCTAACATCCCATCTGTAACGCAAAAAGTCTGAAGACGCATATGTGGAACATTCACCTGATGAAGATATTCTAAGTCATCACTATGCAGATATTCCGGAATTACAATGGATTCAAAGGGAGCCATTTTTCGAAATTCATCCTGAATACTGCCATATTCCCGGCTTACCGACCGTATCTTCATGGTATAACTTCCGTTTCTCAAATGAGTCAGCCGAAACCTCAGTTGTAATGCATCATCATTTTCGAAGTACGTTTCAAAATGCTCATAATTCAACTGATCCTCTTCCATATAATAATGATAACTTAACCCTTTACAGTTATGACAAATAATCTGATATTCATTATCATCATTACCAAATATAATTGAATTTTCCGTTTTCCCATAATAATATCTTCCAACTCTCTGTAAAAATCGATAGGCATAGAAAGAAGGTTTTTTCAGTCCCTGCTTCGACAGCAGACCATCCCCGCCAAAAATTACTTTATCCTGCATTTTATCTTTATATGCCAAATCTAATGGTACACTATACGCAAACACACCGACCTGTCCAAAGCAGTCGATGATATTTTTTATAATAGTTGCGCCCCGGTAACAGGAATCATTCAGAATATTCAGCTTTGTGATACTGTCTGACCAGCTCGTGATATAGATTTCCTTCTCATTGTGTAAATAATCGGGAAAAATCTTACGGAGCATTTTTATCTGGTTTTTCACATAACTGCTGTCCGTTGCACGATTCAGAGTCAGTCCTTCCCCGGCCTCTACGCATATATATGGTTCGACTTCCATTGTCTGTATGGAAAGACTGCGCTTTTGTTCCTCCATATATTTTTCAAAGGTTTTCATGCCCTTCCAGTTCCCCAGCTCAATTCCGGCACCCAGTAATTCTGATTTTATGTGAAACTCTTTTAGCACTGCATTTAACTTATCATACAAGAACCAGTATGCATGTGCTTTCTGTTCATCAAACATGGTATTATAACATAATTCAAAACGCCATTCTCTCACTCTGTTGGCATCATATCGGTTCATAAAGTGAGATAGCAGTCTTTTCACATATTCCGTCAGTCTCTTCATATCTGAAACAGCACGCATGGAAATTGAAAACCATAAATGCAGCTGGTTATCCATCAGAAAATCAAAGGTCTGCTCTTCAAGATAAAAAGAATAAACCCCGCTTTGCTCATATTGATCCCAGTTAAGATTGATCCTGACATAGTGAAAAGCTAACTCCTTCTGCAGACTCTTGAACTGTTCCCTGGCTTCATAATTACTGAGCAAAGAAGAATCATTCAAGTTAATCATTTCGCTCCAGAAAGGCAGATATCTCTGCTTTTTACTGACATCTATTTCTGCAATATCAGTGATAACATCTCCATACTCTATTTCTCCCAGACAAGACACGGCACGTTTTAAATTTTCCCGTTGTATCAGAGCGTTCTCCTTATTCTGCCGGAAATGCTGCTTTCGGAACTCCTGCGGTGTCTGATGATATACCTCCACAAAATTCCGGTGAAAAGATTCTGCATTCGGAAATCCGCTGTCAATAGCAATATGCAAAAGATTTTTCTGACTGCTCATCATATCCTCAACAGCGTTTTCCAGCCGTATCCTGTTTAAATACCGCAGAAAAGTAATCCCCATGTTTTTCTTAAAGTACTTCGAAAAATATGGCGCTGTCATGTGGTATCTCTCACTAACCTGGTTTAGAGAAAGATCTTCCTGAAAATGTTCATCGATATATTCGACTATTTCTTCGAACTTCTCATTCACTTCTGCTGCGAAATACATGACTGAGAAACTGTTTACCAAAAATATTAGTAATTCACAGCTGATTCTGTAATGTTCCACCCTCTGATATTCCTGACCTTCATACTGCACTACCAGTAGCTCTGTCAGATACCGGCGCAGCTTATCATAGTTATCATTAATCTCTTTCGTAGAATCACAAAGGAAGTGATATCTTCTTCCAGAAAACATATCCCGAAATGTTTTCATATGAATGGTATAGCATACATACAATGCTGATTCACTCTCCAATGTAAAAGCTGTCTTTGTATTAAACAAAATAATATCATTCACAGAAAGCTGCGTTTTATAGCTCCCGCTCTTCACACGCATATCCTGCTCTAAGTTTAATATAATTATGATATCGTTCGAACAATAAGAACGACTATTCGTACATTGATTCACTTCAAATTCTATCAGTTGTTCCACCATGTCTCCCTCATCCGGTACTTTATGACAGACGCACCTCTGTACTTAAGCAGTCCCTTGAAGTACCGCCTGCATAAATACGGAATAATCCTTTCTCTACTACATATTCAGCGTCATTGTTATAGAATCCCATATCCTGTTTCTTAAGCGTAAAAGTAACCGTCTTCGCCTCTCCTGCCGCAAGGCTGACTCTCTCATATCCTTTCAACTCTTTTATGGGGCGAACCAGACTTGCAGTCACATCCTGCATATATAGCTGTGCGATTTCAACGCCTTCACGGTTCCCTGTATTCTTCACAGTCACGCTGATTTCAAATGCCTCGCCGGTATCTGCCGCCTGCAGGTTCTCATATTCGAATGTGGTATAACTCAGTCCGTATCCAAATGGATATACGGCTTCAAATGGCGCATCCAGATAACGGGATGTGAATTTACTTGCACTTCCGGGTCTGCCCGTACTTGGATGGTTGTAGTATATCGGGCACTGACCGCTCACAGACGGGAAGGAGGACGACAATTTTGCGCTTGGATTCTTATCGCCCAGCAAAACTGCTGCCAATGCATTTCCCATCTGAATCCCAAGGTGCCAGCTTTCTACGATGACAGGAAGGTGCTCTGCTTCCCATCCAAGAGCCAGCGGACGTCCGTTCATCAGGACTGTTACCACCGGCCTGCCCGATGCCATAAGCTTTTGAAGGAGTTCTCTTTGCTTTCCCGGCAGTTCGATGTTCGCTTTTGAGGAGGCCTCGCCTGACATGCTTGTTAGTTCACCTACTACTGCCACGATGACATCACACTCTCTGACTGCATTTGCAATCTCCTCCTCATTCAGTTCTCCTTCCGGACCTCCACAGGGATAGTAGTTCACATCGGCTCCTGCATTCTTCAGACCATCCAGTATAGATACACAGTTTTCCTTTTTCCAGCTCATCGCCCATGCCCCGCAGATTTCCTCTGCATTTCCGGCAAGCTCCCCGACCAGGCTGATCTTCTGGCTGCGGTTCAACGGCAGAATGTCATTCTCATTCTTTAATAAAACAATGGATTTCTCAGCTGCTTCCAAAGCAAGTGCCTCGTGTTCTGCCGGAAGAGAAGTACCTTCATACAGTGCCATTTTTTCTTCGGATACATATGGATGTTCAAACAGGCCCAGCCACATTTTTACAGAAAGGATTCTACGAACTGCATCGTCAATCGTTTCCATAGATACTTTTTTGCTTTCCACCAGTTCCTTCAGATGATCTCTGTAGATATGTGTTCCCATATCCATATCAAGCCCTGCATTCACTGCCTGACAGCCTGCGTCTTTCTGATCTTCTGCAATTCCATGAGTCACACATTCCGCAATTCCATTGGCATCACTGACCACGAATCCCGGAAGTCCATACAGATCTTTGAGTACCTGACGGAGTGTATATGGATTTACCGTACAGGGGATGCCATTTAAGTCATTGAAGGAAGCCATAGCTGTAGCAGCCCCTTCCTCGACAGCGGCCTTAAAAGTCGGAAGATATACATTGTGGAGCTGGGAAATGGACATGCTTGTTGTATTATAGTCTCTTCCCGACTCGCAGGCACCGTATGCAACATAATGTTTCAGACAGGACGCCACATAATTTTCATGATTTTCTGTATCATTCTGTAATCCTCTGATCTTGGCCCTTGCAAACCGTGACCCGAGATACGGATCTTCTCCCGGTCCTTCTGATACCCGTCCCCATCTCGCATCTCTGGCAACATCGATCATTGGTGCAAATGTCCAGTTGATTCCATGTGCTCTCGCCTCTGCTGCTGCCATACGGGCAGTTCTTTCCATCAGATCATCATCAAATGATCCCGCTTCCGCAATTGCGATCGGATAAACGGTACGGAATCCATGAATCACGTCAAATCCGATTATCAGCGGAATTCCCAGTCTGCTTTCTTCCACTGCAATTTTCTGTAATTCATTATTCTTTCTTGGATCGTCAACCATCATGGAACCTACTTTTCCAGCACGGATGTCATCTTCATGAAAATCCCGTTCTGCATTTGACATGATATTCTGAAATTCTTCCTGTGAGATTCTTCCGTCTGTCATCATTGCGATTAATTCTTCGAACGGTACATCAAATCCGCCTACAATGGATGGTGATTCCAGGTTCATCTGCCCTATTTTCTCTTCCAGGGTCATCTGAGAGAGCAGGTTCTCTACTTTTGCTTTCTGAGCTGTTGTTAACTGCATGTTTTATTTCCTCCTTTAACATTGTTACGGCCTCCCTTTTTAGGTATGCACAGTTACAATCATTCTTCTATATTTATCATTGTATCTGTCTTGACATTTTCTCTCAATCTAAATATAGTTATATTTATATAACTATATTTAGATCATCGGGAGGGTTACCATGTTTTATCAATTCCACCCCAGAGAATTCAGCCAGAACTTCCCGCTACAGCTTTGGCTGTTTGGCGAAAATCATTTACAGGAACTCATCTACCGTCCCCAGGGTGTCCCGTACTATCAGTGGTTTTACTGTGTGAAGGGACAAGGTGAACTGATCACCAATCACCAGCGGAGTATTATTTCAAAAGGAGAGGGATTTCTCGTGCATTCAGAGACGGAGCATATGTATCAGGGACTGACAGAAGACTGGACTCTTCATGTGGTTGGATTCAACGGTTCCCTCTGTTCAGAGATTTTAAGCGCCTTACAAATGAACGCCTCTTGTTCCTATCATTTTTCAGATTCCACAGTATTTGAAAAGCATATACAAAATCTGAAACTGATATATAAAGACAGCCCGCATAATCAGGCACTTTCCTATTCGAAGGAGTGCTATGATTTTCTTCTGGATCTTTCGCAATGTATCACACATACACATGAGCTTTCCTATTCACAGGATAATGATATTGTCCTAAAAGTCATTTCGTATCTGGAAAAAAATTATATGAATCCCATCTCTTTAGATACGATTGCCTCGCTTCTGAATCTTTCAAAAGACTATATGTGCGCCCTCTTTAAGAAGGCCACCGGACAGACCATTATCGGGTGTCTTACGAGCATCCGCATGGGCCATGCGAGACAATACCTGATTCAGTATCCAGAACGGAAGGTGCTTGATATCGCAAAGATGTGTGGGTTTGAAAGCCCCAGTTATTTTGGGAAAATCTTTAAAAAAGAATTGGGGATCACGCCGGAGGGGTATCGGAAAAGTACATAGAACCTGAAAATATTTTATAATATAGCCTGAATTATTCATAATAATTCATTTCACTGCGGCTAACACCGTATTAGAAAGCAACAAATATTTGAAAATAAATTTTGAGTCGAGTTTTGTAACTCCAAGTCTAATTGATATGATTGTATTGTATAAATATCTTTATTGATACCCTTTTTAAAGGTTTTAAGTGTCACATATATCCCCTTTTCATTGAGGATAGGTTATAATTATAAAGAAGGTATAAAAATCCTGTTGTATATTAAAAACAAAAAACAACTCCTTTCAAAAAATGAGGTGGGTATATGAGAAAAAAAGTTTCCATCACAATTGCCATTCTGATCCTCTGTCTTTTTGCCGCGGTTGAGTTTCTCTGTTACCGCAGTGTGAATCTGCCAGATTACATTGAAGACGATAACTCTTATCAAGTATTCCGGGAATACCAGAAGGATAATTTTCACATTACATTTTCATATAAAGAAGAAAATGGTTTCGTTGAACACGTAAAACTTTCCTACATAAGCAAAACGGCCTTTACATTAGGAAATAAAGAAATATTTGCCCTATATCCCCAGGATTTTGATCTGGAAGATTTTAAAACCCATGTCTATTCCGTATTTTTCTCTAAAAGTAAACTAGATTCCTATTATGATAACGAATCTGGGAAAGAAACACGAATGGGAGATGGCATTACTCTCACAGAAGCAGCTCAGGAAAATATCGGATGGTTTAATAAGAGAAACTTTTTGGGTGTCAATGTAAATGTAGTGGAGATTATACTTACTCCAAATCCGAATCATGGAACGGAACAGCTTGATGTAGAAACCTTCTTAAATAGAAAGAATGAATTTATAATAGACTATAAGAAACTATTGTTTCCCAAATAAACTGAGGGTATAATAATATGATACCCTATAATAAAATCATTTTAAGAAAGGAGCTTTCATCCTTGAGCAGTAAAGTGATATTATATAAAGAAAACTATGAATTTCTGCCCAGACGATTTCGCGAAAAGATAGAACAGGATCTTGATTTTATTATGAATGCCCAGATACCGGAATTAAAAAAGATATATCTCTTCGGAAGCTGTGCACGCGGAGAGATACGCAGCAGCAGTGATGTAGATCTCCTGATCCTGACAGAACATAAAATAGAAAACCGGGAGCTTTCGGCCAATATACGCTGGTCACTGGATGAACCGAGAGAAGGGGTAAGAACGGATATTGTTTATATGAATGAGCAATCCGAACTGCCAGATACTGTTTTCAAAAATCTTCTGAATCGTGACAAAAAAATAATTTTGGAGGTAGTAGAATGATCAAAAACACCTATCTGGATATTGCAAAAAATGATCTGGAATATCTGGAATCTGTACTGAAATCTGGAAATACTTTCTATAATCAGCTCGCAGTACAATGTCAGCAGGTTACAGAAAAATACTTAAAAGGATATCTTGATAAACTGTTTGTTGACGAAGATGTCTCCGATTTATTACGAAAACACAACATGAAAAGAATCGCTTCTAAACTCAATGAATTGAAATCAGAATTAGCTCTGGATACAATAGGACTTGCCTTTTTAACAGATTTCTATTTTGATGCCAGGTATCCCGGAGACGATTTTTATACCGTTACAGAAGCCGATTTCAAAAAATGTCTGACGATCATGTATGATACTATTCACAAGCTCACAGATACCTTTGAAAAATAACCCCGTGGAATCTCAGACTGCTCCCCCCTCTGAGATTCCACTGTTTCGCTTCACTCCTGCTGCACCCAGTCTTTCCTGATCATCCAGGCTGCCCCTTCTGCATACAGCGGTTCCGGGCAGGCCTCTTCAAACAGCCGCTCCCAGCTTTTTAGAATTTCAGCCTTTAACATAGGATAATACGGCTTCTGAAAAACATCCGTCGATTCAGCGATCCCCATCTTTTGAAGCTTTCGTTCAAATTCTTTTTCCTGCTCACTCGTTCCGATATAAGATAGATTTAAGATCTTCGACCAGAGGCGCTGGTCAAAGAGTATCACCTCTGACCTCGGTATGCGCAGTTTAATCCGGCATCCCCCGCCAACAGGGACAGCCCACCTTTTGTCATAGAACATCCAGACCGGAGACTCTGCCAGCTGAGGTTTTTCCACGAGCTTTTTCGCCCTTTCCGTAAAAAAATGATACGCTTCCTGGAAGATCCAGGCTGTATTTCCATACTTTTGTGTAATGTATTCCTTTTTTACATAGTAAATACCGTCCCGCTCTAAAGTTTCCATCACCTGTTCTGTCTGTGCAGTCCACATCGTAAGGTAATTCGAGTTATCACTTACTGCCCTGTAGCTTTCCTCATTCTCCCCCATAGCAGCGCACCTCCTTTACCCACTCCCGGCGGATTTCCCAGGCTGTCGCCACAGCATCCTGAGGACGTGAAGGCGAGACCGTAAACACTCTTTCCCAGCTATCCTGTATTTTTCTGCGCAGGAGGGGATAGAAATTTCCTTTACTTGTGAGCGTCAGATCGTCCTCACAGGCAATCCCGTATTTTTTCAGTTCCTGCTTATGCCGCTCTTCATCCTCGGGATCCAGCGGCACATACCAATAATTCACACGATACCCCCAGTTATCCATATTGCAGATAACATAGCTGTCCTTTGGAAGCTCCACCTTTAGGATCACCGTATCCTGGACCGGCTGCAGCATATTCTCTTCCTCCAGACACAGCCAGATCGGATATTCTAATTCAGACGGGATATTGATATACTTTCCTGCTTCCTTTGTATACCATTCATAGAGCTTCAAGTAGAAATCTGACATATCGCCATTCTTCATCTGAATATATTCTTTCCTGACATGGTAACTTCCTGTACGCTGAAGTTCTTCCCATACTTGGGGCACCTGCCTGGTCCACATGACTGTTGTTTCACACATTTTTATCCCCAGCCTCCTTCCTTTGCTTACCTGCATACTTACCTTACGAACTTTCTTTATCAAAAATCCAGAAAGAGACAGACCCCTTATCCAGGATCTGCCTCACCGCATCTGTTCTTAAAACTTGCAGAACTGCTCTCTGATAGCTGACATTTCACTGATAATATCATCTACATCAAGTACCATTTCCATCATGCTGATCTGCTCATCATAAACAGCTTCGTCAAATTCTTCTTTCATCTCTGGTTCACATACGTGATATACCTGAAGTCCAAGCTGGACTCCTGTCAATGGACCTGCAAAAGTCGGGTCGCCTGCTGTTACAGTTTCTGCTGCAAGACCTGCAGCTTCACCCTCTGCAGCGCCAAGAACGACTACTAAGTTCTCTGCGCCGTATTCGTCAGCAAATTCTTTTACCCTCTTTTGATTCTCTAAGTCCATTGCGCCTGCGCTTGTTCAGACGAAGCATTCCGTTGATGAAAATACGATTTCAGCGCCGGCAGTCTTCACACATTCTGCAATAGCGGGCCCCGGAATCCCGTCACGGTCTCCGATAATGATCGCTTTTTTTCCTTCTAAAACAGCCATAGTTAAATTTTCTCCTTTCTTTAATGCATAGCATGCTATACCTTTTCTTTCCTTATCGCCTTGATAAACGCCGCACACGCCGCAAACATAATAAAGATAAACGGGAACGCGGCTGCCAGCGATATGGTCTGCAGAGGCTTTAAACCTCCGGCCATCAAAAGTCCGATTGCCATGACAGACTGGATGATCCCCCATAATACCTTTTTATTATTCGGAGGGTTGATGTCCCCATCCGTTGTCAGCATTGACAATACATATACACCGGAGTTTGCCGATGTAATGAAAAATGCACACAGGGAGATGATCGCTACGATCGATAACAGGAATCCCAGCGGGTACTCCTGCAATACCATAAACAGGCCGACCTCTGGTGTCCCTACTACCTCCTGAAGCTTTTCAATGGCTACAAGTCCCTTTTCTCCCAGATTGATACCAAGGTTTCCAAAAACCGCTCCCCAGATACAGGATGCAAGAGCCGGAACCAATACGACACCCATGATGAATTCGCGGATCGTGCGCCCTTTAGAGATACGCGCGATAAATACCCCCACAAATGGTGCCCATGCGATAAACCATGCCCAATAGAACAGCCTCCAGCTTCCGATCCAGCCATTGTCCCCATATGTACTGATGCCGAGGGCATCCGGGATAAAGTCTCCGATATACTGGCCGAGTCCGTTCACAAAGCTGTTGAGGACTTCCATCTTAGGTCCGACAAGGAAGCATACAGCCATCAGGCCGATCGCCACATACAGGTTGGTATCGGAGATCACCTTGATTCCCTTCTCGATACCGGATACTGCAGAACCGATGTACAGGACAGACACCACTACGATGATGATGATCTGTACCAACAGTGTGGTCGGTATTCCAAATAAATGCTTCATTCCTGCGTTGATCTGTAAAGTTCCAAGGCCAAGAGATGTCACAACACCTGCTACCGTCGCAAAAACAGCAAGGATATCCACCAGTTTACCGAGCCAGCCATTGGCCAGCTTCTCTCCGATCAAAGGCTCTAAGATACTGCTTACCAGCCCTTTTTTATTCTTGCGGAACATGAAGTACGCAAGCGCAAGCCCGATCACCGCATAGTTGGCCCAGGGCAGGATTCCCCAATGCATGAAGAATGATTTCATTGCAAAATCTGCCGCTTCCGGGGTAGCTGCCTGAGCGCCCTGTGGATTCAGATAGTGGGTCAGCGGCTCTGCAACGCCCCAGAATACAAGTCCTACCCCCATGCCGCAGCCAAACAGAAGGCCGAACCAGGTCAGATTGCTGTATTCCGGTCTGGAATCATCTCCGCCCAGACGGATCCTGCCATATTTTCCAAATGCAATATATACAACAAATACCAGGAAAACGATCATGGCGATCAGATACAGCCATCCAAAATCTGTGGTAAGAAACGAAAATGCTGCATTCGATACTGCTGTAAAGCTTTCATTAAACGCCACTGACCAGACAGCCATAATTGCAATCAGGGTCAATGAGATATAAAATACACTATTACCTATTTTCTTTTTGTCCATATCCTATCTCCCTCCAAAGATTCGGGCAGTGCCCCGCGTATTAAACGCGGAACACTGTCTGTTCTTGAATATCTGTGGCAAGACTCTCAAGAGCAACCTTCGTTCTGTGATAACGAAGCTTCCACTGATCTTCTTTAGAGGTTCCAGGGTCTCCCAATGGGTATGGGATAGAAATGGTTGGAACAATTCTGTTAGAACCGACTGTTTTCGCAACCGGGATCAGATTACACATCTGAACGATCGGGAATCCGGCTCTTTCAATTTCTTTCACCATCGTTGCACCGCAACGAGTACAGGTGCCTCACGTGGAGACCATGATCACCGCATCCACATTGTCCTCCTGGAAGTACGGGATCATTTCTTTTGCCATCCGGCTTGCCTCTGCCTCTGTCGTACCTGTTCCTACTGTAGAGTAAAAATAAGGATGAAGGCTTCCGAATACGCCCTCCTTCTCCAACACCTTCAAAGCATCGATCGGTGTGATAACGTTCGGATCTGCGTCTGCCGCTGCAGGGTCGAATCCGGCATGGATCGTCTTGAACTCTCCGCCCTTTAACGCTTCCATACCAGAGATATCATATCTTCCCCAGCGTGTAGCGGACGCAGACTGGATGTGATCCGGGTTGTCTACCGGCACGATACCGCCCGTTGTTACAAGTGCGATCCTTGCCTTTGTCAGATCCTTTACAGCCGGCGCGATCGGTACACGATCCAGCTTCGGCATTGGCAGCTCTGTTTCAAATGGCTCGCCGTTCAGCTTCTTCACCAGCATTTCTACCATACGTTCAGAAGCTAGTTTTCCGTCTTTACGCCATACCTGACGTCTGATTCCTCTCGGGAAATATCCTTCTTCATCGGCACTTCCGATTTCTGCGCCGTTTAATATCTTATTTGCAACATTTACGACTGCTTTTACATCCTGTCTCATCTTGGCAGCAATATTACCGCCTTTTAAGATGTACATTTCCTTTTTAAACATCTCAACTCCAGGATTTTCTACATTCATAGATGTGACAACCGGAACACCGAACTTTTCCTTTACCGCTTTACAGATGGTTCCGCATGCGACTCCATAGCGCCCTGCCTGGAACGCAGGTCCTGCTAAAAAGATATCCATCTCTTTTCCTTCCAGCATACCAAGGATCGTCTCCACAGCTTTCTCTGTGTTTGTTCCCATATAGTTATCCCCGCAGATCACGGTATGTGTGATCTCTGCATCCAGATTCTTCGCATACTCCATTGCCGGACCCACCAGGCCCTCGTGGATCTGAGGCTCGATACCGGCCTGTTCCTCGCCGCCGATCTGTCCAAAAAACTGATTGATATATAAGATTGCCTTTTTCATCTTGCACCTCCTAAAATTCTTTCATTGTCTTTGGAGACCAGCCTGCTACCTGATCGCCGCAGAACATGGAATTGTTCTCCATGATAATAGAACCATCTTCTCTGACTGAAGGTCCAAGGATCTCGTCATCAGCCCATCCGCCTGACAAACCGTCACGTCCCAGTGCCTCAAGCTCGCCCAGTACAGTTTCCATCGCAGGAAGCTCGATCAGTTCGGAGACATTGCCGCAGGATACGATGGCATCGCATTTTTCATCCAGAGTCACGAGCGGCTGTGACTGTCCGTCACGTCCTGTACACTCATTTGTCACACCGACCGTCTTAACGCCTGCATTCTCCAATGCTACGATGCATCCCACAAAGTCCGCATCCGGGTTGCCGTACCCTTCTTCTGCCACGACTGCTCCGTCGGCTCCCAGACTCTTCGCGATCTGTGCTACGAATAAAGCGGAACGTTCCTTCTGTTCCAGCGCAACATTTAAGTTAGACATAATAATACCCAGGAAATTGATCGTCTTGCCGTGTTCCCTATATAATGCCTTGATGTTCGGGCAGTTCTGGAAATCATATGTAGACCATTTTGAAGATACCGGCATGAAGCTTCCTGATACGATCGCACCGTCAAGAACCTCATTGGGGTGCATCACGGTCGGAACCATATGGTTCATATCCCATCCGTAAACCAGGTCGTTGTATCCCATTTCTTCCATCTGGGACTGTGGCTGCATCACATAAACAACAGACGGCAGCTTCTCTGTGTCTTCCCCGCGTTTAATCATGGAATCCAATTCATATACCTCGGTATCTTCCGGTGTGAGCTCCTTTACACATGCGGCAATGTATTCTGCAAGCTTATGTCCGGCTCTTCTTAATGCGTCATTCTTCTTCTGCTGTTCGCGCTGTTCAAAGGTCTCGTTCGTGTCCGCAACCAGTACGATGTTGTTCAATTGTCCGAATAGTGTATACTTCTGTCCTTCTCCGCTCATGTCGATGACGCCGTCCTGGAATCCGCCCCAATGTCTTCCGACTACAAGAACACTGCAGTTCTTAAGCGCATACGTTGTACCTTCGCCCGCCGGTGCCAGATCACTTGTATATCCAGGGAATACACCTCTGCCGTCCAGCCTTGTTCTCGGCTCGATCGCTTCCTTTACAGGACACATACGAATCTTGTCTCCCGGCTTCGCAATGTACAGATCTGCCTCTGTAATACGTTCATCCTCTTTGATGTAATTCAGGGCATCCTGCTTGTTCACGGTCAAAACACCGTCCTGGAAGGATAATCTATCACCAAAGACGATATCCTTAACATAGAAATTACCAATTTCTAACCTCATATCTTACCTCCTGTACTGGTTATATATAGAATTTCTCTATATATGTTTTTGTTCAATTTCACATATTTGAAAATTAATAAGCGCGCTTATATGTGATATTCTACAAACAGAATACCAATAAGCGCGCTTATTGTCAAGTCATTTTCTATATATTTGTTAATTTATTCACGTGGTCTATATTTGATCTGTCAAGACCTGGCTGCTCCTTTGGCTGACATTGTACTTATAGATGATCACTGCCGCCGCAGATACCGTCATACCGATCACTGCCAGAATGTAGACATTTGCCGTCGTTGTTTTGCCCATGATCACATTCGCTGCCCCATTTAATACCGTCGGGGAAATAAGCTGCCCGAAACACTGTCCACATGTCATGACCGCTGCAGCCATCGTCGTGGATGCCGGGTTCACTGCGTTGGACACATCTACCATGGCTGTCGGGATGAACATTCCCTGAGAAAAGCCACAGAAAACAGCGCCGGCCATCAGCATGATATAATTCGACGGGAACAAAATCAGCAGCAGACCGCCAATACTAAATGACAGCATTGCCGCCGGGAGGGTGTATTTTTTTGTCACCTTTGCGACTGCGCCAAGGATCAGCCCCATCACGATCTGTGCCCCAGAGAAGATGCCCGTCAGATTGCCGGAAACAGTGGTGCTTCCTGCGAGATTTCCACTGATATGCATGGCAATATTGGTGGAAAATGTGATTAAGAACAGCATTTCCAGCATCGCAATGCCCGCTGTGATATAAACAGTTTTATTCAGCTGTATTTTTTCATGCTTTGTTACCTTCGTGGTTCCGGTCTCGGGAAGGCAGACCACAATCAGAATAAACGCGATGATCCCGATGATATTCATGAAGTACGCATTCTGGAAATGAGATGCACCAAGCAGTCCTCCCCCTGTCGTCACAACTGTGATCCCTGCGCCTACGCTGGCCGCCTGGATCCCCATGACGCTCATGCGTTCATCCCCTTCAAAAAATTCTGCAACGACCGCCGTGTTTAAAGCGGTACATAATCCGAGTGCAATACCATAGAAGATCCTTGCTGCGAATAATAACAGGAAGCTGTCTGCAAGAAACGGCACAAATCCCGTGATACTTGCAACTAAACATGCAAAAAGCAATAATCTTTTTTTGCTGATTTTTACGACCATCCATCCTGACAGCAGTGCAACTGCAATGGACAACAAGGTAGGTACTGTAACCAGCATCTGCACCATACTCACACTGACACTCGGAAAATGCTCCTTAATCGGTCCCAGGATCGGTGTCACGCTAAACTGCAGCCCCTGAATAAAAGAGATGCAGACAATTGTAATAATGATTTTGATTTTTTTCGATCTACTCACTTACTTCGTTCCTTTCTATCATTAAAAGTAAGAGCCCAGACCAGCATCTTAGCTCCATCCAGGCTCTTTTTATATTCTCTTCTATCAGAGATCAATCCTCATCTAATTCAAAGAACAGTGTTGTATATCTTCCCATGTCAAAGAACACCGGACGTACTCTTACCGGAAGCTTTCCTGCAAGCTCGCGCCCTTTTTTCTTATTGATCCCAAGGATCACTGCATTCATCTCCGGTCCTTCGTCAAACTGAACTTCTCCGCAGACATATTTGACACCCATATCTTCCAGTTCCAGCCTGGCATTTAATGCACCTGTAAATACAAATGTTTTGAGTACACCTTTTCCTGAAAGCTCTATCCATTCTGTCTCATGGTAGCCGCATGCATTACATGCGTGATGAGGTGGAAATTCGATGGCACCGCATTCTTTACATTTCTTTGCATAAATGGTACCTTCTTTTAACCCATTCCAGAATTTCTCCACAACATGTTCTGGATTCCAAAATTCTTCTGTACTGATTCTATTTAGATCCATGATTATTCTCCTTAAAAATTCGCTCTCAAAATAGTTGCACGGACATTCTGCGCACCACCGAATCCACGTAAAAATGTATGTTTAGGCATTTTATTAATCTGACGCTCTCCGGCCTCTCCGCGCATCTGAGTCACAGCCTCGAATACGTCTGCCATTCCGGATGTTCCGAATGCATGTCCGTAGGAAGTACGTCCTCCATTCGTATTCATCGGTTTATCTCCGTCATATGCAAGACGCCCGTCCAGCGCATATTTCCAGCCCTCGCCTTTTGGAAGATATCCGATCTCCTCTGCCGCAAGGAATGCGGAAGATCCAATAAAGTCATTGACAAATACCAGATCCATATCATCTGCTGTGAGTCCTGTTGCTTCATACACCTGACGTGCAGCTTCTGCGGTCGCCTTCTTCTCCAAATGAGGTACGATCGCATCTAAAGCGGATGCACCTGTCGCCAATACCTCGATCGGCTTATCGTTAAACTTGTGAGCGATCTCTGTCGGGACAACGATACAGCATGCAGCGCCGTCTGCCACACAGGAGTCACTGGAGGTTCTTAAGTACTGAGTCATCTTCGGGTTGTGCGGGGATTTCATGTATTCCCATACATCGTCATACCCTGCATCTTTTGCAAGCTTATCATAAGGGGTCCTGCGGATCGCTCTTGGGCAGAGCTCTGCGGCACGTCTGAAATGATACGCCTGATGGTTTAACACATCGTCGATCTGCTCCGGTGTTAATCCGTTCTCCATTGCATAATAATTGATCCAGTCATCATGGTTCATGCCGGGGCCGCCGCCAAGATATCTGCCATACGCACGGTCAAAAATAGAATCCAGATCCGGGAATAAGACTTCTGTGGTCAGTGCGGTACGCATATGATCCGGTGTATTGCCGTCCGGCATACCTGTTCCCTGGTCACATCCCCCGGAAAGAACGATGTCATAAGCACCGCTGGCCACTGCAAATACAGCCTCCTCCAGTGCGATATATCCGGTACAGCATCCCTCTGAATGGGAGATAGAACCTTTTCCTCTCATACCGAACCAGTCCGCCACCTGGATATTAGGGGTAATACATCCATTGCTCAAATGCGGATTGGCAGAACCGTGAAAATAATACTGTACATCTCTAGGCTCCATATGTGCATCTTTCATTGCATCCAGCGCAGCATAGCCGAACAGCTCTCCGTTTGTAAGCCCCTTATACTGCTCATTTGTGATCCCGTTAAAAAATGGGGTCGCTCCCACTCCGACAATGGATACACTTCTCATATTTTTTCCTATCTTCACATTATGTACCATAACAATACCTCTTACATTTCTTCCATCACGAAATCAGCCAGATCACCGATCGTCTTATAGTTACCAAATCTTGCAACAGGGATCATTACATCAAAATCATTTTCGATAGAAGCGCTCATCGCCACTCTCTGTGTAGATGCAACTCCCAGTTCTTCAGCAATATTGGTATTCTCAGTGATATTTGCTGCATCGGCATTGAATGCCATTGCTGCAAATTCGATCAACTTTTCTACTACTTCTTCTCTTGTCATTCTTTTTTCCTCCATTTATATTGGTTATACTGTTTTTATTGGTTTCATTAACTCGATCACAGCTTCTTCAAACGTGGCACAGGAGAGATAATATTCCTCCCACCTCACAGAATGAATATGACAGAGCGAAACGGGAATATCCTCCCAGCCATTCACGAATCCGGTCCCTTTTAACTTCAGGGCTGACTCACACTCTGTCCATATTTTTGTAAAACATTCATCTCTTAGTATGCCGCTAAGCTCAGATAACACTGCTTTCTGCTTTTCATTGAACACCTTTTTTACGGTTGCCTCATGACACTTCCTGATCTTTTCTATATCAATGCCGACCTCATGATCTGAAATTGCTAACGCAACATAATCCTCACTGTGGGACAGGTTAAAAAAGTACTCCCCAGAGGCAAGAGCTGGTTTTTCGTGCTCGTTATATACAAGCTGTTCATCTCTGGTCACGCCCAGGTACTGCCTAAGAAGCAGGCCGGATACAAGCTCCTGCTGCTTATCCTTCTGGATTTTATGCTCATGGTATTTCTGTACATAACATGGTGCGATCCGGGCAAGAGCCTTATCTGTATCCGCAGCCATATGGTTCACATCTGCAATGATGATTCTCACCTTCTGCATATCTAAAATTCTACTATACAGCCTGGTCCGCTTTGATCAGTGCCTGCATTGCCTCTACGGCCTCCTGCGGCATTGGCTCATAGTTTCCAAGCACTCTTGCATAGTACTCTGTGATCGCCATTTCTTCTGTGTATACCGTTGCTGCCATAGCTGCCTTCATGTCCTTGCCGCAGCAGAACATACCGTGGTTCTTGATCAGACATGCACGTCCGTCCTCCCCTAACGCTTCCGCAACCTTTTCTGCCAGGTCATTGCTTCCGGGCATTGTAAATGGTACGACTCTTACCGGTACAAATTCACACTGCGGAGGTGTTGTTGCTTTGATCTCCCCGTCTCCCATTGCCATAATCGTTGCAAACATGGCATGTGTATGTACTGTTGCCTTTACATCCGGTCTGGCGCGCATTACTGCTGTATGCATCGGAACCTCTGAGGATGGTTTGTATGGACCATCTAACCATTTCCCATTCAGATCTACGATGGCGATATCTTCTGCTTTCATTGTCTTATAGGCAATCCCGCTTGGAGTGATCGCTACCACATCATCCTCGTCATCGCGCAGTGCGATGTTTCCTGATGTTCCTTTAATTAATCCCTGATCTACTGCGTCTAAGATCGCATCTAACACTATTTTTCTGATTCTCTCATATTTCATGATCTTACTTCCTTTCTTACACTCTGTATTTGAACTTTCACCTTGTTTAAATTTTAACAGCAGTATTTTGGATATTACATAACACTTTCCTGAAATATGTTCGTTTTTACAAATTTTATGTTTTACACTCCGGCTTATCCTTATACAAGAAGTGCTGCATAGTAAGCCTGGTTGACCGCATGGTAGATCTGCCCTACATTTCTGCAGTCACCTACGATGTAATATTCATCCACACATTCGCAAAGTGCATCCACTTTATCATATGGTGAGCGAAATCCCAGTGCACACACAACAGAATCCGCCTCTACGACAAATTCTTCCCCGTCCCGTTCACACAGTACTCCATTCGGTACGATTTCTTTGACCTTTGTGTTTACATAAACGTCCGCTGCCTTTTCTATTTCCGGCATCAGTCCGCCGCGGTAGAAAGAGTTTACATCCTCTGCAACGGCCGGCTTCATCTCAATGATCGAACATTCCTTTCCCTCGTGATGGAAGGAAACTGCCGCCTCACTTCCCACAAGTCCGCCGCCCATGATTGCAACCTTCTTCCCTAATTTTTCCGGATGCAGCTCGGCATCGATCGCCATGATCACATTCGGGAGGTCCATCCCCTTGATCGGCGGACGAAGCTCATTCGAACCGATTGCTGCAAACAGGGTATCAGGAGCGAACTCCTTCACATATTCCGGTGTAACCTCTGTATTTAAGATCACCTTTACTCCGGCTTTTTTTACACGTGCCTCTAATACATGACAGAATTTTAAGATATCTTCTTTAAAATAAGGTGCGGATGCAGGATGTAGATTCCCGCCCAGTTTCTCCGCCTTCTCAACAAGGGTAACATCATGGCCTCTGCCTGCAAGTGTAATGGCTGCCTGCATCCCTGCCGGGCCGCCGCCTGCGATCAGCACACGCTTTACTCTCTCAGGCGCTTCTACGCCATATTTTGCCGGGAGCTGCTGTCCCATGGTCGGATTTACCGTACATTTCACAGTCTCACTCTTCCCCGTCTCGCCGAAACACTCGTAGCATCGAAGACAAGGGGTGATGTCCTCTGCGCAGCCATTCCATGCCTTTTTCGGAATAAACGGGTCTGCAAGGATCGCACGTCCGATCTCCACTGCATCAGCCTGACCGGATGCCAGGATCTCCTCCATCTGCGCCGGGTCATTCAGGGAGCCCACACAGGCCACCGGAGTCTTTACCTTTTCTCTGACCGCTGCTGCCAGATATACGTTCACGCCTCTCTTATAGAAAGCAGACGGATGTGTACGGCAGAACATATCAGGATCTTCATGATTTCCGCAGGAAACGTTGATCAGATCCACTTTATCATCCACCATCTGCGCAACCTTGATGCATTCCTCCATGTTCAGCCCCTTCTCTGTCAGGTCATCGCCGGAAAGACGGATCTCGATCGGAAAGTTTGGACCTACACCTTCTCTTACCGCATCTAACGCCATAAGCATAAACCTTGCACGGTTCTCTAAGGAACCGCCAAATTCATCGCTCCTCTGGTTGAACACAGGTGATAAAAACTGAGAGAACAGCCAGCCGTGGGCCGCATGGAACTGCACCATATCGAAGCCGCAGTCTTTACAGAGCCTTGCTCCCTTTTTATAGGATTCTACGATCTCAAGGATCAATTCTTTCGGCATTTCCTGAACCTCTCCGGCAGGCATTGTGATCCTGCTTGGTCCATATGCGACATCCGGGCAGTCCTGATCCCCGCCAACGCTTGCAAGACCGCCGTACATCCCGCCATGAGAGAGCTGGATGTTGGCATAAGCGCCCGCATTATGGATCGCTCTGGCTGCCTGTGCCATCCCCTGCTTTACACCAAAGGAATCTAACTGCAGCTGCTTGTTGTGAGATTTCCCAGTTGCCGAGTGTACGATCGCTTCACCGTATGTAACGACTGCTGCTCCGCCCTTTGCCTTTTCTTCCAGATATGCGATCATCTCCGGTGTGAAATGTCCCTCTGTTGTGATCATACTTGGACTGGTAGGAGCTGCAATGATCCTGTTTTTCAGCCGGATATTCCCGATCCGAAGCGGCTGAAACAGATGCGGATATAATTCTTTTCCTTTACAACATGATTGTCCCATAATCGTTCTCCCTATTTTCTAACCTTCCAGATATATTTTCTTGGTTCTCCCTTTAAGTATGCCGTAACTTCCTCGCCCATCATGGTTCCTGACCAGTTGTCAACATCTGTTGTCAGACCTGCCATATGCGGCGTACAAACAACGTTTCTCATGGAAAGCAATGGGTGGTTTGCCGGAACCGGCTCTTCCCAGTATACATCGATGGCAGCTCCGCCGATCTCCCCATTCTGAAGTGCTTCGATCAGATCCTTCTGGTCGATCACCGCTGCTCTTGCTGTGTTGATCAGATATGCGGTTGGTTTCATCCTGGAGAACCAGTCCTTGTTTACCATTGCTTTTGTGGACGGAAGTACAGGCAGATGAACGCTGACCATATCACTCTCTGTAAGCATGGTGTCCAGATCTACAGCCTTTGCACCGTCTGCCTCGATCTTCTCTGCCGGCATATATGGGTCATAAGCTAAGATTTCCATGCCGAATGCCTTCGCTCTTACTGCAACCTCACGTCCGATCGCACCATATCCGGCAATTCCAAGCTTCTTTCCATATAACTCAAATCCGATGCCGTAATCGGTAAACGGATGCTTCTCATCCAACGGCCCGAAGGTTACATTCTTCACATCCGGCACATCGTAGATATTTTCCTTTGCAGGACCTGTGTGTTCTCCCTTCGAGAGACCTGTGCAGCTCAGTGTCAGATGTCTTGCGGCTGCGATCATCAGCCCCATGTTAAATTCAGCAACTGCAACCCGGTTTCTTCCCGGTGTGTAAGATAATTCAAGGCCTGCTGCCTGAATCGCATCATAATCAACGGTTGCAGGTGTTCCCTTTGCAACTCCCATGAATTTCATTCCTGATTCAGCCCATGCTTTGATAGTCTCAGCCCCTGCATACTCATCGCCTAATACTACGATCTCATGCCCCATACATTCTTCTCTTGTCATGTCCTCGGTGACATTTCCTTTTCCGTGTTTCAACTCACCGCAGATCGTAACCTCACACTGCTCCTCAATAAATTTCATCTGTTTCTCAGGAATTGATGTACATAAAGCTAATTTCTTTTTCATTTCTTACCTCCGCTATGATTGATCTTTAGATTCAAAATTTTCTTTTCACAGGCCTCTTAATATGCCTTTTTCAAAATCTCAATGATATCTTCTTTTGTAACATTCTCTCTTGGATTGAAGCCCAGCACCGGCTCGTGAAGAATATCCTCTGCCAGCATGTCAAAGTCTTCCTCCCTGATCCCCTGCTCTGACAACGTCTTGATCCCAAGCTCTTTTGTCAGCTTTAACAGCTCTTCGGAAAGGAGATACATGTCTTTGTCCATATCTCCTGATACAGGAAGGTCAATTGCCTTTGCAAGCTCCACCATTTTCTCCGGGCAGCTCTTTGCATTGTAAGCCATCACATAGGGCAGGACAGTCGCGTTAGCCATCCCGTGTGCAAGCTGAAAATGAGCACTCAGCGCGTGGGCGATCCCATGTACCAGGCCCAGGTTGGCATTGGAGAATCCAAATCCGGTAATCACGCATCCCAGCATCATCTGCTCTCTTGCCTCCATATTGGCTCCATCCTTTACGGCTGTGGGCAGATTGTGATAAATGATCTTCAGTCCCTGGATGGAATTGTATTCTGTCAATGGAGAAGCCATGTTAGAGATGTAGCTCTCAACCGCATGTGTGATCGCATCCATCCCGGTGGCCGCCGTAACAGAAGCAGGCATGGTCTTTGTAAATTCCGGGTCAATGATCACTTTGGATGGTACCAGTTTATTATCGATCACGACATACTTGACCACCTTCTCTGTGTCAATCAATGCACTGACATTCGTAATTTCACTTGAAGTACCTGCTGTGGTAGGGATCGCGATCAGTGGCAGAAGCTCATTCTTTACCATTCCGATCCCGCCGTACTGTCCGATCGGTCCTGGGTTGGTCATAAGCACGTCAATGGCTTTCGCAAGATCAATACTGCTTCCGCCGCCAACAGCCACAAAGGTGTCTACTTTCTTTTCCTTTGCGATCTTAGCAGCCTCTTCCACCACTTCATTGGTAGGATTTGGGATCACCTTGTCGAAAATCACGATCTCGACTTCTGCTTCCTTAAGACTTTCCAGAACTTTATCCGCAATTCCGGCTGATTTCACACCTGCATCATAGACTAACATTACTTTTTCAGCATGGTATCCCTGTATCACTTTAGATAATTCCTTTATGGAATCACGGCCGAACACAATATCACTTTTTACAAAAAATTCAAATGCCATTCTTGTTCTCCTTCTCTTTTTTCTATTCTATACTGCGATTGTACAGTTTTTTTAATTCTGTCTCAAATCTGCTTTTTCCTCTTTAAAGAGGAAATAGATTCTGATAGAATAACTCTAAAGAAACACCATAAAGGAGAGAGTTCTATGGATTTTGTTACCTTGTCATTGAGACAGAGAAAGATTTTAAACCTGATCCAAAATCAGACAACCCATATTACAGGACAGGCGCTTGCCAAACAATTAGGAGTATCACCACGTACGATCCGAAGTGACATTGTCGAAATCAACCAATCACTCTCCATCTGCGGTGCAAAGATCTGCGCAGAGAAAAGTAAGGGGTATTTTTTAGAATATTCTGATCTGGATTCCATGCAGGAACTCTTTCAGACGGACGATCTGCTGTTAACAAAGGAGGACCGGATACGATATCTGACGTTCCAGCTTTGCCTGTCCGACATTCCGCTGAATCAATATGACTTAGAGGATGAGATGTATGTAAGTAAGACAACCATTGAAAATGATATTGCAGCCCTGAAAAGACTCTACGTCCTCGCCCCTCCGCATATTATGTTACATCACGTTGATGAGACCTGGGAATTTGAAAAAGACGAAGCCAAACGGCGCTTCATATTGAATCAGCTATTCCACCAGGACTGGAATTACAACACGGCCGGAAATGCCTATTACAGTTATCATTTTCTGGATAAAGAGACGATGGACCGTATCATGACGATCACTGCTGAACTTTTGGCTGAATATCATTTTCAGATTGAAGATTCGAATCTGGTGACCTTAAATCTTTCCCTGGCGATCATGTATTACCGCGTGCTTTCCGGGCATGTGCTTCCCGAAACGCCGGTCAAAGACCATACGGACACCAAAATAGATCAATTATGTTCCGATATTTTTCGTGAGATAGAGAGCCTCTTTTCCTGCAGCTTTCCGGTTCAGGAAAAGGAGAGCATCTACCTGCATCTGTGCAACTGTCATCTGCTGGATGCAGGTAAACTGAACTTTCAGACCATCAGCCAGTATTTTGAACCAAAATTGATCCAAATGACAGACTGCTATCTGCAAAGGATCATGGATACTTTCCATATTGATTTTTCCCGGGACGAAGACTTCTATATCACACTGATACAGTATCTGCGCTATCTCAAGACACCGGGACACATTTTAAATGCACAGGGAAATGCAGGCCTGCTTCGGCGTAACCTTCTGGTGGAATCAGAGATCGCTTATCTGATCCAGCCCCTCGCGATCCAATATCTCGGCTACTATCTGAACGAAAAAGAATTGTTATACTTAGCCCTCTGTATTACCGGCGCTTTAGAGGGATATTGGGTAAATCATCCGAAAAACCGGATCCGCACCGTGATCTGCTGCCATTTAAACCTGACCGCTATCTGGGCGATCAAGAGGAAGGTACTCGGCGCCTTTGGAAATTACATCCATATCACCGCCCTTCTTCCTGTAAATGCCAGATCTGCTTTTGATTTTCAAAACACCGATCTGGTCTTAACCACCGTCAAGAAAAAGATCACGGACAGCCCGAAAACCCAGGTGCTGCATATCTCGCCGGATATGACGCCGGCAGATTACAGCAGTCTGCAGCAGTTCGTGTCGGATACCTGCCTGAAATTTCTGTTCAAGGATCAGACCAAATCACTGCCGGATCTGCTAAGGAATGCATATTGGCACGAAGACCTCCATGTTACCGGGCAGTTTCCTATGATTGAATATCTGGCCCGTGATTTTATCAGGGATCAGCTGGTATCCTCCGATTATTTAGAAGACTTATTAAGAAGGGAGTCCACCTATACTTACGGATTCCAGCCCGGTGCCCTCTTTTTGTATTCCCTCGCGCCGGCAAAGGAAACACGGCTTTCTGTCGCCACGTTAAAGCACCGGATTTTATGGAATTCCAATAAAATACGAGTGATCCTTATGGCCTGCTTTGCGCCCGGAGAAGAAACTCTGCTTTTGAAGCTTCTCCATGAGATCTACATTGACCACGATCATGCAGATTTTTTTAGCAGAGAGCATTCCAGGGAAGAAATCATCCGGTTTTTTAATAATAAGGGAAGAGCTTGAGACGGTTATCCCCTGAACGGTCCGGCTTCTCCAATGTAACCTCACCTGAGGCTGCCCATTCCACGCCGCGCACAAGCATCGTAATGAAATTGAAGCGGTCTAAGGCCTCCCAGTGTCCGATCGAGGTCACAAACACTCTGCCCCTGCCATACTGGTTCTTCCAGATGACCGGAGTATATTGATTGACCCCCGGCATATTTTCCAGTTTCCCGTCCGGGATCTCGACCGGATGATGTGCCGGCGGGAACCCGGGAATCCTGTAGAACTCGACATCATCATAGATGGCTGCCAGTACCTGCATCTTCGCTTCCGGATGGATGATCACCTCAGTGAAAAGATCATCAAACACATTCATCCATTTCTTGTCGATCCCCTTTGTGATCGGATCATCCATATCCATCGTCTCAATGATATGATCGTCCTTTGGACACCTTCTGCATCCCTGATCCATGGCACAATATCCGCCCAAAAGCTTTCTCCACTCATCCGGCCAGTCTGCATCCACCCAGATAGAGGAATGATAGAAGACGATCCCCTTTCCCTGCGCCACAAAGTCATACACTGCCCTCTCCGTCTGCTCTCCAAAACGTCTTGCGTGGTCTGTCGGCCATGTCTTTCCGTCATAATCAATGAAAAGTGCATCATATGGTTCCAGATAGGCCGGTGTGATATTGCGGAACTCTTCTGTGACCACAACATCAAATCTTCCCGTTGCTTCCAGCAGATCACGAAGCCTCTGTGTGATAGCCCTGCCCTGATGCTCTGCTGTCAAAAGTCCTGTTACAAATAAAATATTTAACTTTTCCATCTCAATCTCCATCTTATTCTTTGATCCGTTGTGACAAGTTTCTTCTTTATTTATCTGCCTGGTATTTTTCTTCCTCTGCCTTTACAAATCCTGGTTTTGCCAATAACTTAAAGCAGATCAGACCGATCACCATCAGTACGGCTCCGCATATGTAAGGGATCCGATAGCTGCCTGTGATCCCGTAGAATGCTGCGAAAAATACAGGTCCGATGGCTCCCACTAACTGGATGATCGGCTGAATGACACCGTATCCATTGGCAAAGCTGTCTCCAAATTCTTCGATACAAAGTGATGCCGGCCAGTTTGCCGCCCCGCCGACCACCATACCGATGCACACAAGTGAGATCCACACACCAGCCGTTGTGCCTGTCAGGTTTGTCAGCATTGCGATCACTCCAAAGATATAGGATGTATAAGCAGCCTTGCGGGCACCGATCTTAGAATCGATCACACCGCACAGATAGGAACCCGGAAGTGCAAGAAGTCCTGATGCAAGCATCATCATTCCGGCAGTTTTGGGGTCGAATCCGATCTCAAGAAGTCTCGGGAAAAGCTGGACCATCAGGCCGGACGCAAACAAAAGCTGAAGGCCTAAGGTAACCCCATGGATCCAGACCTGAGGAGTACGAAGCAGCTTAGATGTGGTCCAGATACTGTCGTGATTGATCACATCTTCCTTCGCATCTTTTACGTCCAGTCCGTTATCCGGTGTAAAGTTCTTATCTGCAGGATTATCTGCAAGAAATACGATCAGGATCACTGCTGCAATCACCGCAATGATGATAAATGGAAGGAATCCGCCAACAGAACCAAGTGCTGCATAACCTGCCTGATAGATCATGGTTGCCACGCCTGAGCAGAGAGGAATTCCCATGGTTACGATCCCCATGATGATTCCTTTTCTCTTCGGAAACCATCTTGAGATCAGTACAGGTGATAACTGATATCCAATACCACTTGAAATCCCATTTGCAAGGATCAGACATACCGCAAAGATCATAAAGTTTCCTGTTGCTCCCAGTCCTAACATGACAGCCACATAGATCACAAAACAAATAATACTTAACTTCTTGGCGGAGTATTTTGCTGATAGTTTACCGAGCACGAATCCTGCTACGATATTTGCAATACTTCCTGCTGAGATCAAACTTGTGAGTACGGCTGCATTCCATCCCCTTAGATCAGCCAATATTCCAGAGGCAGCATTCATTGCACTTCCTACTGCCGTTGCTGTAAAATATCCCAAAAAAGCGTATAAGATAAGCAGCCAGCCTTTACCATATCCTTTTTTCGTCTTTGTTTCCATCTTTATACTTTTCCTTTCCTTTGTGAAATTAAAATTCCCATATCCTCTTTCTGCGCGCTTTCGAATCTCATGGATATTTCGGATGCATTCATCATATAAAATTATGCACAAGAATAATAGAACACTTTTTAAATTTTTGTATATTTTCTCACTTTTAGACTTTGTACCAAAAACAGCTCTGGTCATTTCGCACAATCCCAAGCTTTTTATACTGGTTTTACCACTGTCAGAAGCTCTAACTTCCCTTGAATTTTCTTTGTTTTTTGTGATATAATTTCGTAGACATATTATAATCTGAGGAGGTATGAGATGGCTGGACCGGCACATGAAAACAAGAAAAGTGCAAAATCCCAAAAGACAAGGGAACGGATCATTGACTGCTTTTTAGATATGATCCCGATTAAAAAATGGGATAAAATCTCCGTGAAGGAGCTGTGTGAAAAGGCTGAGATCACCCGCGGTACATTTTATCAGTATTTCAATGATATTTATGACCTGATGGAGCAGATCGAAACGCCGATGTTTGAAGACCTGAACCGCCGTTTTAACAAAATTAAACAGATGCCCCGCTCTCCTCTTCCGGTTGAACTTTTTCCCGAAAAATTTGATTATACTCCGCCGGAAACCTTGAAACAATGGTTCCTCTTCTGCAAAAAATACCATAAACCTATGTCTGCGATGCTGGATCGGAAAAATGGCGATACTTATTTTGTAAAAAGAATGAAGGTCATCTTAGCAGAATATATCAACCATATGATGGACCAGGACGGTATGCCTCATGATGCTCTGCGGGAACATTTTTTAAAAGTCTTCCTGGAACTGCATTTTTTAGCGGCCTCTACCTGGCTGACCACCGAGGATGTGGAATTTTTATCGATCAAGGAGATCTTAAACCTTCTGAACACCATGCGTGTCGGAGCCAACTATTTAGCTTATCAGAGAATGGTCAGCCCTGACTTTGATATCCGCATGGCGATCAATGATGAAGAAGAGGAGCCTTGATCATGTTCCAAAAGAAGGCCAGTCGAAACCTAACTGTACCGATTGGCCTTCTTTTTTGCTATTTCTATTTTTATAGTTCACTTACTGTTTTTTTGAGTCTTTTCAGATCCTGATCCACATGCTGATACATGTCCACATAGTATGGATAGAGCTTATCGTATGCCTCTTCCCACTCTTTTACTGGTTCGATGATCTCCTTCACCTTCACGATCTTTTCTGCCGCCTTAGTCAGATCCGGGAAGACGCCCACCTTGCGTCCCACCAGAAGTGCATCTCCGACCGGGACATCACCGGAACTTTCATCCAGGATATACACCGGGATATGCAGCATGGATGCCTTGATCTGGCACCATGTTCTGCTTTTTGCCCCTCCGCCGCAGATACGGAGACATTCGATCTTTGCCCCTGACTCCTTAACGGTCTCAATCACATGGCGCAGGGCAAATGCGGTACCTTCAAATACCGCTCTTATCAGATCTGAACGGGTAGTTTCCATGCCCATGCCGATAAACATTCCCCGGGCATAATCATTCCACAGGGGCGCCCGCTCCCCTAACAAATACGGGAAGAAGAATAATCCTTTGGACCCCGGCTTTGATTCCAGTGCCAGCTCATTTAAGTATGTGTAAATATTCTTTCCGTTCGCCTTGGCGTATTCACGTTCTTCTGCCGCAAAGGTTTCGATATACCATTTCAGCGCGGCACCGGTTGATTGGAGCGGTGCGTCAAAGATCCACGGCATCCCGGTGATCGTACACGGCCTGGTGACGACCGGAATATCCGGTGCACTCTTTTTCTCACTTCCTGCAAAGACAAGTGAAGTCGTTCCTGACGATTCCCCCGCATCTCCGATCTTGCTCATTCCCAGTGCATACATAGATGCCATCGCATCACTGCAGCCCGCGATCACAGGAGTCCCTTCCCGAAGCCCGGTCTCCATGGCTGCTTCTTCTGTTACAAATCCGATGATCTCATCGACCAGTTTCAGTTCCGGAAGCATTTCTTTTAAATTGACACCAATGATATCCCCGATCTCATCAGACCAGTCCATCGTCTTAATATCTAAGCACTGTGTCCTTGTCGCCTGATCAATATCGGATGTCATTTTTCCGGTCAGTTTATAATTGATGTAGGAACTGGCCTGTAAGAAGTATTTTGTCCGGGCAAATAATTCCGGCTCATTTTTCTTAAACCACAGGATTTTATTGGGCAGAAAACCAACCGCCGGCTGCCCGCCCACAATATGGACAAATTTGTCCAATCCCATGGTATTGACAATCTCATGCATCTCCTCTACCGAACGTCCATCCTGGCATGTCAGGGCGTTTCTGACCGGACACCCATTTTCATCCACGGGCAGCATGCTGACCGTATGAGAACTGATGGATATTCCCCTGATGCGCTTTACGATCTTCTCATCTACCTGGCTGGTGAGCGACTGCAGGATCTCTTTTGCGTTTTTCCACCAGACATTGGCATCCTGTTCCTGCATATTGGGACCGGATATCACAAATTCACTTGGTTTACTTTCTGATGCGGCTACGATGCCGTCATCCCCTATGATGATCGCTTTTATATTCGTAGTGCCGCAATCCATTCCTAAAAGATAATTATCCACAATATTCATTTCATTTCCTCCATGTGTTGTCTATGCCTCTCCTATTTACATCAAGGATATCAAATGTCTTTTCTCTCCACAAAAAAGCTTTTGCCTCTTCTAATAGGAAAAAGAAAACTCTCTCTTTCGAAAAGAGCCAGGTCTTTACCGACCCGGCTCTTTTTAACCAAAGCAAAGCCGCACTTTCGTGCGGCTTAAGACCTGTCTGTCTTTTTTAATCCCATTCAAATCCATCCCAGATCCGTTTCCCGGTGTATGTCTTTGCTGTTTCTTCTCCCTCTAATACACGGATCGCACCTGCTGCCATGGCCTCCATCTCAAATTCACCCGGATATGCTGTGACCGGTGCGATAAAAGAGCAGGTATCTGTGATCTGTTTTACAAGATCTTCGTTATAGACCATACCTCCGCTAAGCAGGATCCCATCCACGTTTCCATGAAGGACAGAAGCCATAGAGCCAATACATTTTTCGATCTGGTAGATCATAGTATTCCAAAGCATTTCTGCGTACTTATCCCCATTTTTTGCCCGGTTTGTAAGCTCTAAGGCATCCGAGATCCCGACATGACTGACAAATCCGCCTGTTCTGGTACAAAGCTTTTTCACATCTGCGATCCCCAGATTATTTTCTTCCATATAAGCGAGCAGATCAGCCACGGAAATACTTCCCGATCTTGTCGGAGCCATGGGTCCTTCCCCGCCAACAATATCGTATCCGTCAACCATTTTGCCTTTCAGGTGTGCAGACACAGAGATTCCCCCGCCGATATGGCATACGATATAGTTACATTCTTCATATCTTTTATTCATCACATTTTTGCTGTGGCGGATTGCAGTTTCTTTTAAATTCAGTGCATGGAGATGAATGATCCTGTTTACCCCCTTGATTCCTGTCATACGTGCAAGATCCTGCAGTTCATCCACATCCGGCGGATTGACCACCATTGCCTTTGCACCGTACTGCTCCGCAAATTCATTCGCAAGCTGTGAGCCTAATGCTGCCGGATGGATCACGCCATTTGCACAGGTTCTCGCATGCTCAAGCATCAGCCCGGTCACCTCGTATGTACCGCCCTCCATTGCGAGAAGTCCTCCTCCCCGGCCTACAAAAACATCCACGTCCTCTAATGTGATGCCTGCTTCCTTCAACAGGTTCATGATCGTGTCACGGCGGTAGGGAAGCTGCTCCGGCATTGTCTTATATTTCTCCAGCTCCTTCGCATCATGGGAGACATTCTGTGAATACAGACACTTCTCTCCTTCAAATAATGCTATTTTGGTTGAGGTAGAACCTGGATTGATGGTTAATACTTTATATGTTTTCATGAAGCTTCTCCTTTAAAACAATTAGCGTCCCGTACTTCCTGCGGCTCTTACCGCACTGATCACAATATTTCCTTTGATCTCAGACACCGGGTCCCCTCTGGAGCAGTCACAAACGACTTTGTTGAAGCCCTGAAGCATCGGTCCATAGGCATCCGCTTTTCCAAACTGCTGGATCAGTTTTACAGCCACATTGCCCACATTGAGATCCGGCCAGATGATCACATTGGCTTTTCCTGCCACCTTGCTCTCCCGGTTTACCTTTTTGGCTGCAACTGCCGGAGAGATCGCGGAATCAAACTGGAACTCACCGTCGATCGCAAGGTCCGGGCGAAGCTGGTTTGCGATCTTAACGCCCTCCACTACCTTGTCGATCAATTCTCCCTGACCGCTGCCAAGTGTGGAGTAGCTTACCATCGCGCATCTTGGTTCCCAGTCAAGCAGTGAGCTTACTGTATCACAGGCGGAAATCGCAATGCTTGCCAGCTGTTCTGAGGTCGGATTCGTACATACTGCACTGTCCCCAACCGCAAGAAGGCTGCCTTCGCTGCCCTCAAAGCCCGGAATATCACAAAGTCCGATACTTGAAATTGTGCTGATCCCTGGTTTCAATCCGATGATCATCTGTCCGGCAAGAAGTACGTCACCCGTGGTGTTGTCTATTCCTGCAAATGTTACCTCCGCATCACCAACTGCTTCCATTACCATTGCAAAGTACAAAGGGTCCTGCATTCTGCGCGCCAATGCTTTTTCTTTTAACAGTGCGCCCGGAAGTTTCACATACTTTGCGATGACTTCATCTCTGTATGTCTCGTCCCCGATATCAACGAACCTAAACACACTCTCATCAAGCCCGCGCTCTGCGATCAGACTCTTGATCACAGTAACATTGCCCACAAGGATCGGAATAATATACCCATCCTTTCCGGTTTCAAATGCAGCCTGCATCATCTTTTCGTTTTCTGCTTCCGGGAACGCTACTCGCTGAGGATTTAATTTCGCTTTTTCATAGATCTGATCTAAAATACTCATACTTTTTGTTCCTTTCCTATCATTTTTCTACTGACGCAAGTATATCACTGAACCTGAAAATAACCTTGTACAGTTTTTTGTGAACTGTACAATTTTGAAAGAAACATCGTTGTGACTCTCTGCCCTGTATTTATCCCGCTGCCATTCATATGCATGCCGATAAGCGGACAGACCGTGCATTCCAATAAAACGTACCAATAAACCGTAACTTTATACTTTCATAAAAATACAGAATGTGTTACATTAATAGTTAGGACTTTTTAGCTTGATCCTGACGTTTGATCCTAAAAAGAGTCTTGTGAAATATTTTTGTAATTGTAATGGATATTTTCTATTTAAAACTTAGTAATGATCGATTTTTTACAATAAGGAGATTTGAAACGTGGAACAACAGACAGACATTCAAGATAAAGAACAACAAAAGCTGAACAATTACCGAAACTTTGTAAATGCCACCTTAGAGATCCTGGAGGAGGGCGGCCTTTCCAAGGTCTCCATCCGAAAGATCGCACAGAGGGCGGGATTCCATAACTCGACCATTTATCTGTACTTCGAGGACCTGGACCAGCTGATCATGCTTGCGTCCATGAAGTATTTTCAGGAATACAGCCATGCCCTGGAGCTGCAGAGTCAGAAAAATCTGCCCCCTACTGAAAATTTTATTGACATCTGGGAGCTTTTTATCGATGCCATCCTGAAACAGCCCTGTATCTTCTATAACTTTTTCTTTGGCAGACACAGTGACAATCTGCATGACATCATGACCATGTATTACAATATCTTCCCGGAAGAGCGGGATCAGTTTTCTGATGAGATCGAAAAGATGTATTTCGGAAAAGATCTTTTTGAAAGAAGCTTAAATCTGCTCAAGACCATTGTGGGTGAGGAAAACAAAGTCACAGAAGAAAATCTTGTGATGATTAACGAGATCACCGTGACCTACTGCGAATATAAGATGCTTAAGAAGTGCCAGCATCCTGAACTTGATACAGAAAAATTAAGGGCTGAGATACTCGGAGTGATCTATTATGTTACCGGGGTACAGGCAGGGTAAAAAAGGAACAGAGGGGTTCTGCATGGCAGAGCGGCCTCTGTTCCTTTTTTCATTCGGCGTTATATACTGTAATCTCCGCCATTTGACTCTATAACTTTTTTGTACCAGTAAAAGCTGTCTTTCCGGTATCGCTTCCCGCTTCCTGTCCCGTCATCGTTTAAATCTACATATATAAAGCCATAGCGTTTGCTCATCTCCCCGGTGGACTGAGAGACCAGATCGATACATCCCCATGTTGTATATCCCAGCACTTCTACACCATCGTCAATTGCAAGATGGAGCTGTCTGATATGTTCTCTTAAATAGCTGATCCGATAGTCATCATGCACCCGGCCATCTTTCGTCAACACATCTCTTGCCCCCAGGCCGTTCTCTACAACAAATAACGGTTTCCCATATCTTGCATAAAACTCATTCAATACAATACGCAGCCCTGCCGGGTCAATCGACCAGCCCCACTCACTCGTCTTAAGATATGGATTTTTAAAAATCGCGGAACCACTGTTATCCGAAAGATCCACCTTATCCAGTTCCACAGGCATCCTGCTCATATAGTAACTGAAAGGAATATAATCCCCGGTCCCTTCTTTTAGGATCTGAAAGTCTTCCGGCCTCATATCCACTTCCAGATCTTCTTTTTCGATCCTTCTCAGCCAGGAATAGGAATAGCTGCCTTTTAACAGCACATCTAAATAATCATATGTATACTCCTGATTAGAACAAAAAGTATGCAGCACATCCTCTGGATTACAGGAAGGCTGATATGCGATCGCAGCCTCCATCATCGCACTGATATAAGATCCCGGGATGATTTCATGGCACAGCTTTACGCATTTTGCATTTGCCACAAACTGATTATGTGCCACCTGATACTGTAATTGCCTGATATTGTCCCCCTCATGTAAGACCACTCCGCCATTCTGATATAAGAAACCTTTCATGAAAATAAAGTTGATTTCATTAAATGTGATCCAATATTTTACCTGCTTCTGATATCTTAAAAACATCGTCTTCGCATATCTGACAAAAATATCAATCAGCTCTCTGTTTTTCCATCCCCCGTATTTTTTCAACAGGGCAGCCGGCATTTCACAATGTGACAGCGTGACTAACGGCTCTATCCCGTACCTGTGGCATACTTCGAATACATGGTCATAATGCAGAAGTGCCGCTTCGTTTGGCTGTTCATCATCGCCGTTCGGGAAGATTCTGCTCCAGGGAATCGACATACGAAAGCATTTAAATCCCATTTCTGCAAACAGCCTGATATCACTTTCATAAGTATGGTAAAAGTCAATCCCCGTATGGCAGGGATAATAATAATCCGGGTTTAATTCCAGCTCCATTTCATCCTTCCCATATGTTTCCCTGCATAACAGATCCGCTGTGCTTAAGCCTTTTCCATCCTCCTCAAAGGCCCCCTCGCACTGATTTGCCGATACTGCCCCACCCCACAAAAAATGATCCGGAAATTTTTTCATCATACTTCACTCCTTTAATTTACACTAAAAATAATGTCTCCGCTTGTGACACTGCCATCTGCAATCATATTGACACAATTGTAGGAATCCTCATTCGTGATTATGACGGGCGTCACAAGATTGTATCCCTTGCTTTCCAGTTCCTCTTTATCAAATTCAATCAGCTTATCACCGACAGAAACCGAATCACCGACTTTTACAAACTCCGTAAATCCATTTCCATCATTCATGACCGTATTTAATCCAATATGTATCAGGATTTCTGAACCATTTTTTGCAGTTATGCCCACGGCATGTTTAGACGGCCACAGTACAGACACCTTTCCGTCACACGGCGCAGATACGACATTATTCTTCGGGATGATCGCACAGCCTTGTCCGATGATGTTTTTTGAAAATACCTCATCGTCGACAGCAGTAAGCGGGATGCTCTCTCCATCCATCGGAGCACAGATATCTAATTCTTCGCAGACGATAGCAGTATTCCCTGCTGTGCTGCTGTCTCCTGATTCCAATGTGTAAGCCTCATGACGGGGAGCTCTGTAATCCGCCATTTCATTTTCCGGGATTGCCCAGAAATATGTCAGCAGCGTGCCGATTATAAAGGCTGCAATGACAGCAATTAAAATGCCATGCAGCGGGGTATATGACATAAATCCCAGAGAAAACACATTATGCAGCACGTACGCCTTTTCGGCAGTTCCAAAGGAGCCCGCAATAAATCCACCGACACCTCCCGCGATCATAATCGTCGGAATGAGGCGCTTATGCTTCAATACAATACCGTACAAAGTGGGCTCGCCGACACCGGCTAATAATTGTGATGATAAACAAGATGCCGCAACAGCCTTCATTTTTGAATGCTTTTCTGCCTTTAGGTATGCACCAAATGCAATTCCTGCACACCCGTAGTTAGAAGCCACACCTCCGGTTCCTTCATAGGGATCTAACCCGGTCCTGGACAAAGCATCGAAGCAGATCGGTGCAAGCCCCCAGTGAACGCCGAAGATAACGAGGATCTGATAAAACATACCTAATGCCGCCCCTGCTATCGCTGTGTTTAGATTAAATAAGTAGGATACGACTCCGGCAATCCCGTCTGAAACAATAGTCCCAAAAGGTCCGAATACAATTGTTCCCATTGGCACCAGAATACTCAGTTCCAGAAAAGGTGCCATGAACATGGCAATCCCTTCCGGTATATGTCTTCTTAAAAACTTATCAAAATAAGAATAAACTAAAATGATCATAAAAATCGGAAGGATCGATGTACCATAATCAACAGCTTTTAACGGAATTCCCAAAAAAGTAGAATCCGGGACACCAATCAATCCCTGGAAGTTCGGATCCAGCAGTGCAGCTCCTAAGACGGCGCCTACATACGGATTTACATGCAATTGCTGAGACAGTGTAAACCCAATCAGAATCGGCAGAAAATAGAAAACAGCGTTTGCGGCTGCAGTCAGGACCAAACATGTCGATGCCGTCTCAGGAAGTATACCAAAATTCACCAGTGCAGACAGAATAGCCCTGATCAGCGCACTGCCGCAAATAACCGGCAGCAGCGGAGTGATAGCACCTGAAATACAACTGATCACAAAATCTGCCATCCCGCCTTTTTTTATTTTCTTCTTCGCCTCTTTTGTTTTCTTAATATCGATCTGGTCATTCACCGCCTCAAAATATTTTGTAACCAGCGGACCGATCACAACCTGATACTGCCCTCCCTTATTTACTACAGACAACACAAAGCTTAAACGCTCGATAGCCTCCGTGTCTGCTTTCCCCTCATCAACTAACTGAAAACGTAATCTGGTAACACAATGTACCAGAGAACTTATATTCTTTTCGCCGCCGAGCAGCTTAATCAATTCTTTGCTTTCCTCAATAATACTCATATTGTTTCCCTCTCCTTTTACGGTCCGTCATCTTCCACCTTCCCGCCTCTTGAAAAGGCAGAGACTCGGTTAAGATGTAGTGTTAAATACAGAAGTTCTCCTGGGTCAATTTCCCATTTGTAGGCATTGATCAGAAATTTCTCAATCTTTTTTGCACAGGCATAATCAAACGGACATTTTTCTGAAATAATTTGCAACAACTCAGAATTCGTGTTTATATCAATCCCTTTTAATTGTCTTCTTACAAAATATCTTACATGTATCACAAATCTGGAAAATTCAAACGAATTCTGGTCTATCTTAAACCCATAATGATATTTCGTAATATCTAAAATGTTCTGGATGATCCCTGTACACAAAATTGTTTCTGTCATATCATTCAAGCTATTGTATTCATTTGCCTGAGAATTAATAAAATGCAGAGCAATAAAAGGTGCTTCCTCCTCAGGAATGGATGTTTTGCAGTAATCAGCTATGTATTTCACTGCCTTTAATGAAAATTCATATTCTTTCGGATAGATCACCCGGATATCCCATTCCAACGGTGTACTGAAAAATGTATTATTTTTCGCACGCGTAATTGCAAAATCCAGATGATCCGCCAGTGAAAGCAGCATAGAATCATTGCATTTGTAACCCAGCTCCTTTTCTCCTGCCTCGATAATCCTGCTGGCCAGTACAATATTATCGGGCTGGATATTCTGAAGTACCTTTTCCAGATCCTTGTGCTTTGTGTCTTTATCCTTGACTACATAAATATTCTGGATCTTACTTTGGTCTGCCTCATCACCCTCACGCTTCCTGAATCCAATCCCATTTCCTATGGCAACCTGTTCAATGCCATTTTCATCTTCAATTAATATTGCATTATTACCTAACGGCTTTTTGATCTTCAATAGAATATCCTCCCAATATCTGAATACAAAAATAGGCACAACATTACACCATAGTGCAAGGTTGTACCTAATTTAATAGTAATACGCTTGATATTTTCATATTATAGTTTGTTTGTTTTTGTTTGTCAATATTTTTCGTAAAAATGCGCTTTTGTTTATTGACTTTTCACAAAACCAAACGATAATTTTATGCTTTTCAGGATTTATATTCGTACACTTTGTCTATCTATTGAAATTTTTCAGGCGGCTATTATCCATTACTGCACTGTTTCCTCATAACCTGACAGCTTTAAACTTTTTGAGTCTGCTTTTCTAAAATCAACATATCAATATCATCAAATGCATTCTCCAATCGCTCAACATGATAGAGCTCATACATCTCGTAAATAAAATCAGTTAGCCCAAACGAATCCCATTGATTTAAAACCTTATCTGCTGTCGTGTTCTTCTTTTCTGCATAATGTATAGCCTTCATTTCATCGAACCCATATTTTTCTATAATCATGCCTACAACATTACGATCAAAAAAATCCATAGTTCTTGCATCAATGCTTTTTATATTACCTGCCCCCCTTCAAACTTTAGATACTTCAATGCTTGTTCTGTTAAAAAGGCGTATTGATCTGTTAAATTTTGTGGCAATAATCTTTTTACCGCCTCTTCTTTTGTATATATACCATCTATATAATCGTTTATCACAGGTAAAGTTGAATCATTTGCAACTGGTCCTATTACTAAATCATAGCATATATCTATAATCATTTCCTTACGGTTATCTACAACAAAATCAAGTGCCCTAAGATTGGGACGAATGTGGGGATTTTAGACTTCTAAATTACTTCCATGATAAAGTTTCACGTTTGCGCCTCCCACTTTTTTACTCATCCTCTTGACACTCCCTTTATTTTCTAATAACTTCTCGGAATCTTCAGCCCTGATTTTATCAGGCTTTCAGACCCTGTATTTAAAAAATCACCCACTTTTTTGTCGAAAACACTTGACAA
>NZ_JBZUUL010000040.1:0-56423 GCF_058819085.1 Faecalicatena sp.
CCTTTTGGATGAAGGAGGGCTTTTTTGTACAAGTATTTTTTCAATAGTTTTAGATACTCTTATACTTTTAAATTTTTTAACCATACTTCTCTATCCCGATGGTTTATATACTACAGTTAGTAATCAATTGTATAAGAACTGGTTTTTGGGCTTGGCAAATCTACATGTGCAATTAATACTTGCTGCATGTTTTTTTTCAATGGCTTCGTCTATTTTAAAATATGGAAAGTTTAAAATTTCAGTACATAATTTATTTATTTTTTTGTTCGGAATAATATCTGTTCTTTTGACAGGAAAGGCAACACCCTTTATTGTGCTTTCTGTTATTATGATTTATTTTATATTTTCACGTCAACTGGAAATAAGTCGTTTTATGAATGGATATACTGTAATTGTAACAAATTTGGTGTTATTCATTGGCATCGCGGTATTGAATATACAAGAACGTTTTGCCAATCTCATAATATCTGTATTACATAGGGATTTAACCTTTACCGGAAGGACACCATTATGGAATTTAGCTCTTGTGGCAATTAATGATAGACCCAGAATTGGACACGGTATTGAACGCTTATCTATATTTGCTCAAAAGTTTAATTTAAATACATGTCATAATAATTATTTATGGGTCATGTATCGTACAGGGATAATAGGATTTATATTATTACTCATAATTCTATTTAATGTTGCATTAAAACTATCAAAAGAAAAAAATCGTGTTTTTACAACGTTTTGCAGTATAATTTTACTCTGCATTATGCTGATTTGGCAAAGTGAATCAATGAATGGCGTTATTTTCTTTGCCATATATGCAATTATGTACCACTGTGAACGTTTGCAAATAAATTCCAACAGACATATTGCGGAGATAAAAAATGAAAAATATCGCGTCAAATTTCATCTATAATACACTTTATAAAATACTTGTTATTATTCTTCCTCTTATTACCGCTCCCTATGTTACAAGGGTTCTCGGGACAGAATATACAGGGATTTATACATATAATTTTTCAGTAGCAAAGTATTTTGTAATTTTAGGTTATCTTGGTTTTGAAAACTATGGAAATCGCTGTATTGCCAGAGTAAGGGATGACTCTAATAAGGTGGAGAAAACATTTTCTGAAATATATTCTGTACAATTAGTAACCACAATCTGTGCCGGATTACTCTATCTACTTTATGTTTTATTTGTTGCAACATCGTATAAAATCAATGCCGCTATCGAAAGCCTTTATGTAATCTCATCTTTTTTTACGGTAGGATGGTACTTTTTTGGGCTTGAAAGATTTAAACTGACTGCATTACGAAGTATAGCTATACGTCTGCTGAGTTTTGTGGCAATATTTGTTTTTGTAAAATCTCCATCTGATCTTGGTATTTATACGGCAATTTTAGCAGGAAGTGTACTACTCAGCGAAATGATCCTCTGGCTGACAATAAGGAAAGAGTTACATTTCAAACTATCGATATGTACTGGCTTTAAAAAGCATTTTAAAGGAGTCATCATACTTTTTTTCCCAGTACTAATTATTAATATTTATAACACCATGGACAAACTTATGTTGGGGCAGATTTCTACGATGTCTCAATTAGGGCTTTATGAATATTCCGACAAAATTGTAGAAATCCCCTATAGTCTTATAGCATCGCTCGGAGTTGTCATGCTTCCGAGGATGACATACTTACTGAATAATGGTCAGAATAAACAAGGAAAAATCATTCTAGAGAAATCTCTAAAATATATGATGTGTCTTGCATGTGCAATGGCTTTTGGACTTATGGCGATTGCAAAGACATTTGCACCAGTATACTTTGGTAAAGGGTTTACCGCATGTGGCCCACTTGTTATGTTAATGGCACCGATGATTATTGTTCGTGCATTTGCTAATGTCATTAGGACTCAGTACTTAATCCCAACACAAAAAGATAAAGAGTATATTATATCATTAGTTATAGGTATGGTAATTAATTTGGTACTGAATATTTGGTTGATTCCTATATATGGAGCATTGGGGGCTGCAACAGGAACTTTAATAGCAGAGATTTCAGTTGCCGTTACTCAGATAATTTCCTCCAGACAAGATTTAGACCTAAAGCGATATCTTGGTAATTCTATTCCTTTTTTTATAATTGGGATGATTATGTTTGTAATAGTATATATCACAGGAGAAAACATGCCGTGTACGGCGGTTTATTTAGTATTTGAAATTATTTTAGGAATTCTATTGTATAGTATACCTACAATTGTATATTTTTACTTTACAGATAAATCAACATTAAATATTTTTAAAAATAAAAAAAGATGAGGTAATGTAAGATATGATACTACATATTTTCCCGGTAGGGATGTTTACGAAAGATTATATTAGTTTTATCAAAGAAAATTTTGATACTAATGAACATTGTTTTGTAAAACCTTTAAATGCGAATAAGGCAATGGGAGACATTTATCATTTAGATTTATTTGATAGTTATGCTAATTGTGTCAATATATTGTCTTTTGATTTTTTAAGTAAGTTGAAAAAATGTAATGGGATTTTGGTACATGGTATGTTTGGTTTAAAACAGCCTCTGCTCTTTAACATTCTTCCCGGACTTTGTAAAAAAGCCAATTGGCTTATTTGGGGTGGAGATCTATATGGAAGCCAGGAACAGCGTAAAGGATTTAAAAAGAAATTCGGCGAGTTGCTGAAGAGACATGCTGTAAAGAAATTTCAATTCATTACTACACTTAATAAACGTGATTATAAATATGCTAAACAATGGTATCATGTCAAAGGGGAAAATCTACTGGCCACTTACCCTGTTAGTTCGATGCTTGAATTAGAGAAAATAAATTTAATTCCTAAAAGGCCAGATGAACCATTAAAAATAATCATTGGCAATAGTGCTACTAGCACTAATCAGCATGAAGAGGCACTATCTATATTATCAAAATTTAAAGAAGAAAACATAGAAATATATTTACCACTTTCATATGGCTTTGGGGATTTTCATGCTTATGGGGAAAAAATAGTAACATATGCAACAAAGATCTTTGGGGATAAAGTGCGTCCAATCTATAAATGCATAGATGCCGGAGAGTATACCAATCTTCTTCAACATATGGATATCGGTATATACAACAATAATCGTCAACAAGCAATGGGGAATATCCAGCAAATGGTTTGGTTTGGCAAGAAAGTGTATATGCGTACTGACACAAGCATGTGGGAAAATTGTAGGGATGACCGAGAATTCATTTTAAACGATATTAGTATGATACCAAATCAGTCATTTGATGATTTCAAATACTATAATCCTCAAATACAAAAAATAAATATGCAAAATGCTCGTAAGTATCATAGCTTAGAGCGATATTTAAAAGTTTGGGGAAATATCTTTGAAAAAATGTCACAATAAAGAAAGTTATTTAAATTAAATGATGTTGATTTGTAATTAAAACTGAACCAGGATTTACGAAAGAAAATTGATTTCTGCCGTTTTTTTTTGGGCAAAGAGCGAGGCCGCCGCTCCATGACCGATCAATCAGTCATTTTGCAATGCCCCCTGATATTAGCCCTCCAAAGGGCTATCATTACTGCTCGCCCAAAAGGGCGGCATTGCAAGCCTTGTTACTGGTCCGCTTACAAAGCGGTACCTCTTGAATCTTCTTTGGGAGATTCTTCTGCTTGCTCCTTTATGTATTTCTGTACTACTTCATCGGTAATATTACCAATTGTCTCTATGTAATATCCTCTTGCCCAAAATGCTTTAACCCATTTGCTCTGCAATTCTGGATGTCTATCATAAATCATTAATGTACTTACATAATGTGTTTATGATTTCCCTAACATCGTCTTTAATTTTCCCGTATAGTACTTTTTGTTACTGTTCATTCGTCGACTTGATATAGGAAAACCGATGGTGTAGACGCATCTTAGTCGAAACCATCGGTTTTCTTTATCTAAATATCTGGGATATCTGCTCAAATACATTTGTTTCTTCTTGGCGTATCTTAACAAGCATGCTCATGCATTGACAGAGATAATCGAGATTTCCCTGAATTTCCCATCTGCTGATTTTGTGAACGGACAGTTTTCTGAAAGACCGGCACGAGTATAGTTAGTACCGGGTTACTTTTTACTCATTTATAGCTTATCGGCATAGTGCTCTAAATTAAGCGCCTGTATGTTGTGTGTGATTTGATGTTCAATAGAAGGCAAAGTCATATAATCCCCATAAGCAACTGTCAAAAATTCATCATATCTTCGGGGTATTTTATATTGTTCACCTTCAAAGTTGATATCAATGAAATCATCAAATATATCTCGCAAAAAAAACCAATAACTATAGCATGATCCAGCATGAACACAAACTCTTTTTGTTTCGGAATGCTTATTAATTAGCTTGTCAATCCATTTATGCATCGTTTTTTTACTCAATAACAAACCTAAAAGATCCGATGGTAAAAACTTAATTCTTTTTAATCTACTCTCTCCTTTCCAAACCTTGACCCCTGATTTTGACATCAAAGCCTGGGATAAAATAGCTATAAATCCGCCTTCTATTTTTCTTACAAATTCATTATCTGAAATGTAATAATATGGGAAAACATCGACAAAAACTTCATTATGCAAAAGATTAGGGTTACCCTTTTCTTCAATGTATAATGAGTTTTTCAATCTGATTTTTGTAAAAACAAGAGCATTTTCTTTATTTGTTATGTAATTGTCTACAAAAAAGTCATTTTTTAATTCTGTCTGTGCATAGTATAGGAAAGTTTCATAATCTTTTTTTAGCATCCCTATATCCATGTCATCATCCCATGGTATAAATCCCTTATGCCTTACAGCACCTAGCATAGATCCAGCATCTATAAAATATTGGATTCCATGCAGACTGCATATACGAACAATCTCATTCGTTATATATATCTGTGCTTTTCTCAGAAGTTCTCTATCATTCATGTTCTTACCTCTCTGATCTATTTCGAATTTCTGCTAGCTTTGAGAAAACATAACGTCTTTTTTTAATGACCACGATTACAATGACTGTAATTACTGTGTATCGAATTATTTTATTTATATAACTGACCAACATCAAGACCATTATGATAAGCATTCCAACCGAAAGTGCTAACACAAATCGCATATTATAAGTCGGCTCCATATCCTTTTCTCTTGATACTATTCTTCTATACGCAAAATAGTGTGCAAATGAAAAAACTATATAACAAAATAGTGTAGTATATCCCGCAGCTATATAGCCGTACAATCTAATACAAATATAATTTAAAGCAATATTTAGCAATGCTCCTGAACAAGATGCAACCATAATTATTTTTGTCTTTTCAAAATAAAACTCCACGTTTGCAAATAGAGGATATAAAAACATAAAAAATACGGACGCTGCAACTGGTGGCATAATCCAAATTGCTGCATAATACTCTTCTGTCGCAAAGATACTAATTAATTCCGGACCAAAAGCCATCGCACCAATACACCCCATAGCCACTAACAGCAACAAGAAATTTGCATTTTTACTAATGTCACTATAGCGTTTTGCCTTAATATTCTGGTAAGTATATGGTATAAAAGAACTATTTATTGCCCCAGTAATAATAGTCATCATCATAGCCAATGTGTAAGCGATTCCATATATAGCTGCTTCCGAAGCACCACACATTTTATCAATCATGATTCTGTCCGATTGATTTAACAGTGTCATTGATAAATAATGCGGCATAAGCGGAATATTAAACTTTAATGCATACTTCCAAAAGAAGTTATCATAGAACTTCTTCCCTACAATAAAACTTCTAATATAGAAAATCAAACCCAGGATCACCTGTACAAAAACAAAAGATAACACTCTAGCTTCTGCCTTGTAATTAGTAGCCATTACCGAAATAATGCCTAAAAAGGGAGACCCTAAGGCTATTATCATAGTTGTAACTATGAGTGCCTTATATTGATATCTATATCTCTGTTCTGCTGCCCAAAAAAGATACGCGGGCTCTAATAATAATTGAGCAAACATTACCAATACAAACAACGTCGACAATCCTAGCTTTTCATTCCAAAAATCAGGTTGAAAAATATAAATAACAAATAATAATGCTGTCACTGTCGTTGACAATCCTTGTAGAGATGCAACCAATTCGTTCTTTTTCTCAGGATATTTTGTTAGACCATTGTTAAATACTCCTGCCGAGAGATTTAACGTAGCAAAAATAGCCAGAATTTGATACCATGATTGATAGACTGTATAAACGCCGTATTGCTGAGTAGTTAATATTCGTGTAAAAATCGGAGTTGATATCAAAGCAATTCCCTTTTGGATAATATTACATATAGTAAACCATAGAGATGCTTTAGCCGGAGCCGGCATATTCTCATATTTATCCAAAAGCATCTTAAATCCTGCCTTCATCGCTGTACCCTTCCATTACCTCCATTTTTAAGTAATATCTCAACATCAGCAACTGTTGTTCTATTATAATCGCCCTCGATGGTATGCTTCAAGCAACTAGCTGCAACGGCGAACTCAATAGCTTCTTGTTCTCCTTTTCCGGTAATCAGACTATAAACAATTCCTGCAGTAAAGCTATCTCCACCACCAACGCGATCTACAATTTGAATATTGTACTTGGTAGAATAAAATGCCTTATCTTTTTCAATAGAATAAAGCATTGCACTCCACCCATTCACACTAGCATTATAGCTTTCACGTAACGTAATAGCAACATACTTGCATCCGTATTTCTTACAAATTTCTCTTGCAACAAATTCATATCCTGCTTTGTTAAGTTTACCAGCCTCAACACAGTTATTCTTTGGTTTAATATCAAGAACTTTATCTGCATCCTCTTCGTTGGCTATACAAACATCAACATATGGCATAAGAGATGTCATTACCGATCTAGCCTTTTCAGGTGTCCATAATTTTCCTCTATAGTTAAGATCACAAGATATAGTAATATCTTTTTCTTTTGCTGCTTTCAATGCATCTCTTGTAATCTCTACTAATTCATCAGATAAAGCCGGATTGATGCCAGTCCAATGAAACCAATCAATGCCTTCAAAAATATTATCCCAATCAAAATCTTCACGTTTTGCCAAAGCTATCGCAGAATAAGCTCTATCATAGATAACTTTACTTGGTCTTTGCGATGCCCCCTTTTCGAGATAATACAAACCCATGCGGCCATCGCCATAAACGATCTTGCTTGTATCAACTCCAAAATATCTCATGGAATTAACAGCGGCTTTACCAACATCACTATCAGGAAGTTTGGTCAGGAAGGAGGACTCAAGGCCGAATATCGATAAAGATACAGCAACATTGGCCTCTCCACCACAGAATGTAGCATCTAAACAATCTTTTTGAAACAGCTTAGTGTAGCCAGGTGCCGCTAATCTTAATAATATCTCTCCAAATAATAATACTTTCATTTTTCCACCATACCTTACTCTATATAATTTTTCCGCCCCCAATAATACTCTAGTCGTTCTGCTCTTTCTATCCTCCATAATCAGACCACTTTCTTACTATCGCTTTCATGCATTCGACTTTATACTCCATTGAATTACAAACTAATATGTTTTGGACTAGTTAAAAATTCAATTTCAATCTTTTTACTATACTGTTCTAATACTTCAGTCATTCCTATATTCATTGCATCAAGAACTGCATTTCTTGTAATGAATGCCAACTGGCTATCAGCATAGTTCTCTTTGGAATCATGTGAATAGCCATCAAATCCAGCTAGAAATACTTTCTTAACGCCATGTTGCATTAAAAGATTAATCGCCATCAATCCAGCATTATCCTTGACAGCATTAACGCCATTCACTAAGTCACTATATTTAACCTGCAAATATGTGTCACTTGAAGGAATATTAGATGTAACTATGCACTTTGACTTCTTGTCATCAGATAATTCCTTATAACGTCTTAAATTACTAAGGAAAATAAAATCTGTATCCGCAATTGAATATTCAGAGTTCACGCCAATAGTGATAATACTATCATCTTCCATTGCCTCAGTAATCTTCTCAACCTCCTCGATACTGCTCTTACCTGGCGCGATTAAAAGCACTGTTTTTCCATATAACTTCTGCTCAAGTTTTGCAAGATGTTCTTCTTGAACTTTGCCCATAGACATATAAGAGGAATATAGTTCTTCAGCATAGTTTTTATCATAAGAAACCTTTTTAACAGAATCCATCATATCGAAGATTTCGTTCATATCTTCAACCGTAAGAGTTTTCTTATCATCAAGATAGACTGCATAATTCGGGTGAGCGCCATGTGCAGCAGAGAGATAATTCGGTAAAGAATATCCCCAATAGTTTCTCTGATAGAATCCATTTAAAATTTCATCGATAATGGTGAGAAGCGGTTTTAATTCATACTCACCATGGGCATTATCATTAAGGTACTCAACTAATAATTCAGTATTTAAATTGCCAGCACCTCTTCCCATACCATAAATAGACGAATCAATAATCAAATCTCTCTTGGTGTGGAAATCAACCAAGCTCTGTGCGTTTGAATAAGCCAGCTGCATATTGTTGTGGGAATGGAAACCAATCTTTATTGTATCTTTCAAATTGTGGTCAACAATATAAAGGAGGCGGATCAAATCTTTCTTCTTCATCTGTCCAAAACTATCAACAATATAGAATGCATAAGGTTCCAATTCATTGATTTTATGAATCAGGTCAATATACTCTTCGTCGGTATATCTCAAAGAAACCATTCCCTGAATAAATACTTTATAACCTTTATTTTTAACTTTTCTGCAGGTTTCGATTGCGTTCATACGGTCTTTTTTATGAAAAGCAATGCGAATACCATCTAATGCTGTTCCGTCACAATCAGGTAATGTATCAACATCGTACTTGCCATAATCCATAAGAGCAACAAACAGCTTACCCTTACGATTCTTGGGAATAACAGCACTAAACTGTTCCATCTTTGTGAAACGAGTTACATCCGTATTGAATTCATACTGATTAGTCAAAAATCCGCATTCTACGATATCAATATTAGCTTCCATTAATCCTGCAACAATCCGCTTAATGTTGTTGTATTCAAAATGACAGTCGTTACAATATCCACCATCACGCAGAGTACAATCTAATATCTGAATTTTGTTCATTTCCTATATTCTCCTTGCTACCACTAATCTTTTTTATTAAGGAATAAGTGATTAAAAATTGCATCGGCAATCATAAAGTCTTCAGTTTCATCAATATCAACACTTTCAATTTCTCCAACCTCTACAATAAAAGGCTTCTTACCAATTCTTCTGTGCAGTTCAGACATCACTTCTTTTTTATAAATATAAAATCCGCTTGTCTCTTCATACAGTGCAGGAAGATCCTGTGTACGTGGAATATTATCGAGAGCATAATTAAAAGGCATTCCATCCTTCCACAAAAAGTCTTGAAGCTTCTTTGCAGCAAAGGAAGAATCATACTCTCCTGAGTTAACAGCAGCCAATCCTTTTTCAATCGACTCTTTTGTCATAAACGGAGCCGTGGTATGTGTCATAACATAAATATCTGCCGGAACTTCCTGAGTAAAACAAGTCAACACCTCAGTCATACTTGTAGTATCTTGATCTAAAGACTTAGAGCGATTCAGATACTGTACTCCTTCTGGGATAAACTTCTGAATATCAGGATTACTGCAATATACATAAACTTCGTCAATTCCTTCTACTGATAAAAGAGTAGAGAGAATGTAATAGCATAAAGGTTTGCCATTAGTGAAGGACTTAGTGTTCTTCTGTGGTAATCGCTTATTATTTAATTTCATTGGTACTATAGCTATAGTTTTCATTTTGCCGTTTCCTTCCAACTTTTTATCATATCTTCGAATGATTCATATTTTCTATATCCGCTCATATCTATCGAATTAACATTATCATTATCAAGACCACAAAAACGGTGAGTTTTAATATAATTTTTTACAATACTATTATCACTAAACAACGCCTGATATATTATCATGTCATTACTTGTAATGTCAGATTGTTTCCTTTGCTTGTTTTTGTAATAAATCTTTGCGCTTTCTTCAAATCTGGCACGTGATTTGATTAAATATTCCTCTAATGTACAGATTTTCTTAGCTGGGTTTCCAGCATATACCGCATTAGACTCTAATATCCCATGAACAACGCTTCCAGCGCCGATTATAGTATTATCACCTACTACTGCTCCCCCAAGAATAGTTGAATTCATACCTATAAACACGTTCTCGCCGATAACTGTTTCCCTCTGCACTCTTGGTAATTCCCAAAATACATTTCCTAGTACAGAATAGCTATAATCATGCGCTAAGATAGTCACGCCCGCCGTTATCTGAGTATTCTTACCAATCGTTATATACTCCAACGAAGTTTCGTCAATGCAAGTATTTCTTGCATTATATATAGTTACATTATCCCCAATCACTGTACCATTCTTCTTTAGCCATTGAATGTAAGTGTCTCCATCAGTATGATGCTTATAGATTATTCTTTTCAAAAAATGCACAAATGACATAAATCAAATCTCCTCTGAAACTCGCGTTGGAAACAACGAGCACAGCTTCAAAATAACCTCTTTAGTATACTTAATACGTGCATTATCTTCTGGCATTTCACTAACCTTGAAGATCATCTTTGCATTTGAATTAAGCAACAAAAATGTGCTAATCAGAGCTGTTGACGTCATTGTCACCAGAATCTTTTCATCTAAATTCTCCAAATTCATAGCAATCAGTTCCCACGGCACGCTTGAATCGTGACTTGTAACAAAACCAACTTGTGCAAAACGATTTTCTTTATTTCTTGGATGCCGTTTCACAAATATTGCTTCTTGTCCATATTTTACCGCTAACTGATTTACAATTGAAATATCATCCACATCAATCCCATCATTATAGTATGACTCTTCAAAAAAGATTACACGCTGATGATAATCGTCAACAAGGGCATCATACTCAAAAACATAATTCAGTACACGCCTAATTTCATCTATGTACTCTTGTAATGCTGGTATTTTTTTGTAACTTGACTTATCTCCCCATAAAACCAATTCAGGAGTAAAATAGTAAAAGCATGAATACAATTTTAAAGCATGAGGGAAAAATTTATAAAAAATTCTTTTATGAAAACTACTATTACATTTTCTTCGTTGTATTGCTTCCTCATAAATACGGGAATATGATGAGGCCCCTTCCTCATACATTTCAATTTTTAATTTGGGATTATATTTCAACAACCATTGTCCGAATGAATTTGAAAATCCCCCCAACCCTGCGAATAGATATGTATCATAATAATAATTATCTAAAGGTGTATTCTTAAGAATCTTTTTCATTTCCAGATTTCTGAAAAAAGGCACATTATAGATTCCTTTATTCCAGTCAACAGTTTCGTTGTCAATTAGAAATAATTCATTAAAAAACTTTGTCTCTGATAATCTTTGTATTATTCTTATCGAATTAGGCACTGATTTTGACATAACTAATGTAACTGAGTTGTTTTTAAATAACCCAATTCTTAAACAACATGCCACAAACAATTGGTATACAGTACAGCAGTGTATGCAAATTTTTTCATTAGTCACTAATATACCTCCTTAATATACCGCTATTTTCCATTTCGAGAGAGATAGACAAAGGCACGGCTAAATTAATCATTTGTGTAATAAAATACGTTGATGTATTATCTGTTAAATACAAAATAAAACCATAAATTGTTATCAACAAACTGCATTCTGCAACGGTATTACCGAATTTGTGTTTTAGTATTTTCGTTCGTGAAACAAATAAATAATAAACCCACCAAACAAACACAAAGAATCCTAATTCTATATAGTTTACAATAACATCGCTATGCACCGATGCTGCTATACCATAGTTATCAATTCTGAAATGAGACAAGTACAATTCTGACCATAATCGAGAAAAATATGTGTATCCTAGACCCCAAAAGCCCGGATTTATTTCAAAATATTCAGCAGCATATCTATAATAACCAAGCCTATTTTTAGGATCCATACCAAGTTCTAATGTCAGTATTTCAAGCATACCTGTTTTTATTAAATACAAGTAGATTATGGAACCCGCTGAAAATACAACGAAGAACAAAAAAGCTCTATATTGTATATTTTTCCCTCTTCTCATCAAAACAATATACATGGCAATTGCAATGATAAGTGCAAGTATCTCGATTTTTTTTAAACCGAATACTATCATAAAAAATGTAATTATAATTTTAGTTTTATGATTTTTTCTTTTCTTATCCTCGAAGAAAGAATAAAAAAGAAAGAGCATTCCCATTGCAAACGTAAGGTCGTGTACTTCCATATAATAAGAACCAGCCATCTCATTTCCCAGCAAACTACCAAAAAAATACTGAATCACATATGTTGGACCATATACCAAACCAAGAGGTATGATAGATCCTAAAATATACGATGTAACCATTGCCCAAAAACAATAATCAATTACTTTTCTCCCAAACAGATAATATCCACATGAAACAAACCCCCATGCCAAGATTAGATAAAGAACCGTACTAAATAGACGAGTATAATTTCGAAATATTACATCAGTTCTAAAAAACCATATGATAATCGAGTATCCGATAAAAACTAAAAATGGTATTAATACACATTTGACGTTTTTGATTATTGCTACTCGTCTTTCGGTTTTTAACGTATTTGCTTTGCTTTTATAATTTAGATAAAAAACAGCTAGCATATATAAAGACCATATACCTGCTATTAGATATTTTATATTGTTGTTAACATTTATCCCCCAAAAACGCGTTGTGGATACTATTGAACAACTAATAAAAAACATCACTCCTTTTAGGCTGATTTTCAAACCAACACCCCCTTACGTCAAGCTCTCATTTTCAGATACAGGCAGTATCCAACTGGTGACAGAAGTAACACAATTGCTCTTTTCCTCTGCCTAATAATATTTTTGGCGAATCAGATGTATACGCATATGTACATATCCCTATTAAAGGTTAACGTAAACTCAGTAATTCTTACCGCTGTATTCGTATCCTTCATTTTTTTCTCCCCATCATATCAACCATCCACGGCCATTTATAAAAAAGGCTCATAAATAAAAGGCGCTTTTTTATATTTAAGCTGTTCAACCTTATCTCAGAAAAAATTTTTCTATATACAACACTATTTGAAATTTCTAAATACTTAGCTTTCTTATTTTTATACGAAACAGCTCTATTTGCTTCTTGCTTAACACAAACAATGGAATTTATTAAAAAACTATATCTTGCTCGTGTTTTTGCTTTTTCGCCTAAGTTGTACTTATCAATTATCTTATTTTGTTCTTCATAGAACTTGATTGATTTTTCAAATCTATCTTCTCTATAGCTATGGGATAATGAATTTTCGTTCGAAAAATAATAGTAATAATTCCCATTAGAAAAACATACAACATTCGTATGTACAAGTAATTTAGAGGTAAATATGTAATCTTCACTAAGGACTTTTCTTTCAGAACTAAATCGCAGTTTATTGTCTTCAATTACTGATCGTCTAAAAAAGGCACAACAAACGGATCCAACCCCATATTCATCGCCTTTTTTTTCAATTGAAGCACCGAAAGAAAGTGGTAATAATTTTTCGTAAATATCAGTTTTGAAAAAGCAAGACTCTGGATATTTTTGCTGTCCAGTTGTTATTATCCCATTAACATCATAATTGCAACCAAAATAAACTGCATCTGCATCACACGTGGTAATTCTGTCAACTAACTCCTCGTATGCATTAGTTTTTATATAATCGTCTGAATCTATAAAAGATACATATGTTCCAGTGGCAATATCTAACCCACTATTTCTTGCATAACCTAATCCACCATTTTTTTTATGAATAACTTTAATCCGTGAATCCTTTTTCGCCCAATAATCACACTTCACTCCTGATGAATCAATGGAACCATCATCCACCAAAATGATTTCTAAATTCGAATATGTCTGTGACACAATGCTTGTTACACATCGGTCAATGTATTTTTCAACATTATAAACCGGTACAATCACAGATACTAAATTGTTTGTGTACATCATGCAACTCTTACCTCTTTATCTGCTCAGCAATATCAGCGTCAACGATTTCCTCGCCGGTCTTACCAACCAACTGTGCCTTACTTGCTTCGCTCAATCCATTGTTTACTGTTGCACACATATCACATGTGCTACACTTATCTAATTCTTCTTTTGTAACTTTACCATCTCTAAAATCACGTACCACCTTGAGTTCATACATGGAATATGGCTTCTTCATGAACAATGCTTTCAGTTTGTGACATATCACCCAAAAACCAGGTTTCCAGATGTACTTGTGCATAGCAGGACTCACACTACCAATCATCCAGCAGTCTCGGTCACAGCAGCGCACTTTCTTACGGACTGCTTCGGCTTCTGGACTACTCCACAATTCATCCCAATTCTGATTATTTAGGTTGCCCATAACTTCCTTGTCCTTGGTACCGTTGCAAGGCATAACATCACCATAAGGGTCAATAAAGAATGTATCAAAAGACATATCACACGGAAGAAGTCTCTTCTGACCATAGATGTAATTAATAAGACCGTGATTAAAGTATGCACGCATCCATTTCTTAGGGCTGTTACTCTTGAGCAGTTCATTGACTAGATTCTCGAAATTCTGTGCCACCATCGGACGGTCATGAATAATATTCTTAGCTTCAACAAAATAAAAGCTGTTATGTAAAGATGCCGTTGCAAATTCCATACCCATTTCATTAGAAATTTTGTAAAGTGGCACGAGATCAGGAGCATTTTTGTCCTGGACAGTCATACCGAAACCAACGTCCTTCATCCCCATTTCACGTAGCTTCTTCAATGTACTGTATCCGCGTTGGTAACCATTATCCAATCCCCGGATTTCATTATTTGTCTGCTCCAATCCCTCAATAGAAATACGGATACCGATATTCGGAAATTCTTTGCAGAGTGCCACAATACGGTCTGTGAAAAAGCCGTTTGTGGAAATCACGATACGGTCAGATTTCTTGTACAACTCCCGGACAATCTCCGGCAGGTCAGTACGAATAAACGGCTCACCACCGGTAATGTTTGTGAAGTACATCTTTGGCAACTTCTTGATAGTTTCAATTCTAATCTCTTCTTCTGGTTTGGACGGTGCCTTATACCTATTGCACATAGAGCAACGAGCGTTGCAACGGTATGTAACAATCACGGTTCCGTTTAATTTTTTTTCAGGCATTATTTTTATCTCCTCAAATTAATCTATTTGCTTTTTTTATACGATTAAGCAGAATCTCTCACCCCTTGTATATCTTCATCAACTTCTCACAGAACTGGTGTGCAATACATTTGGCTTTCCATAACAGAGAAGGGCAGTTTTCGTACCACTCCGATGGATAAATCCTGAATCCAGCTTTACAAATCAGTTGCTCTAGTTCCTTCCCTGTCTAAAATCCAAAGTTTTTATATTTGAGATTCCATTAATGGTTCTTCCCATGGTCCGGTACTAGTAAAGATAAAGTTTATCTCTAGCAGTTCATTACAGACCTTAGCAGAGTTCCAATTCCTTTCTCGTCAGAAAATCTGCCGAAATAGAGAGTATAATCGTACTTGATTGGTACCGCTATCATGATATCCCCCCATAAATTTGGGATATCTTACCGTAATATTCAGATAGGGTATCACGTTTGATATTCAAGCAGTTTTTTGCAAAGTTCTGTGTCTTTTCACGATCACTCCAAAGTTCTTTAATAACCTCTGCAAGTTCCTTGCAATCCTGGCTCTCAAACAATCTGCCATCTTCCTTATCGACAATAAGTTCTGGTATCCCTCCAATATTTGCACCAATAACAGGCGTTCCACGCTGCTGGCTTTCCATCACGGCAAATGGACAGTTTTCAAACACTTCTGATGGGCAAATAGAAAATCTTGCTTCCCTTATCAGTCGATCCAAATCTTTTCCTTTTTGAAAACCTACATTCTTTACATTTGGAAGACAATTTATCTCAGTTTCTAATGGCCCAGTTCCAGCAAAGACAAATTGGATATCTGGAAGCAGTTTGCATACTTCAGCCAAAGTATGAATTCCCTTCTCAGCAGAAAATCGCCCGAAATAGAGAACATATTCCTGCTTCTCTACTTGTTCATCAGGAATAGAATCGATGAAGTTGTGCATTGCAACTGTTTTCTCTTGGAATAACGGATTCGTATCCATCTTCTTTTTCATGAACTCAGAACAGCATATAATTTTATCTATATATTTATAGACACCTTTCCACTTCCAAAAATACGCCTCCAATGTACCAATCATACTTTTAGCAGTAGAACCATGGATACATTTACCTTTGGTACAGTTCATAAAATGACCACCTAAGCATTTTTCACAATTCTGATGTGTATTTGGATTATGGAGCTGGTGGTTCGGGCAAAGAAGTTGGTAATCATGTGCCGTAAACACAATCTTACAGTCATGCTTTGCTTCCTTGCGCCATTTAACAATTTCCAATATTATGGATGGGGTAAGCTGATAATTAAAATTATTAAGGTGAACCACATCCGGCTGGAAATCATCCAGAACCTTTCTAATCTGTACTCTTGCTTCCTTTGAATAAATTGTCTTAATGGGATAAGTAAGCTTTGCCAGCTTGCCACCACCATGGAAGTCCATGTCAGATGTATACGCATCGACCCGATTCCCTACGCAACGTCCTTCATGCTCCATACCAAAATACTGAACTTCATGTTCCTGACTTTGTAAATATTCACCTAGTTTAAAAATGTATGTCTCTGATCCACCATTGGGATACAGGAACTTATTAACCATTAAGACCTTCATTTGATTTCTCCTCTTATTTCACCTTGATGAACTTTCCTGGGTAGAGGAAGAACTCAAGTACTCTTGTTTTTTTCATTATTTCTGCCGCAATAATTGGTCCTGTAAAATTTATGGTAAGGCCGCCAATGACATGAATCACGCTACTACAAACACCAAGCTTTAAAAACAGTGCTTGAAGCGGAGCTATAAGCAAAGTATGTACCACAAAAATTGGCATCGAATATTTCCCAAGCTATACAAAAACTCCATTCTGTTTACCGTTCATATCTGCTTTTAGTACAAGCAAAGTTTACTGATATGCAAGTGAAAATTCCTAGTAGGAACGAATCTACGCTATTATTAATTCCATGCTTATGAAGCAAGAAACTCAGTGTCAAAAACAGACCTTCAAATGTCAATCCCCATCGTCAACTCAGAGTTCTCTTTTCTACACCCACCTATCATTTTCTATACAACTCAACCGTCTTCCTTACCACATCATCCCAGTTATACTTCTTGCATATAAACTCCGTTGCCCCATTTTTATACTTCTGCACTGTTGTCTCATCATCACAAAGCATCTGTAATTTTTCTTTCAGATCAACCACATTACCCTTTTTAAATGTTACTGCATTTTCTTCCACAACCTCTGTACATTCCAGAATATCTGAAATTATGCAACAATTTCCGTAACTCATTGCCTCCAATAGACTCAGCGGCATTCCCTCTAGGTCACTCGGTAGTGTATAGATGTAAGCATTACTATATAACTCATCCAGCATCTGCCCCTGCACAAAACCTGTAAAAAGAATTCTTTCATCTTCTTTTGCCAGTTCTTTCAATTCTGCTATAAAACTATCTGTATCAGACGCTCCTCCAGCAATAACTAATTTCTTATCTGTTTTAACTTTCTTAAATGCTTGAATCAAATAACGCAAACCCTTCTCTGGTACCAATCTACCCAGAAAAAGAATATAACCATCTTTCCCTAGTCCGAACTTTTCTTTTATTAGCTCCGCTTTTCTTATCACTGGTTGATTTACCCCATTTGGTATAAACACACTGTCGCGTCCATATACCTTTTTAAAGTAATTCTGGACGCCTTCGCTCAATACAATAATCTCATCAGCATATTTAACGGCACATTTTTCGCCCAGCATAATATAGGTACTGGCAAATTTTCCCCACTTTGCCCGCTGGTGGTCCAGCCCATGTATAGTGGCAATGCATCTTTTTCCCCCAAATTTCGGCAGCCACAACATAGTACACGGTCCTTCTGCATGGTAATGAACCACATCATATAAGCCGAACATGGCTCTAATGCTGGCAAAGACAGAGGATGTCATTGCAGCCAAACCTTTCTTATCTATAGTAAAGACCTCTTTAATCTCCACACCTTTATATTCTTTCATTTTTCCGGTAGTGCCTTTTGCCCCACTATCAAACTCCTTACCACTGACATGATGTCCTTTACGGTTAAAACAGACCACAGAATGCCCAAGTTTCACCATCCGTGTAGACAACTCTTCTACCACAATCTCAATACCACCCTCACGGGAAGGCATCCTCTTGTGACCGAGCATTGCAATTCTAAGCGGTTTGTTTTCCTTGTCTGTCAGAGTTTTATTCTTTTTAAGCTGGCTGTAGTTATCATTCTGCTTTTTCATTCTCCAAGCCACCTCCAACGTATTCTCAAGTCCTCTCAGCCCATTTTCCCCTCCCAAAAGTGTCTATATTATCACCACAACACCATCTGTATCAATCAAACTTTCCAGTCCCTGGTAGCACTATCAACACCCTTTCTTACCGATTTTGGGGTGTAGGTGATATTTTTTGGGGAGGTGATCATGATATTTCTATGGCTTTCTGGGTTGCAATTATGCTTATTCCAGGTTGTGAGTGCCCCTGTGACAATGATTTTCCACGTCATTTTCCTCACTAATTTTGTGACATAGTCATTTTGAGTAAACTGTCATGATAATTTATCATTCTTTCTGCAAATCAAACGTATAAGAAAAGGGTGGCTCTAACCGCATATTTCAAGTTATAACCACACTACAAGTTCCAACTATTGTTTTTATAGAAAGCCCTTTTCTATTTGGAATTATTCTTAAGTTCTTGGTAGAACCTGCTTTTTCCATAAACTATGCACTGTGCGAATCTCCAAATAATTGTTATTATTAGCACTTTCCCCCCCTCCCCATATTTTATATTTAACCTAACCCACCAATTAATCCTGCATTAAAAGCGAGGCGCATAGCAGTGGAAAAAACATTTCTAAATATTCCAGATTTTATATGGTCCAACATCACTACGGTGATCAGTACCTTGATCTGTGGATTGATTGTTGCATTTTTTACTTCAACATTTCTTAAAAAGAAGGAAGAACGCACAAGGATTGCGGGGGGGATATCGTAGAAAAGCGTATTAATAGTGAGCAGGATGTGCTTCATTTTCTCGAAAAGGAACTTTTTAAAGAAGAGATTAAGATAAAAAACAGCAGTAAATACGATACTGAAATTTCGGATTTGCTAAAGACGTATGGCTTACCTGAACCTCATAACGGGCATATACAATATGCACGTATATTTCTTTCACAGGATAATTTCAGGGCGTTTTTCCATCAATTTGAGGATAAGATCATGACTCATAAGCTTTGGCTTGATACAAAGGTAAAAACACATCTGATTTTTATGCAGCTGTATTTCGGCGTTTTTAATATCATTCCGCTTATGGTAAAAAGGATTCCATTGCCAAAAGGGCAGGAGTTAACAGAAGAGGAGTTCAAAACAGTTTCGAATAAGGTCCTGTTTTTGCTAGGTATCAGCTGTGGCGGCGAGATCAATGAGTTTATGTCAGAATTGAATGAATTGATTTATCGAAGATGGATCATGGCAAGTATGAAGAGTTCCTAAGGTCATCTGATTCGAAAATGTATCAGGAAATGCAAGACGAGTTTCAGTCATTTAAAAACACAATAGAAAGAGCGGTGCAGGAGAGTGGTGGGAGAGTGGCAAAAGAGTAAGTAGCAAGTAATAACTTCTATAAGAAATAAAACAGGCCATGCTGTAATTACTTCCACAGCATGGCCCGTCTTTCATCTGAATCTCTTGACAGACTCATTTCTTTTAACCTACGAAACTTTCATATTCCAAACAACCTAGAACTTAAACGTCCCCCGGATCCCTTCCCATCCCTGATCCTTCTCGCTCAAGTTCAACTTCGTCCCATCCTCCAGCTGATAGCCTTTAGCTGAAGCATTTCCCTGGTATTCCCCAACGACCTGAGGCCACTTTACCCCGATCTCCGGGTCATTCCAAGCCAATCCGCCTTCATCGCCCGGATGATAGAAGTCCGTGCACTTATAGCAGAACTCAGCAATATCAGAGAGTACAAGGAAGCCATGCGCAAAGCCTTCCGGGATGTAGAACTGCTTCTTATTTTCTTCGGTCAGTTCCACTCCGAACCATTTCCCATAAGTCTCAGACTCACTTCTCAGATCTACGGCAACATCAAACACATGCCCTTTAATGACCCGAACAAGCTTCCCCTGTGGGAATTCCTTCTGGAAATGGAGCCCGCGCAGCACACCCTTGGTGGAGCAGGACTGGTTATCCTGCACAAACTGCATCGTAAGCCCCGCCTCTTCCATATCCTTCTGGTTATATGTTTCCATAAAATATCCTCTGGAATCACCGTGGACAGCCGGCTCGATAATGCAGAGTCCTTCGATGCCGCCAACGTTTTTCTCAACCTTAATCTGTCCCATCGTTACCTCCTAGAAATCAATTTCTTTTAAATATCTGTCAAGTGCATCCTGCCATGTAGGAAGCAGTGTAAATCCGTTCTCGGTCAGCTTACTTTTATCCAGTCTGCTGTTGAATGGACGTTTTGCTTTAGAAGCGCCGTATTCCTCAGTAGTGACCGGAATCACATGAAGACGATCCGTAGAATATTCCGGGCGTCCCATGTCAGCAGCCTGGCGGAAGATCTCCACCGTAAAATCATACCAGCTGATATACCCGCCCTCGTTTGTAGCGTGGTAATATCCATATTTTTCTGTTTCGATCATATCTACAAGCAGCTTTGCCAGATCATAAGTATAGGTAGGAGTACCGATCTGGTCGCTCACAACCTTGATCGTATCGTGAGTCTTTCCAAGATTCAGCATGGTCTTGATGAAATTCTTGCCGTTCTTTCCAAATACCCATGCGATACGCACGATAAAATATTTTTCCAGATGATCTGCCACAGCCAGCTCCCCGGCAAGCTTTGTCTCGCCATACACGCTGAGCGGTTTATAATCCTTACAGTCTGGCTGCCAGGGCTCTTCACCCTGTCCGTCAAACACATAATCTGTAGAAAGATACAGCATTTTGCAGTCCAGCTCCTTGCAGACCTTTGCGATATTTTCTGTTCCAACAGCATTAACCAGACGAACCTTTTCACGGTTTTCGTCATCCTCGGCAGCATCTACTGCAGTCCAGGCAGCACAGTGGATGACCGCATCCGGTGCAGTCTCGCAAAGGACTTTATTTACAGAGACAGCGTCCGTGATATCCATTTCCTCAATATCAACTCCGACAGCCTCATGCCCGCGTTTTGCCAGTTCATTCATACAGTCATATCCAAGCTGTCCTTTTACACCCGTTACTAATACTTTCATATACTCACTCCATTTCTAAAAGAGGCTAGCGGTTTCCATACATTTTTTCATAGTAATTCTGGTATTCGCCGGAAATGATGTTTTCCCACCATTCCTTATTCTCCAGATACCATTTGATCGTTTTCTTAATACCATCCGCAAACTTCGTTTCCGGCAGCCAGCCCAGCTCATTGTGGATCTTGGTCGGGTCGATCGCGTAACGCATATCGTGCCCCTTTCTGTCTGTCACATAAGTGATCAGGCTTTCCGGTTTGCCCAGTTCCTTACAGATGATCTTCACAATATCGATATTTTTCATCTCGTTATGTCCGCCGATGTTGTAGACCTCTCCAACACGTCCTTTGTGGATGATCAGATCAATGGCTTTACAGTGGTCCTCAACATACAGCCAGTCGCGGACGTTTTCCCCTTTGCCGTAAACCGGGAGCGGCTTATCATTCAGAGCATTGGCGATCATCAGCGGGATCAGTTTCTCCGGGAAATGATATGGGCCATAGTTGTTGGAGCAGCGGCTGATCGTCACAGGCAGACCATAAGTACGGTGGTAAGCCATAACAAGCAGGTCAGCACCTGCCTTGGATGAGCTGTACGGAGAACTGGTGTGGATCGGAGTCTCTTCTGTAAAGAATAAGTCCGGCCGGTCCAGAGGAAGATCTCCGTAGACCTCATCGGTAGATACCTGGTGGTAACGGGTGATCCCGTACTTTCTGCAGGCATCCATCAGCACAGCGGTTCCTTTAATATTGGTATCTAAGAATACCTCCGGGTCCTCGATGGAACGGTCTACGTGGCTTTCTGCCGCGAAATTGACTACGATGTCCGGGTGCTCTTCCTCAAATAATCTGTAAACAGCCTCACGGTCTGTAATGCTTTCCTTTACAAAACGAAAATTCGGATTGTCCATGACCGGTGCGAGAGTAGTCAGGTTTCCCGCATATGTCAGGCAGTCCAGACAGATGATCCGGTAATCCGGGTATTTGTCTAACATATGAAAAATAAAGTTGCTTCCGATAAATCCGGCACCGCCGGTTACGATAATGTTCATAGATCTAATCTCCTTAATGTATATTCTTTCCTGTTCTCATTTCATGATACAAATATTTCTGCTTCCATCACAAAATGGTTCTTCTTAAAAGCTTCCTAGTGCAGGACATCCAGATACTTTCCGTCCAGAACATCCTTCAAGTACTGTCCATACTGGTTTTTCTTGAGCACTTCATATACCTTTAATACATCTTCCTTTGTGATCCAGCCGTTCAGATAAGCGATCTCCTCCAGGCAGGCGATCTTACGGTGCTGATGGGATTCTACGGTCTTCACGAAATTCGTAGCTTCCACAAGGCTCTCATGTGTACCGGTATCCAGCCAGGTGAATCCTTGTCCGAGCAGCTCTACATTCAGGTGGCCTTTTTCCAGATAAATGCGGTTCAGATCGGTGATCTCCAACTCCCCGCGGGCGCTTGGCTCTAAGTTTCTGGCGTAATCTACTACCTTGTTGTCGTAGAAATATAACCCTGTGACACAGTAGTTGCTCTTTGGCTGTGCAGGCTTTTCTTCTATAGAAATAGCTTTTCCTTCCTCGTTGAATTCCACGATACCAAAACGCTCAGGATCATCGACATAATATCCAAAGACTGTCGCGCCTCTGCCTGATTCTGCATTTTGTACAGCGGCTTTCAGACGTTTGGTAAGACCGTGGCCTGCGAAAATATTATCGCCCAGTACCATGGCTACCGTATCATTGCCGATGAATTCCTCTCCGATAATAAATGCCTGTGCAAGACCGTCCGGACTCGGCTGAACTGCATAAGTAAGCTCCACACCGAATTGATGGCCGTCACCTAATAATTCCTTGAAACGCGGAGTATCCTGTGGTGTTGAGATAATTAAAATGTCGCGGATGCCTGCATTCATCAGAACGGACATCGGATAATAGATCATTGGTTTATCATAGATCGGCAGTAATTGTTTGGATGTTACCATTGTCAGAGGATAAAGGCGTGTGCCGGAACCTCCTGCTAAAATAATTCCCTTCATGTAAACTCTCCTTTGTTCATTGTGTACTGCATTTCTCGTCTGTACCTTGTGCAGCACAAGTTGCTTAGGCCATAACTGCATTATAAAAGATTACCTTAGGTCACCTTCAAGCCTTTTTATGAAAATTTTAGAAAGATTAGTTTTTTTTACAGCTATAGCTTTCTTCTGTCTTATATAGTTTGTACAAAATTCATGAAGGATATCTGTATATAATGCCTAAAATTGAGGGATTTGTCCGAAAACGGACATGTGTCCTTTTTTAAAATTGGAGAAATGTATATAATAACATTATCAAAAGAAAGAAAAACGAAATTTTAGAAAACAAACGAAAGAAAACGAAGATAAGAATGGAGCGATGGTTATGAGTCAGACGATCAAAGAGCAGATCAGGGAGACTCCCGGTGCTACTTTAAAATATGTAGAAGAGCTGTTTGGCGAGGAGATGGACAGGATCCTGAACCTGGCCCGGCTGATGAAGGTAAAAGAAGGAAAACGATTTATTACCCAGAACGACGAGATCAAGGCCATTTATATTTTGATCGCGGGAAAAGTAAATGTATTAGAGGAGTACCGGACAGGCGATGTGTATATTTTCCAGGAAAATACAGTGCCCAGTATATTTGGGGAGATGGAAATTATCGCAGATATGGAGGTGTTTCTGGCTTCCCTGCTTGCCAAGACAGACTGCCTGATGGTGGTAGTCCCCAAAAGTGTCTACCTGGATTTTATCAGGCGGCATCCACAGATCTTGTACCAGAGAGCACAGTTCAACCTAAAAGACCTATTGACGAGCGGACAGGATAACCGACTCTACCTGCAGCTTAAGAGTGAGGACCGAATGAAATTATATCTGATCAAAAAATACAAAAGAAAGGATTCGGAAGAACACTGCGTCATCACTAAGACGAAGCAGGAGATCGCCGATGAGATCGGATATTCGCAGAAAACAGTTCTGCGCGCCTTAAAAGAGCTTGATAAAGAGGGGTACCTGTCCGTATCGGGCCATAAGATATTGATCAAAGAAGAGCAGTATCGGAAAATGGTCGACAGTATTGAGCAGATCACATGTGATTCCTATAAATAATAAAATGAAAGAAAGAAGGAGTGATTATGAGTCAGATATTGGATATTGTAACATCAAGATCTATGACTTACGAACAAAAGCTGGTGTCACTGGCACATGCGGCAGAGGATACACTGGATGTATTGGAGATGCCGGAAAGAACAAAATACTTTTTGGAGAAGGGGGCGATCAATGACTTATTTGAGGGGCATGCGCCATACCGGCCAAGATATGTGATGCCGGATTATGGAAAGTATGTCAAAAACGGAAGTGAGTTTTTAGGGGTAGAACCTCCAAAGGATCTGGATGAACTGCTTACCAGCCTGCAGATCATTTACCATCACGTACCGTCTATCACAAGCTTCCCGGTATACCTGGGAGACTTGGACAAGTTGATCGAGCCGTTTATCTCTGAGCTGAGTGATGAGGAGGTAAAGCATAAACTGCGGCTGTTCTTAAACTTCCTGGACCGCACGATTACGGACAGCTTCTGTCACGCGAATCTGGGACCGGAAGAGACGAGGGCGGGCAGACTGATCCTGGAATTGGAAAAAGAATTGTCCAACGCGGTACCGAACTTCACACTGAAATATGACCCGGAACTGACCAGCGATTCCTTTGCGGAGCAGGCACTCTATACCAGCCTTTTCTGTGCAAATCCGGCGATCTGCAATCACAGGGTACATAAGGCTACTTATCCCGGAGAATATGGGATCTCAAGCTGCTACAATATCCTTCCGGTGGGGGGAGGTTCCTATACGCTGACCAGGATCACACTCTCGGAGTTAGCGCCTCTTGCAAAGGATGTCACAGATTTTCTGGATAACCTTCTTCCGGAATGCCTGGCAGCAATGGGAGCGTATATGAATGAGAGGGTACGTTTCCTGGTAGAAGAATCCGGATTTTTTGAAAGCTCTTTTCTCTCCCGTGAGGGATTGATCGATCCGGACAGATTCGTAGGAATGTTTGGCGTAACCGGAATGGCAGAATGTATCAACACGCTTTTAAAGTCACAGGGAAAACGCTATGGACATGACAAAGAGGCTGATGATCTGGCAGAACAGATCATGAAGCAGATATCGGCCTTCGCAGCAGAGTTCCCGGCAAGATACTCCAAGGTTGCAGGAGGACATTTTATGCTGCACGCCCAGGTCGGACTGGAAAGTGATCTGGGGATCACCTCAGGGGTTCGCATCCCGGTGGGAGATGAGCCGGATAGTTTTTATGACCATCTGCGGCACAGCGCAAGATTCCACCGTGAGATCACGACAGGCTGCGGGGACATTTTTTCCATGGAGACTACGGCAAGGAACAATCCGGCGGCAATGCTGGATGTGGTAAAGGGGGCATTCAAGGAAGGGGTCAAGTACATGAGCTTCTATGAGAAGAACAGCGACCTGGTAAGGATCACCGGATTTTTAGTGAAAAGATCTGAGATGGAAAAATACAGGAAAGGGGATACCGTGCTTCAGAATACAACCCAGCTTGGAGCACCGAATTACGACCACAACCGTCTCGCAGAAAGAAAAGTGAGGATGGTATGAAAAAAGCACCGGTAAATAAGATCATCCCGTTCAGCGTGGTGGATGGGATCGGGAACAGGACGTCCATTTTCCTGCAGGGCTGCAACATTCATTGCGGCTACTGCCATAACCCGGAGACACAGAATCTGTGTATTAGCTGCGGCCGGTGTGTAGAAGGATGTCCTGCGGGAGCACTGAGAATGGAAGCAGGAGAGGTCTGCTGGGATGCAGAAAAATGTGTCCAGTGTGACCGCTGCATTACAGTATGTCCTCACTTTGCATCCCCAAAGATCCGTTACATGGATGCAGCAGAGGTTTTTAAGCTGGTGGAGAAAGGGATTCCCTTTATTCGCGGCATCACAGTTTCCGGCGGGGAGTGTATGCTGTATCCCGAATTTCTGACAGAACTGTTTCAAACTGCTAAAGGTCATGGACTGACCTGCCTTGCAGACAGCAATGGAATGGTGGACTTTTCTAAGTATCCAAAACTGCTTGAGGTATGTGACGGTGTTATGCTGGATGTGAAGTCCTGGCAGGAGGAAGTGCATCAAAGACTGACGGGAAGCACGAATGAGACTGTGAAGAAAAATCTAAAGCTGCTGGCAGAGCTTGGAAAACTGGAAGAGCTGCGCATCGTCTGCCTGCCGGGCCAGGTCGATGCCGGAGCGGCGGTTGAAGGGATCTGTAAGACGATCCCGGGATATGTAAAGGAAGTTAAATTAAAGCTGATCATGTTCCGAAATTTTGGTGTGAAGGGGGCATTTGCCGAACTGGAATCTCCTTCGATGGCATATATGGAAGAATTGAAGAAACATGCACAGGCAGCAGGCTTTCGAAAAATAATGATTACCTAAAAAGAAATTGAGAAAAAGGAAATAATAAAAAGTAAATAAGAAAAAGAGGAAGAAAGGATGGTCCCCCGGGACCAGGAAGGAAAAAACAATGAAAAAGATGGCATTACTTATGACACTCGTGATGGCAGTTTCTTTAGCAGGCTGCGGCGGTAACAGTAAGAAGACAGAGGGTAAGGACACAGATGGAAAAGGAGCAAAGACGGAGTTTTCGGCATCTATGGTATGTGATACAGGCGGAATCAATGACCAGAGCTTTAACCAGTCCTCCTGGGAAGGACTGCAGGAATTTGCGGAAAGTGAAGGTGCAAAGGTCAATTATCTGGAATCTACACAGGCATCTGACTTTGCAACAAACTTTGACAAGCTTTCCGATGAAGACCTGAACCTTATCTGGGGAATCGGATACAATGTTGCAGATGCTTTGAAAAACTCAGCCGAGATGAACCCGGATAAAACCTATGCGATCGTGGATTATGATTTTGGGGAGGAGACCCCGGATAATGTGGTTTGCACTACCTTCAATGTGCAGGATTCCTCTTTCTTAGTAGGATACATCGCAGGGCTTATGACAGAAACCGATCATATCGGTTACATCGGGGGAATGAAGAGCCCGACTATGGATCTGTTCGAGTATGGATACCGCGCAGGTGCCGGCTATGCAGCGAAGGAATTGAACAAAGAGATCACAGTGGACGTACAGTATGCGGAAAGCTTTACGGACTCTGCAAAAGGAAAAGCAATGGCAAAATCCATGTACAGTTCAGGCTGTGACATTCTGTTCCATGCAGCCGGAGGAGTCGGAGTCGGCGCGATCGAGGAAGCAGCAGAAGAGGGAAAATGGATCATCGGAGTGGATCGTGACCAGTCCTACCTTGCACCGGAAAATATTTTGACTTCTGCGCTTAAGGTTACAGGTGTCGCAACAAAAGAGATCTCCAAGAAGATAAAAGACGGGGAAGATATTGCAGGGCAGTCCTTTGCCTATGGATTAAAGGAAGGCGCTGTCGGTATCCCGAGTGAGAATCCAAACCTGGCAGACGGTGTTTATGATAAGACAATGGAAGTACAGAAGCTGATTGAAGCAGGAGAGATCACACCTCCATCCACAGAGGAAGAATTCAACCAGTTTGGAAAATAGTAGAGGGGGAAATACCTTTGAATAACGGGAAAGAATACGCGGTACAAATGCATGGGATCACCAAACGGTTCGGCTCATTTACGGCTCTGGACGGCATGGACCTGGATGTGAAAAAGGGAAGCATTCATTCCATTCTCGGTGAGAACGGAGCAGGGAAGAGTACGCTGATGAATGTGTTATATGGCTTATACCAGCCGGAAGAGGGCGAGATATTCATTGATGGTGAGGAAGTCCGCATGAAGAGTCCCAATGTTGCCTTGGAGCATGGGATCGGCATGGTACATCAGCATTTTAAACTGGTGGGCTGTTTTACGGTGACACAGAATATTGTACTGGGCCTGGAGCCGGTCCGCGGTATGGGCGTATTAGATATGAAGGAAGCAAGGAAGCGGGTCATCGATATCACACAGAAATATGGACTGGATGTGGACCCGGATGCGCTGGTGGATAATATTTCGGTTGGAATGCAGCAGCGCGTGGAAATCTTAAAAGCGCTGTACCGGGAGGCTTCGATCCTGATCCTGGACGAGCCGACAGCCGTGCTGACTCCGCAGGAGATCGACGAACTCATCCATATCATGCACAAGCTGGCCGACAGTGGAAAGACGATCATTGTGATCACACATAAGCTGAAAGAGATCAAAAAGTCAGCAGAGTACTGTACCATCATCCGAAAAGGGACGTATGTCAAGACGGTGGATGTTTCTAAAGTAACGGAAGAGGAACTGGCGGCAGACATGGTGGGGCATGCGGTCAAGCTGAAGGTGGAGAAAGAAAAGGCCGTACCGGGAGACGTGGTATTTGAGATCGACCGCCTGACTGTGAAAAACGAGAAGGGACTGGATGCAGTGAAAGACCTGTCCCTTCAGGTAAGAAGCCATGAGATCGTAGGGATTGCCGGGATTGACGGAAACGGGCAGAAGGAGCTGGTGGAGGCAATTGCAGGCCTGGTGAAGGCCCAGAGCGGACGGATCGTGATCGAGGGCAGAGAAGTACAGAATACCTCTCCGAAAAATGTGATCGACCACAGGATCAGTATTATCCATGAGGACCGCCACAAGAAAGGCCTGGTATTAGATTTCGAAGTCTCTGAAAATGCGGTTTTGGAGACCTATAATAGTAAGAAGTTTTCAAAAAAAGGATTCTTAAACAGGACGGCGATCTCAGAATTTACCAGAGAATTGATCCGGGATTACGATGTACGTCCAAGTGACTGTGAGCACAGCAAGGCCGTGGGCCTGTCCGGCGGAAATCAGCAGAAGATCATTATAGGCCGGGAGATCGCCAATGATCCGTCCCTGTTGATCGCAGTGCAGCCCACCAGGGGGCTGGATGTGGGTGCCATTGAATATGTGCACAAGATGCTGGTGCGGGAGCGGGATAAAGGGAAAGCGATCCTTTTGATCTCACTGGAATTGGATGAGGTAATGAGCGTGGCAGATACGATCGCGGTGATCTATGACGGCAGTATCGTAAAAACCTTCCGTCAGGGAGACGCAGATGAACAGACGCTGGGATTGTATATGGCAGGAGGAAGTGCAAATGGAACGATTATCGAAGATATGTAAAAAGCAGATCACGGTCACAGTACTTGCGGTCCTGTGCGGATTCTTAGTGGCGGCGTTGATCCTGGCCTGTACAGGCTACAGCCCGGCGGACGCATTTGCTATCTTGGGAGAAGGGATTTTCTCAAAGCCAAAGTATATCGTCAATGTGATCGTGAAGGCGACTCCCATCATATTGACTGGCCTGAGCGTTGTATTCGCATTTAAAGTGGGACTGTTCAATATTGGGGCGGAAGGTGAATATATTGTCGGGACGATCGTGGCAGTGATCATTGGGATCACCTGTGATTTCCCGCCTGTGATCCAGTTTCTCCTGATCCTGGCCGGAGGAATGCTGGCCGGTGCACTGTATGGGGCTGTGATCGGATTTCTGAAAGCAAAGTTCGGGATCCATGAGGTGATCACCGGAATCATGCTGAACTGGATCGCATTTTATGCGGCTAATTATGTGGTCACACTGGAGCGTTTTCATCAGCCGGACTCCTCCAGCACCTATGAGATCAATGAATCCGGGATGGATCTGATCTACAGATTTAAAATGTCAGAGAGCGGGCGGGAAGCAGTTAAAAATTCACCGCTGCTTTTGGAGACAGTAGGAAAAACAGATCTGAACATCGGGATTGTGATTGCGGTGGCCGCGGCAGTGCTGGTCTGGGTTATTTTAAGGAAGACGACGAAGGGATTTGCTCTTAGGACCGTGGGCTTTAACAAAGAGGCAGCCCAGTGCGCAGGGATCAATGTGAAGAAAAAGTCATTCATGCTATGATGATTTCCGGGGCACTGGCAGGACTTTCCGGGGCATTGATGATTACGGGCGTTTCTCACAAGATCATGACCCTTGCGGCAACCGAAAATTACGGGTTTAACGGGCTGTCCGTGGCCATGCTGGCAGGAAACTCACCGATCGGTGCGATCTTTGCCGGATTACTATTCGCAGGGCTGTTTTATGGGGGCGGCTCCATCCAGTCTTCCATCGGCGCCCCTTCGGAGATCATCAACATTATGGTCGGCACGATCGTATTTTTTGTGGCAATTGCGGGGCTGTTCCCAATGATCGTGGAAAAGCTTGGAAGGAAGGTGGCAAAGCGTGGGTAATAATATACTGTTATTGTTAAGCATTACAGTGATGTATGCGACCCCTTTGATATTCGGAGCCATGGGCGGCCTTGTCAGTGAGAAAAGCGGCGTGACAAATATCGGGATCGAGGGGATGATGAGTCTGGGTGCCTCCACGGCAGTGTGTGTGACGTATGCGACAGGGCACCCGTGGGCAGGCTTTTTAGCGGCAGGTGCGGCGGCAGGGGTGCTTGCACTTCTGCATGCAGCAGCCTCCGTTTCTTTACGGGCGGACCAGACTGTATCCGGCATTGCGATCAACCTGATCGGGCCGGGGATCTCATTGTTTATGACCAGGCAGATGTTTGGCGTGACCAATACCCCTGCCGTTCCCGCCAAGCTGCCTAAGATTTTCGGAAATAAAGCAGGTGAAGGCGCACTTAGTTATTTTAACTTTGATATCACGGTCATCCTTGCGCTGGTGCTTACTGTTTTGGCCTGGTTTATTTTCTACAAGACCAAGTGGGGGCTTCGGGTCCGTGCAGTAGGGGAGCATCCGCAGGTGGCAGACACCCTGGGGATCAGTGTTTATAAGATCCGCTATATCTGTGTCATCCTGTCTGGGATCCTCTCCGGATTCGGCGGTGCAGCTATGACGCTGGCTATCATCTCCAACTTTACACCGACAGCCATCAGCGGTCATGGATTTATCGCTCTGGCTGCAGTGATCTTTGGAAAATGGAAACCTTTTGGAGTCTATGGGGCATGTATGCTGTTCGGTCTCGCACAGGCACTGGCGATCCTATTGGGAGGAGCAGACCTGATACCGTCACAGATCCTGGCGATGCTGCCGTATATACTGACCATTGCGGTACTGGTCTTATTTGTAAGAAATGTATCTGCACCGAAAGCCAGCGGTGTACCATTTGAAAAAGGACAGAGATAAGGAAGATATGAGATCATAGAGGGCGGCTTTGAAGCAGAACCGGCAGTAAGGTGAAACAGCGAGAGCAGTTTTGTTTACAAGGCCGCGCAGCATCAATAGATGGAAAGCAGGAACGAGAGGAAGGAAGATTTACATGATAAGAATGTATGACTGTATAATGAAGAAAAAGAAGGGGGAGAAGTTAAGCAATCACGAGATCAGAGAGATGATCTCCGGTTATGTTAAGGGTGAGATCCCGGATTATCAGATGTCCGCCATGCTGATGGCAGTCTGTTTCCGGGGGATGGACAAAGAAGAGATCACGGAACTGACGATGGCCATGGCACAGTCCGGGGATATGGTGGATTTATCTTCCATCCCGGGCGTAAAGGTCGATAAGCACAGTACCGGAGGAGTCGGGGATAAGACCACACTGATACTGGGACCCATCGTTGCCGCTTGCGGTGTGAAGGTGGCAAAAATGTCAGGCAGAGGCTTAGGCCATACCGGAGGCACCATCGACAAATTGGAATCCATCCCGGGATTTCGTACCTCCCTGGATCAGAAGGAATTCTTCTCTATCATAGATCAGGTAGGATTCAGTGTGGCAGGACAGACGGGAAACCTGGCTCCGGCGGACAAGAAGCTGTATGCGCTGCGTGATGTCACGGGAACCGTAGACAGTATCCCCTTGATCGCGGCGTCTATCATGAGCAAAAAGCTGGCATCAGGCAGTGACTGCATCCTGCTGGATGTGAAGGCCGGCAGCGGGGCATTTATGAAGACCGTTGAGGAGGCTGTGGAGCTTGCCAAGTGTATGGTCTCGATTGGAGAACAGTGTAACAGAAGGACCATTGCTATGATCACGGATATGGATATCCCGCTTGGATGTGCCATCGGGAATTCTATGGAAGTGGCAGAAGCCGTGGAGACACTCCGGGGAGAGGGACCAAAGGATCTATATGAAGTCTGTATCGAACTTGCCGGAAATATGCTGTATCTCGCAGGAAAAGGGACACTCAGTGAATGCTGTAAAATGGCAGAAGAGGCGGTGTTAGACGGCCGTGCACTGTCCAAATTGAAAGAGATGGTGGAAGCCCAAAGTGGAAATGTACTTGTGATAGAAGATCCGGCAAATTTTGAAAAGGCACCGTATTCTTATGAGGTGAAGGCTTCACAGGACGGATATGTGGCACACATGGATACCGAAAAATGTGGGATCGCATCCGTTGCCCTGGGGGCAGGAAGAGCAACAAAGGAGAGCAGTATCGATTATTCTGCCGGGATCATGCTTCATAAAAAGACAGGCGATCCTATAAAACAAGGCGAGGTACTGGCAACACTTTACGCCTCCTCAGAAGCGCTGTTCAAGGAAGCGGCAGAACTTTTGACAGAAGCCTGTCAGATAGAGGAAGTCTGTCCTAAAAAAGAGCCGCTGATCTACGCGAAGGTGACGGATGAGGGCGTTGAATGGAGGCAGCAGTAAGTGAAAAGAGTGTTTTTGATCGTATTGGACAGCTTTGGGATCGGATATGAACCGGATGCGGATCAGTTTGGTGATGTTGGAGCAAATACGCTGCGCAGTGTCAGCATGTCAAAAGATTTCTGTATCCCTAATATGGAGCGAATGGGACTGCTGCGGATTCAGGGTGCAGAAGTGAACAGCGGGACAGAAGCATACGCGGGAGAACCGGCAGCGGCTTATGGAAGACTGCGGGAGAGATCCGCCGGGAAAGATACCACAGTTGGACATTGGGAGATAGCAGGACTGATATCAGACAATCCGTTCCCCGTCTACCCGAATGGATTCCCGGAGGAGATCATCCGGGCTTTGGAAGAAAAAACGGGAAGAAAGGTCTTATGCAACCGTCCCGCTTCCGGTACAGAGGTGATCCGGGAATACGGAGAAGAACAGATGGAAACAGGGGGGCTGATCGTATATACGTCCGCGGACAGTGTATTCCAGATAGCGGCCCACGAAGGGATCGTACCCCTGGAGGAGCTTTACCGTGACTGCCAGATTGCCAGAGCGCTCCTTACGGGGCGTCATGGAGTGGCACGTGTGATCGCACGGCCGTTTGAGGGAGAGCCGGGGGATTTCAGGAGGACTGCGAACCGGCATGATTTTTCCCTGGAGCCGCCGGCCGATACCATGCTGGATTATCTGAAACGGGAAGGCCTGGATACGATCGGAGTCGGAAAGATCTCCGATATTTTCGCCGGAAAGGGGATATCCAGAAGGATACCGACAAGGAGCAATACAGATGGCATGGAGCAGACCCTAAAGATACAGAAGGAAGATTTCGGGGGGCTTTGTTTTGTGAATCTTGTAGATTTTGACATGGTATACGGGCATAGAAATGATGTGGATGGATATGCGGAAGCATTGTCGGAATTTGATGCATGGCTTTCTGATTTCGAAAAAGGCATGAGGGAAGAGGATGTACTGCTGATTACAGCAGATCACGGATGTGATCCGGGCTTTCCGGGAACAGATCACACCCGGGAGTATATCCCGCTCCTGGCATATGGGAGACCAGTCAGAAAAGGTGTGGATCTGGGATCCAGAGAGACATTTGCAGATATCGCAAAGACAGTGCTGGATTATCTTGGAATCCCGAATTCATTAGATGGAGAGTCCATGGCAGCCGATATGCTGTCCATCGGATAAGAATAAAAAAGTGTGCAGTTTAAGGAAGAAAGACTGTTTTTGGTGGATAGACATAAAAACGGGCTCTTCTTTAAACCGCACACTTTGTTCTTTCTATTGGTAATAGAGATCGATCTAAATCCGCTAGGAGCAGATGAACACTCCCGCCTCCTTGGTAATATGGAATCCGCCTGCCGTTTTTTTCTTCACATAGGAACGGAATTCTTTATAGTGCTCCAGAATGTATTGATTCTGGTTGCCGTGGCAGGAGAGGATATAAGAGATCAGTGGTTCCGGCTCCGGGATCAGGAGGGAATCCTCATAGAGTTTCCAAGTCACTTTCTTAAAATAGGGGGACAGGATCTCGGTACCGTTCTCCCGTCCAAATTTATTATAAAGTTTATCCGCTGACAGAACGATCCGTTCATCGAATTCTTCTACCAGGTGACTGACTTCTTCCATATGGTGCCGGCTGTAGGCACTGCATAAGAAATATCCGCCGGGTTTGAGAACTCTCTGTACTTCCTGGCACACGCGGTCGATATCTTCGCAGTAGAAGAGGACATGGTTGGCGATGACCAGATCTACACTGTGATCTTCATAAGGAATCTGGGAACAGTCAAAAACCCGGCAGGAAAAGCGGGAGTCATCCGGTCCCACTGCCCGCCGTGCGTCACGCAGCATACCTTCTGAAATGTCAGAAAGTGTGATATGCACCTGTGCGGGAATCAGTGCCAGATTTTCCTTCCAGAGCGTACCGTCTCCGCAGCCGATTTCAAGAATTTCCATACCATTCTCGATTCTGCTCTGTTCATAGATCCATGGGAACCATCCCTGGGGATTCTGGGAATACAGACTGTGGAGATTGATCCGTGCGGAAATATTGGAGGCATTCTGATATTGATTTTTCAGACTGTTTTCCATGCCTGTCAGATGGATCAGGTTCAGCATCTGGCTCCAGTCTATATGGCGCTCCTTCTGGATGGCGGCGGCGGTATCCTGGATCGCCTTTTCTACCAGCTGCATCTGTTCGATGCGGTCCCGGACCAGTTTGAGCTGGATATTCAGCGAGTTCAGCATAAAGTGGTAATCTGAATCGTCGATCGTCATCTCCCGGATATCATCCAGGGAAAACCCCAGATATTTCAGCAGAAGGATCTGCTGAAGCCGCGCAAAGTCTTCATCTGTGTAAAACCGCGCCCCGGCTTCAGTGACATAGGAGGGCTTCAAAATATCCTGTTTATCATAATAGCGGATCGTGCGCAGGGTCACATGCGCCATACGCGCGAATTCGCCGGAAGAATAGTATCCTGCTTTTTTCATGGCTCATTTCCTTCTTTCTTAGATAAGGATATTATAAAGGGAAAAGCCGGAAGTGGCAATGGACAATATGCAAGGATTCCACATCTGTATGTTCTGGATCGGCGGTCTGTATTTCCATCAGTAATTCCTATAATGCCGCAGAAATGCTTCCTGCATCTGATCGTCGATCTGTCGGTCATATGGTGTAGAGCAGTGTAAAATGGCAAATAAGACAAAGGTGATCAGGCAGAACAAGGCAATGCCGGTCAAAAAGATAAAATAAATCATAAAGCCCCTCCTTATGATATTTGGGTATTCTATATTATATGCAGAGAAAGAGGTAAAAATCCGGGGAGATATATTTTTCTTGGAGTTTAGAGAATGTGTAAATCAAAGAAAGAAGGCGAAAATGAATAGTATGGGATGAAGAAAGTAATGTGCCCCGGCTGCTTCATACAGCCGGGGCGCATTGTCTTAACATAGATTTTGCAAAACCGTACCTTATTTATTGGTAACAAATATGAACTTTACTTCCCCATCCATTTCATCGGAGATTCCTGAGAAGTTCTTATAATTCTTGGAGGCATCCACCATCGTATTCAGCTTATCCAGCATTCCTTCGATATCTCCGTCAAATGCACTGACGAGCTTCTGAATTCCTTCCTCGTTGAACCGGATCATACCGTCATTCAGTGTCTTTGCACCGTCATCCAGCTGTTTGACTCCGTCGATCAGGGCATCGGAGCCGGTCTGTAATGTCTGGATCCCGTCTGCCAGTGTTCCGGCTCCGGTGTTTAACTCACCGGCACCTGAGGATAACCGGGAGGCACCGTCAGATACATTCTTAGCACCCTTGTCAGCGTCTGCCATCTTCTCATTCAGCGTGGCGGCCCCGGAGTTTACACTGGAAGCGCCTGTGGAAAGCTGGTTCAATCCATCTGTAAGACCGTTCTTGCCGTCGATTCCGCTAAGAAGCTGTGAAGTTCCGGCTTTCAGCTGGGAGACTCCTGCATTTACCAGGGCGCCAAGTCCCTCCTTACCGTTCACACCCTCGTTGAGAGAACCGATGCCGGCCCTGATGCTGGGGACACCGTTTGCAGGATCACCGCTATTGAGTGCTGCATCGAGTGACTGGGCACCGAGACGGATACTTGGCACACCGGTAGAGGCGTCGCCGTCATTCAGGGCTGAACTGATGGCCTGGGACGCACTTCGGATACTCGGTGTTTGGGTGGAAGGATCGCCTGTATTCATCGCCGCATCTAAACGGGCTGCCCCGGCAGCTAAATCACCGGAAGCAAGGGAATCATATAGTGCAGAAGCTCCATCTGCAATGGTCTGTGCCATGCCGGCAGGAGTCTGTACATCAGCCGCAGCCTCTGCATTCTGGGCAGATATTCCATTGCGCTGTTCCTGTTCCCAGGAGAGTGAGTCGATTACAGAATTTAATGTACCAAGGGTTTCCTCGGAGACATTGGCATTCTCATCGCTGGCCAAAGAATCCCGTAAAGCCTGCAGCTGGGCTATCTCATCGTAACTGTCCGTGGTGTCGGCGCTGTATGTGACAGCACTGTTTCCCGACAGAGCAGCACTCAGTGCACCGGCAGCGTCACTTAATTGTTTTGCAGATGCAGCAGCACTCTGAACACCTGCATCCAGCGCAGCAGCACCGTCAGCCGCCTGCTGTATTCCGCTGTTTAATGCGGCAGCGCCGTCAGCTGTCTTCTGGATCCCGGCATCTAAAGCAGCAGCACCGTCAGCGGCCTGTGTAATTCCGGCATTTAAGTCGGAAACACCCTGGCACAGGACAGGAAGCTTTTCACCCAGAGATTTTTGCATTTCCAGGACTCCGGCATCCAAAGTCTTCACCCCTGGCAGCAGTTCGCCAGAGACTTTCTTGGAAACCAGGCCCAGGCCGGCATTTAACTTTTGTGTACCAGAGCTTAAGATTCCCGCTCCTTCTGCCAGTTGTCCGGTTCCGTCTGCCAAAAGGGAGCTGCCGTCTGCCAGATCCCTGCTTCCATCCAGCAGTGTACCGGTTCCGGTCTTCAAGGTCTTACTTCCGTCAGCCAGCTGTCCGATCCCGTCCTTAAGCGTTTTGGAGGAGGATAATAAGGTATCCAGCCCTTTCCTAAGCTCTCCGGATCCGTCAACCAGCTGATCTGCGCTGTCCTGCAGTTTTTTCATAGAGCTCTTTAAGTCGGACAGGTCATCCAGTTTATCTGTCTCCAGCTCGTTGAATATTTCATTCGTAGCAATGGTGATTCCCTCGACAGTCTCATAATCTGTTACATCAGCTTCCATTTCGAAATAGTCCGGGATATTCAGGTCCTTAACACCAAGAGTTGATTTCATTTCCGGCAGCCCCATTCCCAGTACCATATCGCGGTCTCCGTCAGAAACCAGTTTGCCGTTTGTAACCTTTACATTTGTGAACTTATCGGTATCCAGGATCAGACCTGTGACCATCAAAAATGGTGTATATTCTTTCCCGGATTTTGCTGTCGCATTTTCATACTGATAACGCATAACAAGATGGCCGCTCTTCCCGTCCAGCTGGTCTGCGCTGATATCTTTTCCGTCCAGCTTATAGGTGATCTTTACTCCTACGGGGAGTGTTTGATCCGTTGTTCCCTGATAACAGATGTCCTTGCTGTCTCCGCTCCAGGTAAGAGTGCTGCTGTTCTGGGAAAATGCTTCGTCACCCTTGACATTCTCGATATTCTCCAGGGTGGATACATCCTTGATCCTGCTGATGTCAGTTACATTTTTCAACTGGTCAGACACGGTGACAGAAGTAACGGTACCGCTTCCATCTATTTTGGCATAGACAGTCTCGTCCTTAAGAGTCTTTACATCAGAAGAGGACTTCTTGTCGGACTTTGTATCAGTCTTATCAGCAGATGACTCAGTTTTTACATGATTCTCCTTTGCATATACTACGGTAGAAGCAGAAGATAATGTTCCGGCGACCATAGTCATTGCGAGTACAATTGCAACCAGTGTTTTATATTCTCTGTTTTTCATTTCAATAAACCTCCTGTGAAATCAATCCTCTATTTGCAGATAAAATAAAGCAGTTATATAACGGTAAGCTTAAGCATTCGCGCAGGCCTCATCCGTCTCATCATCTTTTTTCTTAATGCAGACACGCATATCCTTTGTTGTTACACAGATGACCTTGTCAAATACCATCAGCATAGACGGCAGAATGAAGATGACTGTGAACATACTGACGATCGCGCCTCGTGCCATCAGGGTACAGAGTGCGGAAATCATATCGATATCGGAGTAAAGACCGACACCAAAGGTCGCCGCAAAGAATCCCAGTGCAGAGACGATGACGGAGCTGACAGAGGCAGAAAGTGCGATCCGTATGGATTCCTTTTTTGACTTTCCTTTACAGCGTTCCTTTTTATATCTGGTCGTCATCAGGATCGCATAATCCACGGTTGCTCCCAGCTGGATGGTTCCGATGACAATGGATGCGATAAACGGCATCTTGGTTCCCGTGAAGTAAGGGATTCCCAGGTTGATGAAGATTGCAAACTCAATGACGGATACAAGAATGACCGGCAGTGAGATGGATTTAAATACAATCGCTATAATAATGAAGATCGCGATAATGGAAATCGCACTTACTACCTTGAAATCCTTGTCTGTAATGGTGATCAGGTCCTTAGTACATGGTGCCTCCCCGATCAGCATGGCAGAAGGATCGTATTTCTTAATGATGTTATTAAGCGTAGTACACTGTTTGTTGACCTCATTGGTGGCAACCTTATACTCCGACTGTACCAGGATCAGCTGCCAGTCTCCCTCCTTGAGTGTCTCTGTCAATTCAGAAGGGATCACATCCCGCGGGACTGCAGAGCCTAACAGGCTGTCAAGCCCAAGTGCGAATTTCACTCCCTTCACGTCAGACATGTCATTTAGCATGGCTTTTGCATCTTTAGGCGGCAGATCCGCGTTTGCAAGTACCATATGCGTGGCGTTCATGTCAAATTCATCAGCCAGCTTTTCATTGGCTTTGATGCTTTCCAGATATTTTGGAAGTGTGGCATCCAGGTTATAGTAGACCTCTGCTTTGCTGTAGCCCCATAGAGCAGGGACGAGCAGTACGATAAATACCAGTACGAAAGCTTTAAAATGTTTGGTAATGAACTTTGCCGGCCGTTCCATGCTTGGTATGAGAGAGCGGTGTGTTGTCTTCTGGATCAGCTTATCAAAGATCAGGATAAAGGATGGCAGGATCGTAATACAGCTGATCACACCGAATATCACTCCCTTAGCCATCACGATCCCCAAGTCTTTTCCAAGTGTAAAGCTCATGAAGCACAGTGCGATGAATCCGGCAACTGTGGTAACAGAGCTTCCGACAACGGAGGAAAATGTATTAGAGATCGCATGTGCCATTGCCCGTTCTTTATCTCCCGGAAATCTCTGCTGGTTCTCCTGATAGCTGTGCCACAGGAAAATAGAGTAGTCCATCGTAACACCCAGCTGCAGTACTGCACTCAGCGCTTTTGTTATATAGGAGATCTCTCCCAGGAAGTAGTTGCTTCCCATATTATATAGGATCGCCATTCCGATACTCAGCATGAAGAATACGGGAAGGATCCAGCAGTCCATAAATACGGAGAGCACGATACAGCTGAGAATGACTGCGATCAATACATAGATCGGTGTCTCCTTCTCGGACAGCATCTTGATATCGGTCACGACGGCAGACATGCTGCTTAAGTAACATTGCTTATTGGTCACACTGCGGATCTCAGTGATTGCATCCATGGTACTGTCTGCCGAAGTCGTGTCATCGAAGAAGATCGCCATCAAGGTCGCATCGTCTGTCTTAAACACATCCTTCAACTTATCGGGAAGAACATCGATGGGCATGGAAAGGTCTGCGATAGAGTCGTACCAGATGACATCTGCAACTCCGTCAACATTTTCGATCTTTTCCTTGACAGCAGCAACGTCTTTGTTGTTCATCCCCTCGACAACCTCCATTGCAAAGGCGCCCTTGCCGAAATCCTTCATCAGGATATCCTGCCCCTTCATCGTATCAATATGATCGGGCAGATAATAAAGTATGTCGTAATTCACTCTGGTCTTAAGAAATCCCAAAGCCGATGGTATCAGAAGTAAAATGCCGAGTATCAGGATCACGACCCGATACTTCACTATTTTCTTACCTGCTTTAACCATGTGTAATGCCTCCCTTTTCCATTTTTGTTATTGAAGCCGTAATAATGTAAAAATCACGTCTTTTAATATTTATGACCTTTAGTCAGTTTTAAGACTAAATGTAATATACAGCAAAAATGACCATAAGTCAATAATTTTTGAGAAAAAAGTTGACTTTGGGTCATTTTGAAATTATAATAAAGAAAATTAAGTCGAGAGAGTGAGGAAAACGATGGGAAAAGTTGATGATAATAAGCAGCAGAAATTAGAGTCACTGTTCAAAAGTGCATATGACTTGTTCCTGACGCAGGGAATTTCCAAGACATCAATCCATGACATCGTACAAAAAGCAGGAGTAGCGAAGGGAACCTTCTATCTATATTTCAAGGATAAGTATGAGATACGGGACAGGCTCATAGCCAAGACCGCAGGTCGGCTGTTCATGTCAGCCCATGATGCATTGGAGAAAGCACAGATTCCTGAGTTTGAGGACAAGATCATCTTTATCGTGGATTATGTGCTGGATGAGATGGGGAAGAACAAGCAGATACTTAAGTTTATCTCCAAGAACTTAAGCTGGGGGATCTTCCGCCAGGCGATCACGAAGAATGAGGCGGATGCAGACGTAGATGTGATGGGATATTTCTATAGATTAGTCAAGGATAATCCGGATGTAAAATTAAAGGCACCGGAGACAATGCTGTTTTTGATCATAGAGCTGGCAAGCTCCACTTCATACAGCACTATTTTGGAAAATGATCCGATCAGCTACGAGGAACTAAAGCCTTACCTGAACGAAAGTATTCGGGCAATCATTAGAAATCATGTAGTCACATAGGAATAGAGGCATAATATAACGAGATGCCCGACAATGGACCAGGGACGTAAGCCCAAAAGGCTTACGTCCCTGATTTCTAACTGATCAAGAATTCCCGGATGGATCGGCTATTTATAGTCCGCGAATACAATATATAGGATGATGTCTTCCTTCTATAACATTATTTTATCAAAACGGATGACAGCAGTGACACCGCCGTCAACGGGCTCTTTTCATTTACAAATAGGATACTGGCCGTTATAATAATTGGAAAGACAATGCAGAATGTTTTTGATATTCTAACAGACTAATCGGAGGTGCAAAATGGAAAACAAACGTGTAAAATGGGGTGTCCTTGGAACGGCCGGTATCGCATGGGAGCAGACCATACCGGGGATGAAAAAGGCATATAACTGTGAATTATACGCCATTGCAGGCAGAAACCCGGAAAAAGTGAAGAAATTCCAGGAGGAATTTGGTTTTGAGAAAGCCTATGATTCCTACGAGGCCCTTCTTGAAGACGAGCAGGTGGAGGCAGTATATATTCCCCTTCCGAACCAGCTTCATAAGGAATGGGCAGTGAAGGCAGCAAGAAAGAAGAAACATATCCTGTGCGAAAAGCCTCTGGCACCGACTGCGGCAGAAGTGAAGGAATTGGTGCAGATATGTGAACAGGAGGGGGGACTTTTGATGGAAGCCTTTGCCTATCTGCACAGTGATGCGACAAAGGAGATCCTGGACAAGGTACATAATAAGGTGATAGGCGAGCCCTTATTCATGGAGTCCTGCTTTTTTACTCCGAGCTATGGACAGGAGAATATACGGATGCGTAAAGAGACCTTTGGCGGGGGAACGTATGATCTCGGATGCTATAATATTAGTCTGATTTTAAGTGTATTTAAGGAAATGCCGTGCCAGGTCAGGGCAGCAGGCGGATTTATGGAGAATGGTGTGGATGATTTTTCATCGGCATATCTGGTGTTCCCGTCCGGTGCAAAGGCCAGTGCAAGACAGGGGCTGTGTTCCCCGCAGCGGGCAGACCGGTATTTTATATATGGTACAGACGGCACGCTTGAGGCGCCGATCCGGTTCAACCAAGAGGGGGAATGCACTTATTATATCCACAAAGATGGAAACACGGAGACCTTCTCTTTATCTGTGAAGAGCAATTATCAATTGGAAACAGAACAGTTTGGGCGCTGCATCATGGAGGGGGAGAAGCCCTGGGTGTCAAATGAGTTTTCGATTCAGACTGCTGAGACGTTGGATCAGGTGCTTAAAGAGATCGGGTATTAGAGATACATGCAGAATCAAAAGAAGTTCAGTGAAATGAGGATGTCCTCTCACTGGACTTCTTTTGTTTTGTAAAAAATATTTATAATTGGATAATCCATGTTTTTGCTTTGATATTCTATCCAAACGAAAACATATATATGATATCGTAAGTGTATCGAAAGGAACATAAGGACATATTCAAGGCTTCATCAAGGAGGGTAATTATGAATGCAGAGGAACTTAGAGAGATCGCGGACCGTTTGAGAATGACGGCAGTCGATATGGTATACAGGGGAAAAGACGGTCATCCCGGACCAGCGCTGTCTATTGCAGACATTGTAGCGGTTCTGTATTTTGATAAAATGAAAATCGATCCTAATGATCCTGATTGGGAGGAGAGAGACAGATTCATACTTTCAAAGGGACATGCCTGTCCGATCTATTATGCAGCACTTTCGGAAAAGGGGTACTTTGGTGATAAAATAGAGGACTTCCATTTAAGGGAATTAGGAAGCAGATTTCAGGGACATCCAGTCATGAATAAGACGAAAGGTGTTGATATGACATCAGGGTCTTTGGGAAATGGGATTTCAATAGGCAGCGGCATGGCGCTGGCCGGAAAGTATAGAAAGAAAGACTACGATGTGTATGTGATTACCGGGGACGGAGAATTGCAGGAGGGAGTTTGCTGGGAAGGAATCAATACAGCGGCAGCTCACAAATTGGATAACCTGATAGTTTTTGTTGATAAAAATGGCTGGCAGAGCGGCGGCACAGTGGAGGGGACAATTGGTTCCAATAACATCAAGGAAAGATTTGAAGCATTTCAATGGCATGCCCAGGAGATAGACGGTCACAGCATCGAGGAAATTCAGCAGGCAGTCGAGAAAGCAAAAGCGGCAAAGGGCAGGCCAAGTGTTATCGTCTGTGATTGTATCAAGGGCAGAGGAGTTTCTTTTATGGAAAACAACAATGCGTGGCATAAAGGGGTTCCGACAGAGGAGGAATATAAAATTGCGGCAGAAGCTTTGGGAGGTGTGAAATAATGGCAGAGTTTAAAGGAACAAGGGAAGCATTTGCACAGGCAGTCATGGAACTTGCCAAACAGGACGACAGGGTCATGTTTGTTTCACCAGACTCTTTAAAAGCAATGCGTGCGGTAAAATTTGCAGAGTGCTTTCCGGATGAATATGTAGAAGTCGGAATATCGGAGCAAAATGCAGTTGATGTGGCAGCAGGCCTTGCGGCTTCCGGTCTGGTTCCGTTTGTAGCAACATATGGTGGATTCCTGACAATGAGAGCATGTGAGCAGATGAGGACCTTTGTTGCATATCCTAATTTGAATGTCAAGTTTGTTGGAATTAACTCCGGTCTTTTAGGTGGAGAGCGCGAAGGAGTGACCCATCAGTTTTATGAAGATATAGGGATTCTTTCTAATATCCCTAACTTTACAATCTTAACGCCGGCGGATGGGAATCAGGCATATCATGCAGTGAAGATGGCTTACGAGATCAGCGGACCGGTCTATGTGAGAGCTGGAAGCGGAAGGGAGAAGGATGTATATCCTGAAAGTGCTCCGTTTAGCAGAGAGGGAATCACGGTTTTAAAAAGGTATGGAAATGATGCATTACTTCTATCAAACGGATTTGTTTTAGACAGGGTTCTTGAGGCTGCCGAGGTACTAAAGGAGCAGGGGATTTTTGTCACAGTGGGGGATGTCAATATCCTTTATGGAAAGAATCCGGAGGCTGTCATCAGGAAAATCTCAGCGAGTGAAAGGATTGTCACGGTTGAGGACCATAATATCAACGGAGGCATGGGTTCATACATCAGTAAACTTTCTGTGGAGAATGCTCCGAAAAGAATTGTGAGGCTGGGGTTGAATACATTCGGAGAATCTGGGCCTGCCAAGGAGCTTGCAGACGCTTATGGGTTATCTGTAGATAATATTGTAGAAACAGTAAAATATATGGAGAAATAAAATAAAGGCGGAAGAAAGGAATAAGAAAGATGGGGAAAATAGTAGTAAGTGTGATAGGTGCAGGGGGAAAGATGGGAACAAGAACAAGCAATAACCTGGCTCAAAAGCCGGAAAATTTTGAATTGCTGATGGTGGAAGCTTCCCCGGAGGGAATCCTGAGTATCAAAGAAAGAGGCTTTGAGCCAGTCAGTGCTGAGGAAGCACTGGAAAAATCAGATGTTGTTGTCTTTGCAGTGCCTGATACCTTGATCGGGAAGCTGTCAAAAGTCTATGTACCGCAACTGAAACCGGGCAGCGGGTTTATCATCTTGGATCCGGCTGCAGCAGTAGCAAAGGAACTGACACTGCGTGAGGACTGTACCTTTGCTGTGGCACATCCCTGTCATCCATCCTATTTCTTAGATCAGGATACATATGAAGCACGTCAGGACCGGTTCGGCGGACTGGGAGGAAAGCAGGATATTGTTATGTCAAAGATTCTGGGAGATGACGAGCGCTTCGTACAGTGCATAGAGGTTGCAAAACAGATGTATGCCCCGGTGGAGCATGCCTATGTGATGACATCAGAACAGATAGCGTTTTTGGAGCCGACTTTAGTTGAACTGCTGGGAGCAACCTGTCTGTATGCTATGGCTGAGACTGTAGATGAGGCAGAGAAGAGAGGCATTAAAAGAGAAGCGGCAGTATCTTTCCTGACAGGCCATATTTATAATCTGTCTGCGAATTTCCTGGGCTATATTCCAGGTAATCCTCCGGTTTCAGATGCGTGTAAGGTGGCAATCGGCCTGGGGAACAGATTAGTCATGAGAGAAGATTGGAAACAGATTTGGGAGAATGAGGTCCTTGATAAAGTGATCGCAACAATGCTGCATCCGGAAGACCCGCAGATCTGACAGGAGGGGAAGAATGAAAATTGTAGTATTAGATGGATATACATTGAATCCAGGAGATTTGAGCTGGGCACCTCTGGAGAAGCTTGGAGAATGTACAGTTTATGACAGAACTCCTTTGAATGATACCCATGAAATCATTCGAAGGATCGGGGATGCTGATATTGTTTTTACGAATAAAACACCGTTGTCTGCCGAGGTTTTTGAAGCATGTCCGGGTATTTGCTATGTGGGAGTACTGGCAACCGGTTATAACGTAGTGGATATTGAGGAGGCAGGGAGAAGGGAAATACCAGTCGTTAATATACCATCCTATGGGTCAGCGGCAGTGGGGCAGTTTGCAATTGCACTATTATTGGAAATCTGTCATCATATCGGACATCATAATCAAGCAGTGCAGGAAGGAAGATGGGAACAGAACCCAGACTGGTGTTTCTGGGATTATCCACTGATTGAGCTGGATCATAAGACAATGGGAATCATAGGATACGGCCGGATCGGCCAGATGACAGGCCGGATTGCACAGGCGCTGGGGATGGAGGTACTGGCATGTGATTCGTTTCAAGATCCCGGGCTGGAAAATGAACACTGCCGTTATGCCGAACTGGAGGAAGTGTTGGAAAAGTCCGATGTAATAGCACTGCACTGTCCCTTATTTCCTGAGACAGAAGGTTTGATCAACCGGGAATCTATCCGGAGGATGAAGGATGGAGTTATCATCCTGAACAACTCCAGAGGCCCGTTGATTGTGGAAAAAGATCTTGCGGAAGCTCTTGTCTGTGGAAAAGTAGCAGCAGCCGGACTGGACGTTGTTTCAAGTGAACCGATAAAGGCAGATAATCCACTCCTAAAAGCCCCGAATTGTATTATAACGCCCCATATTTCCTGGGCACCGCGGGAAGCCAGAGAACGGCTGCTTCACATAGCTGCAGAGAATCTTCAGAGTTATATGGATGGGAAGCCTGTGAATGTCGTAAACCTGCAGACAGCTTCCTAGAAAAGCGGAGGAGAAAACTTGATTGAGATAACAGAAGTTCTGATTAACTATCAGAATGCTCCCACCGGGATTGAACGCATAGAACAGATCGGCTGGAAACTCTGCTCAGACAGGAGAGGAGTAAAACAGGAGGCCTACCAGATACAAATAGCAGGAGAGTCAGGATATGGGGAAATTTTGTTCGATACCAAGAGGAAAGAAAGCGGAGAGTCTGCTCATATTTCCCTGGAGGGGAAAGAGATACATCTGGAATCTTCCCAACGATACTATATCCGTGTTCGTGTATGGACGAAGGATCAAGAATGCAGTGAATGGAAAGAAAGCAGCTTTGTAACCGGGATTCTGAACCGGGATGAATGGAAGGCGAAATTCATTACAGCAGAGGATGTGTATAAAAGTGCAGAAAGCCGTGCCTATTATTTTCGAAGAGAATTCCAGATCTATAAAGAAATCAAAGAAGCATTTGTGCATGCAACAGCACTTGGACTTTACCATTTTTATATCAACGGAAAGAAGATCGGGGAGGATGAGTTCACTCCAGGCTGGACCTCTTATCATAAACATCTTTTATATCAGACATATGAAATTACAGAATATCTAAAAGCCGGAATTAATACGGCAGCTTCGATGGCAGGCGCAGGATGGTATAAAGGGGATGTGGGATCTTTAAGAGTGCGGAACCACTATGGAAAAAGAACCTCTTTCATGTGTCAGATAGAAGTCCTATATTATGACGGCAGCAGAGACAGATTTTGGACAGACTCAAATTGGAAAAGCAGCCAAAGTCCAGTCCTTTTTTCCGAAATATATGATGGAGAACTTTACGATGCCAGGCTGGAATGTAGAGGCTGGAATCAGAGCGGTTTTGATGACCGGCAGTGGAATGAGGTCTCAATCATTGAGGTTCCCAATGAGATTCTTACAGTACAGGGGAGCTGCCGTGTGGGAAATAGAGCAGAGATGTCTGCAAAGAGGATTTTCTGTACTCCGCAGGGCGATACGGTAATTGATTTTGGGCAGAATCTGACAGGATGGATTTCATTCAGGATTCAAGGAAAACGGGGCGATAAGATAGAACTGAATTGTTTTGAAACGCTGGATGCAGAAGGGAATGTCTATCTGGAGAATTTGCGGACAGCAAAACAGACAGTTACTTATATATGCAGCGGAGAGGAGACAGGATGGTTCCATCCTCATTTTTCCTTCCAGGGATTTCAGTATGCTAAGGTTGCTTCCTATCCGGGAAAACCGGTGATCGAAGATTTTACAGCATGTGTACTTTATTCAGACATGAAAGAAACCGGAAAGTTTACCTGCTCCAACCCGGATCTGAACCAGCTCTACCATAACATTGTTTGGGGAATGAACGGAAACTTTCTGGACGTCCCCACAGACTGTCCGCAGAGAGATGAGAGACTGGGCTGGACAGGAGATGCACAGATTTTCTGCAGGACGGCCACATATCTGAAGGATACCTACACGTTTTACAGTAAGTGGCTGCGTGACCTTGAGGCGGATCAGACTTACGAAGGAGGGGTGCCCCATGTAGTACCTGATATCTGGACAGGAAAGCCGGTACAGGGAAAGATTTTTGAGAAAGGGACACATTCTGCGGCAGCATGGGCAGATGCAGCGGTCATCATTCCGTGGACTCTCTATCTGATGTATGGGGATACTGCTGTGATACGGCGTCAGTATCAAAGTATGAAGGCCTGGATTGAGTTCATGAGGAAGCATTCCGATCATAATATCTGGAACTATAAATTACAGTTTGGCGATTGGGTCGCATTGGATGCAGAGGAGGGCAGTTATTATGGAGCGACTCCGAATGATCTGACCTGTACGGCCTATTATGCATATTCTACGAAGCTATTCTCAAAAATGGCAGGTGTGATCGGGGAGAAAGGAGATGAAAAAAAATACACCCGACTTTATGAGGAGATAAAGGACACCTATCAGAAAACATTTCTGGATCAGGAGGGCAGACTCATGGTCAGGACTCAGACTGCTCATATTATTTCTCTTTATTTCGGCCTGCTTCCGGCAGAAGCTATAGGCAGGGCAGCAGAGGATTTGGCAGCACTTTTAAAAAAGGAGAAAGGGCATTTAGTTACTGGATTTGTAGGAACACCATATTTCTGCCATGCATTAAGTCAAAATGGATATACAAAAGAAGCGTATGAGCTGCTTCTAAAGGAAGATTTTCCTTCCTGGCTGTATCAGGTCAAACAGGGGGCAACTACGATATGGGAGCACTGGGATGGAAAACGCCCGGATGGTACGATGTGGAGTCCGGCGATGAATTCATTTAACCACTATGCATATGGTGCCGTGGGAGAGTGGCTGTACAGAGCCATGGCAGGGCTAGAGGCTTCAGAAGAAGACCCGGGATTTCATACGATCATCATCCGGCCGCATATTGGAGGCGCGCTTACACATGTGAGCGCTTCCTATGACAGTATATATGGCAAAATCTGTTCCGGCTGGCAGGTCCGTGGAAACTGCGTCACCCTAAAGGTGGAGATACCGTGTAATACAAACGGGGTCATCTGTATCCGTGATGTAAAAGTATTGAAACACACTGATGGACTTGTGTTTGAAAAGGAAGATGAGATATATCGGGCAGAAGCAGGATCGGGTATTTACCAGATCATATATGTGATTTGATGGTTTATTTAAAATGGTTATATTTACCAGTCTTATTAAAAAAGGTACATGTTAGTATGATATTAACACTCAGGAGGAAAATGGTATGAAAAAAAGAGTAGTAGCAGTATTCATGAGCGCAGTATTTGCAACAGGTTTGATAGCGGGATGTTCAGGCTCAGGAGGTACGAACGGAGAGGAGACGAAAGGGAAAGACAAGGATATTACAGAACTGTCTCTTTTGGTGGACACGGCAAATGCATCGACGGCTGGATTCGAGGCAGTAGCTAAGCTTGCAGAGGAAAAGCTGGGAATCAGGGTGAATGTTGAGACAAGACCGGGAGGAACAGAAGGCGACAATATAGTAAAGACAAGACTGGCCTCCGGGGATATGGCTGACTTATGTGTCTATAACTCCGGCTCCCTATTAAATGCAATCAATCCTAAAGAATATTTTATTGATATATCAGGAGAGGAATTTGCGGACCGTTTGGATGATTCATACAAAGAAGCCGTCTCAGTAGGGGACGGGGTCTACGGAGTTCCATATCAGTCCTCACAGGCAGAGGCGGTTATGTACAGCAAATCGATGTATGAAAAGTATAAGCTGGATGTTCCGAAAACGTGGGATGAATTTATGGCAAACTGTGATGTACTCAAAGAGGCTGGTGAGACAGCTATACTGGGAACCTTCGGTGATGCTTGGACCGCACAGATTCCGTTTTTAGGAGACGCTTATAATTTAATAACGAACGCACCGGACTTCGCAGAAAAGTTTGATGCAGGGGAAGCAAAATGGGCGACAACACCGGAGGCATTGAGAAGCTTTGAGAAATTAGCAGATACTACACCATACTATAACGAAGATTACCTGGCAACGACATACGATGATGGGTGCGACATGATGGCAAATGGAGAGGCAGGACATTGGTTCATTCTTTCTAAGGCGCTGACAAATATCTATGATCTTTACGGAGATAAGGTCAATGATATCGGCATTTTCGGAGTTCCGGGAGATGATGCAGCTAATAATGGGATCACCCTCTGGTATCCGGTAGCGATCTATGGTAATAAAAACAGTGAAAAACAAGAGGCTATTTTAGATTTCATGGAATTCTATATCTCTGATGAAGCACTTGATGCATATACAGAAGCGGCACTTCCGGCAGGTCCATATTGTGTGAAAGGTTATGACCTCCCATCAGAATCCTATGATGCAGTGGCGCAGGATATCCAGTCTTATCTTGATTCAGGAAAGACTGCGCCGGCATTGGAATACATCAGCCAGGTGAAGGGCGCAGACTGTCCAACAATCTGCCAGGAATTAGGATCAGGACAGACAACGGCAAAGGAAGCAGCCGAGAAATATGATAAAGACTGTGAGAAGCAGGCAACACAACTGGGGCTTAAATGGTAGAAAAATGCGGGGGTGCGCTTCATAGCATGCCCCCAGGTATTTTATGAAATACGGAGGGTGGATATGAACAGGAAAAAAATATATTCTAATTGGTTTATGGTGCCGGCTATGGCTGTATTTACAATATTCTTCCTTCTGCCAATGGTAATATCGCTGTTCTTCAGCCTGACGGTATGGGATTTTCATAGTTTTACGTTCTGTGGACTCGATAATTTTAAAACGTTTTTTTCAGATTCATCACTTTACAGTTCCATTAAAAATACCATGATCTATGCGGTTCTTACTTGCGTTCTGAAATTGGTCCTTGCATTCTTCCTTGCAGTGTTTTTGACAAGCAGGATCAAGACGAAGAATTTTCTGCGTTCAGTTGTATTTTTTCCGAATCTGATCAGTACAGTTGCGGTAGGAATTACCTTCTGCGCGCTGATGCATCCATCCAAAGGTTTGATCAATCGTGTGATAGAGCTGTTTGGAGGGAATGGGATGGACTGGCTGGGGAACACCCACACAGCACTGTATGCTGTCATTCTGACAGATGTATGGAAAGGCGTAGGTGTGGCGACTGTGATTTTCATAGCAGGCATGCAGTCTATTGATAAGACCTTCTATGAGGCGGCGTCCATTGACGGAGCCGGGGCTTGGCAGAGTCTGAGGGCAATCACAGTTCCCCTTTCCCGTCCGGCGATGAATTCGGTCATTATCCTATCCTTTATTGGGGGGCTCAGGACATTTGAACTGATCTGGGCGATGACCGGAGGGGGCCCTGGATATGCGACAGAGGTGATGGCATCTACCGTATATAAGCAGTATGCAGCTGGATATTATGGGTTATCCACGGCAGGGAATGTTATCATGTTTATCCTGATCGCGGTACTGGCGTTTCCGCTGCAAAAGTTTCTGCTGAGCAAGGAGGTGGACTGATTTATGAAAAAGAGAAAAAGACTTTACATATTAGGAGATGCAGCCGGACTTCTGGCAGCAGCAGTTTTCTTTATCGTACCGTTTGCTTTTATGCTGATCAATGCATTGAAGGAGCGCAGAGAAGCAAATCTACTGAATATTAGTCTGCCGGAGAACGCACATATTGAGAATTTTCTGCAGGTATTCCAGGCAAACAATTACCAGATCATCACGGCATTTAAAAACAGCGGGATGCTGGTCATTGGTTCGGTCCTTATCCTGATCATTGTTGGTTCCATGGGTGGATATGTTATTCAGAGACGAAAAGACAGGACAATGGGAGTATGTAATGCTTTGATTATGACCGGCTTGATGGTTCCGGCGGCCATTCTTCCCACAATTTGGGTATTGCAGCGGATTCATTTATATAAAACATTAACAGGCATGATTCTTATAGAAGCAGCATTGCATATTCCGTTTACAGTGATGCTTTACCGGGGGTTCATGAGCTCTATTCCGGTAGAACTGGAAGAAGCAGGGTATATCGATGGATGTTCAGGCTGGAAGATATTTACGAAGATCATTTTTCCATTGTTAAAGCCGGTGACATCTACGGTAATCATCCTGAATGCAGTCACTATATTCAATGATTTTACCAATCCACTGTATTTTCTTCCGGGAGCAGAAAATGCAACAGTTCAGCTGACGCTTTATAATTTTATGGGCCAGTATGCAAGTTCCTATAATCTTCTGTTTGCAGATGTGATCTTGATTACGGTTCCGATGCTGATACTATTCATCTTCTTTAATAAGCGGATTGTAGATGGGATGGTAGCGGGGGCAGTAAAAGGTTAGTATCAAAAGACGGTGTGAGCCGTCTTTTAGTTGTATCAAAAAATCTGTTTGGGCATTTGACATCGGATTAAGCCTGCCTGTGTTATAATATTTCTGTGGTGGATAAAAGGGAAGGGTCTAAAAAATGAAATTTCAAAAGAAGATCATTGTTGTGTACATGCTCTTTTCTGTTGTAGTGACCGTAATCTTCGGAAGCGTGTACTATGTTTTAAATGTACGGCAGTATAAGGAGAGAGAGTATACGAATATCAGTACAGTTTCTAAAGTGAAGCTTCAGCAGATGGAGAGCCTGCTTTCAGGGATGGAAGGTGTTATTACCTATTTTTTGTCTGATGTCGATATCCTGGATGCCCTTCAGGAATTTGCTGTTTTAGATGCTGATACCTATGAAGAAATGTATTTCCATGATGCATCTGCAGCAATCCGGACAAAACTGTCCACATATTATTTAATGGATGAGTATTACCGTGCAATTGTGTTCAATGAAAATAAAAATGTGATATCTAATACAAATTATACAGGTATGTCTCCTGCTATTAATGCGACGTATAAAAACTATCCATGGAAAGAAAAGGTAAGTAATAAAGGCGGAAAAGACGTTATAATCGGGCTTCATGAAGATGACTGGGGAAGTAAGAAGAAACCATATGTAATTTCTGTTGTGAAGGAAATCCAGGGGATGCAGATGGGGTATGTCGAAATCCAGCAGAGTAAAGAAAAGCTAGATCAGATGTTTGCTGATAAGGAAGAAAATGTTACCTATCTGTTTATAACTAAAGAGGGAGAGCTCCTATACTCTGCAGATGAAAGTATAGCGGTTGACAGGTATCTGGAACAGATGGAAGGAGATATCCAGGGGATAAAGGAAATTAAAAATGAAGATGGGAAAAAGGTATTGTGTTTAAAGCAGGAGTCGGAAAGTCAGGATATAGTATTGCTTACAATTGCGAATGTAAACATTGGAGAGAGCGCGGCAAAAGCATCGCTTCCTGTCAGCATTCTACTCTTAGTTGGCCTTCTGGGATTATCCCTTGGCTATGTGTATCTTACATCCCGGCAGTTGACAAGACCGATCAGACAGCTGCAGAGATTCATGGAAACAACACATTTGGATAATATAGAAGCGGAGATTCCTGAGAAAATCTCGAATGACGAAATTGAGTCTCTATATGTGGCATACAAAGAGGTGTTAGACCGTTTGAATGAGTCTATGCTGAAAGAAAAGAGAATGTCACTCTTGCAGCTTCAGGCCCAATTCGATCTGCTGCAGGCGCAGGTTAATCCTCATTTCATATATAATGTTTTGAATGTGATATCAAACAGAGGTGTCTTATCAGACGATGAAGTTATCTGTGATATCTGTAAAGAGCTTGCCGAAATGCTGCGTTACGCAACCAATACAAAGGATAAATATGCTGCTGTGAAGAATGAGATTGAATATATGGAGTCGTATTTGAAATTGTTAAAGTATCGGTATGACTATAAGTTAAGATATGAGATTGATGTGGATCCAGGTATCAGTGACAGAATGCTTCCTAAAATCGTGCTGCAGCAGATCGTGGAAAATGCAGCGGTTCATGGATACAGACAAAGTGCTGATGTGATAGAGGTAACAGTGACAGGATATCGTGGAGAACACGAATGGTTTATTAGAGTACATGATAACGGCAGCGGTATATCTAAGGAGCGGCTGCAGGAAATCATGGATTCTGTCGAATCAGTCAGGAATAAACTGACATATGACCGCAGTAATGTAGAACTTGAGATAGGCGGGATGGGATTGGTGAACATATATGCAAGACTTTACATGCTATATAAGGAATCATTGATCTTCAGAATTGAGTCGGCAGAATCAGGCGGGACGGATGTGATCATTGGTGTGAAGGAGTGTGGAACGGATGTATAAAATATTAGTAGTAGATGATGAGCCAATAGGTTTGAACCATGTCTGTATGATATTAGAGAAAAAATGTCCTCAGTTTGAAATTGCCTGGACAGCACAGAATGGGGCGGAGGCCTTGGAGCTGATCCGTAAAGACCAGCCAGATATATTGATCACGGATATCCGGATGCCGATCATGGATGGGATTGCATTGGTATCTCAGGTAAAGAAAGAGTTCCCTGAAATCCTGTCTGTAATCGTCAGTGGTTACTCGGAGTTTGAGTATGCCAAAAGTGCACTGCGCTCCGGTGTGTGTGATTATCTGCTCAAACCTCTGGTTCCGTCGGACATGATGGCCTTGATGGAAAGGATGGAGGTCCGGCTGAACAGCTTTTACCATGAGAAAAGGACACAGATACTGCGGTCCCTATGCCACAAGGAAGAGGTGGATGATAAGGTGAAATTGAAGCGGTATTTTTCATCAGAAGTATACTACGCTGTCATCTTCCGATGGAATGGACTGCCAAGTCGATTCATAAAGAAGCATGGTGTCGAGATTTTCTCCATGGAAGAGGAAAAGATATATCTTTACGGCCGGGATGAGATGGAGGCATTATATCTGATTCCTCAGGAAGTCCTGTTTCAGTGTACATTCCCAGAGTTTGCAGAAAAATTGTTCCGCCGGGAACAAAAGCAAAAACGAGGGTCCTATGTGACAGGCGTGTTCTGTGAAAATGGAATTTTGATCAGCCAACTGCCGGATCTTGCAGAAAAACTTTACAGGAAGCTGGACGAATCACTTATCACAGGAAAAAATCAGCTGATTGGGCTTAGCACTAATATTCCGGCTGTGCACGTAAGCGAGGAAGAAAAACATACATTGGATCATGTGGAACACCTGATTCGCTGCAGAGATTACGAGAGGATTTCAGAAGAACTCAACAATGTCTTTGCTGTGTGGAAAGAGGAGGCCAGAAGTCAGTTATATATGGAGTCAGAAATCAAATACATCCTGCGCCTTCTCCAAAATGTCCGCCCATTAGAAATAAAGTCTGCGGAAATAGAGTATATGTTAGATGATGCGTTTTATTATGCGGCAGACATGAGCGAATTGGGAAACAGCCTCGTCCTTTTGATAAAGCAGTGTATTCCTAATATAAAAAAGGAAAGTATTGATGATAAGGAGCAATTATTCCGTTTCATTTTAGCTTATTTAGATACACATATCAGGGAACCACTGACTCTGGGGGAAATCTGCCGGAAATTTGGCGTGTCACAGACCTCTTTGAGCAGGATGTTCCGAATATATAAAGAGACTTCTTTTACAAACTATCTGACAGAAATACGGATAGATCAGGCAAAACGTATGATGCAGCAGGAACCATCTGCATTTGTGAAGGATATCGCGGGACGTGTCGGATATTCTGATCAGTTTTATTTTAGCCGTATCTTTAGATCCGTCACAGGAGTATGCCCGAAGGAGTTTATGGAAAGGGCAATGTGATTAGTCATGACTGCTCTTACAAAAAAGGAATATAAGAAAAAGGCTTGACTTCCACGCTCCGCCTATGGTACAATGCTCTAGCGAATGGAAGTAGGTCTTTTTTTTATGCCTAAAATTAGATGGCTTCGCAACCATCATGTAACACGTAGTGAATAAGAAAAAAGCGAGGTGGAAGTTGTGCGCACAAGAATCACATTGGAATGTACAGAATGCAAACATCGTAACTACAACATGACAAAGGATAAGAAAACACATCCTGAGCGCATGGAGACTAAGAAGTACTGTAAGTTCTGTAAATCACACACACTGCACAAAGAGACGAAATAGTCGTTGGAAGGAAGTGGATGTCATGGGTGAGAAAACAGCCAAAACTCAGAAGAAGAGCTGGTTCAAAGGGCTTCAGGCAGAGTTTAAGAAAGTCATTTGGCCAGACAAGAAAACACTTG
>NZ_JBZUUL010000041.1:0-44825 GCF_058819085.1 Faecalicatena sp.
AAGATTCTTCAGCAGATTTTTTCGTGCCATATTCAAAAGATTCATTCTGTCAGCCCCCCCTATCTGTCCGTATCCAATTTTGCAACTTCTTCTACGATCCGTTCATAGAACATACGTCTGGGGGCCTTCCCTTTGTTCAGCTCCCTGTAGATACAGCCGTCTTTAAATAAAAAAATGCGCGCTGCAAAGCTTGCCGCATACGGATCATGGGTTACCATTAAGATTGTTGTGTTCAATTCTTCATTGGCCTCATGAAGCGCCGAGAGCAGCTCTGTGGCTGAGTTAGAATCCAACGCTCCGGTGGGTTCATCTGCAAATAAGATCTCCGGACGCTTTACGATGGCCCTGGCCGCAGAGGCACGCTGTCTCTGACCGCCGGACAGCTCCCCCGGATATTTTTCAAGCTGGGATGCGATCCCAAACCTTTGGGCCAGTTCATTGACCATGGCCTCGATCTTTTGAGGAGGCAGCCTTTTAAGTGTAAGGGGAACAGAAATATTTTCCCGGATGGTCAGACTGTCCAGTAAAAAATATTCCTGAAAGATGAATCCCAGATGATCCCTTCTAAAATCCGCGGCCTGTGCATCGCCGAGTGAATTCAGATTTACCTTATTCAAATAAACATCCCCGGCTGTAGGTTTGTCGATGGTGGATAAAACGTTAAGCAATGTTGTTTTCCCGGAGCCCGAGGCCCCCATGATCCCGATAAATTCTCCTTCGGTTACCTGAAAAGAAACATGATGCAGACTAGGTGTCTGTCCCTTTTTATAAACTTTTGTCACGTCCCGGACGTTTAAAATTGTATGCATTTTTCACTTCTCCCTTCTTGATTGTACAGATGCATTATATAATCTGTACTCAAAAAGGGCATGAGTAAATCACGCAGTTTTTTCTCTTTCACCTTGATCCGTAATCGAAAAACGAAGCTTTCTGTCTCCTTTGTGTGGTTTACCCGGATTGAACTGTGCCGTCACCCCACAGGCTGCAAGAGAACAGGACATGACTTACCGTCCGATCTTAACTCCGAAGATTGTCCTGATCATAGGCGGCGGTGTTACAGTCTGTGAGGCTGCCCGGGTGCTGAAGATCCGGGGGCATAACTGATGTTAAAGCTGTCTACTTCAACGGGTGATGCCAAAAATGTTTCCAATATTATGTATGCAATCTGGGATGCATTTGAAGTTGCTAACAATATCTGACAGACGAGATATGTCTGTTAAAAGAAAATCCAGGAGACTATGTAAATGTAATCTCCTGGATTTTCCTCTTCTTAACTATTCCACTTTTTCTATTCCACGATTCTCCCGTCTTCTATCCGTACAATATAATCTGCCATCTGTGCGATCTCAGGATTATGTGTAATCATAACAACTGTCTGCTGGAACTCCCGGCTGGCTGTTTTAAGAAGTCCGACTACATTATCGCTGGTCTTACTATCCAGGTTTCCCGTCGGCTCATCGGCGAGCACGATGGCCGGCTTTGAAGCCAGGGCCCTGGCGATCGCCACACGCTGCTGCTGGCCGCCGGATAAGTTATTCGGCAGACTGTCTAATTTACTTTCCAGACCCAACATTTTGGCGATATCCATAATGAACTTCTTATCTGCTTTCTTTCCGTCCAATGCGATGGGAAAGATAATGTTCTCCCATACATTCAGCGTTGGGATCAGGTTATAGTTCTGAAAAATGAATCCGATCCTTTTCCGTCTGAATAATGTCAGCTGTTCATCATTCAGCCTGGATAGTTCCTCTCCTTTGATCATCACCTGTCCGCTGGTAGGACGGTCCAGTCCGCCCAGCATGTTTAACAGTGTGGACTTTCCGCTTCCGCTGGTCCCCACGATTGCCACAAATGTACCGCGCTCAATCTCCAGATCCACGCCATCCAGCGCATGTACCTCTGTTGCGCCTTTCCCATAATATTTTTTCAGCCCTCTTGCCTTTAAGATTGTATTCATCCTTGGATCCTCCTATTTTCTATGATTCCTATTATTCGGCAATACGCAGCTTTTCCACGATGCTGCCCTTGTTAAAGATTTTCAGAGATACCACCGGGACAATAGCTGCCACGATCAGCATGACGATGGAAACGATGACTGCCGGAAGTATGGTAAACCGGAAGGTAAAATACCAGACACTTCCTAACAAGATCTGCACCATGGTATACCCAAGAACTACCGACAAGACCAAGCCGATTCCGCTAGCTCCAAGTGCATAATAGATACTCTCGCAGATCACCATCTTAGTAAGCTGCCGATCTGTCATGCCAAGACTCTGCATCGTCGCAAATTCATGCCGTCGTGCCAGGATTGTGGTAATCACGGTATTGATCAGATTCAGCACTCCTGCGATACCAAAGATGGCGCCGACCAGCCCTCCTGCAAAGTGGATCATAGTTCTGGTTTTTTCTGCATTCATTCTTGCATCCTCGGCAGATGCATAGTTGATACTTGAATCCTCTTCCAGCATATAGTTTTCTAAGAAGGCAGTCATGTCGGCACGCTTCGCTTCCTCCACATCAAAGGAATACTTATAAACTGCCGGTTCCTCGTACAGCTCTTCATAGACACCCGCCGGGATGTAAAGAAACAGACCGTCACCTCCTACTTTATTCGGACCATTGCTGGTATATCCGATCTCCGTATCATCCCCGTTGATGGCCGCCTTTGCCAGTACCGGAAGCTCTTTTAACGGTTTTCCATCCTGATATACGGTAATGATATCGCCGACATCAACAAAATTTGCTTGTTCCGGGATCGTCATAGTGGTACGTTCAACGGGCACGCCGACCAATACACCTTCCCCGGAAGACATTGCTTCATAGAGCACATGGGGATCTGTTTCGCCCTCTCTGATATCCATTCGTGCAATTGTGTTCTCATCCATCCCATATACATTACAGAGTGGTCTCCCATCTGTTCCCAGACCGAACCAATAATACTCCTTTGTAGCTGCGAAAGTCAGCCCGGTATCTTCGTCCACATATTTCTCGTCTGTCAGGTCGACGCCAAAATCATAGGTTACATCGACATCTTCCACCGTATTTTTGTACACGGCAGATGCATCTTTCACACCCGGCTGCGCTGCAATGGCATCCATGGTTTCACGTCTCAGACCCTGTTCCCTCAGGGTAAATCCCTTCTGCCCATTCGTACTGACTGCGTTGACCACGGCGAAATCCGTGCGGATCATGTAGTCCACCTGCTTTTCCACATCAAGGCTGACTGCGGCAATACCGACACAGTTGAGCAGTATTACACAGAGCATCAAAGATATCATGATAAATGCAGTACGGCGTTTATTGCGTCCCAGATTAGACATGGCCAGCCTCGGAATGCCGGTTCCGGAAGTGCTCTTCTTGGTCGTACGTTTACCTGTCGAACTTTCCACATACCGAAATGCTTCAATGGGCGGAATATTGGCCGCCACACGCACCGGTTTCCTGGTGCTTAGGAACACAGTAAAGGCGGATAATACCGCAGCAGCTATGAAGATTACCGGAGACGGGGACACGCTGGCTGCGATGTTCTTATACTGGACAGCTAAGACATCCATCACTATCGGAAGTACAGCCTTTCCTACCAGAAAACCGACTGCCAGGCCCAGTGGGATTCCAATACAGGAGAGCCATAATGCCTGCCGGTTGATCAGCCGTCTGACCTGTTTCTTCCCCATACCTACAGTCCGGTAAAGACCGTAACGCCTGATTTCCTGCATCACCGCAATATCAAACACGTTGTAGATTAACAAATAGCCGCAGAAGATAAAAAGTACGATAAATGCGGCACCAGCCAGAAGCGTGCTCTTATCCAGTTTCTGATTTGTCATACCATTGATGACACCCGGCAGGTAATTCCCGGCGTTTACATCTTCCGGCTCCCCACCCACACTGCGGCTCCACTCATTCATCTTGTTCTGCAGATCCACGGTACTTTTTGCGGTAAAGTCTGAAAAATAGGTTCCTGCCAGCTCATGATCCTGTGGATAAGTATAGTGAAAAATATCTGGGTAAGCCTCCGCAAAAGCAGTCCCTGCGGCCATGACACTTAGCTGATCATTTGTTGCCTCATACCAGCCTGATATGACCATTGGCAGGCTGTAATTCTGTCCGTGGACACTGAATTCAATTGTGATCTCTGCTCCCAATTCAGGTTCAGCTCCAAGTTCCCTGATCGCCCGGTCTGAGGCAACAACTTCATCAGCCTTCTCCGGCATCCTCCCATGGCTCGGATAACAGAAGGTGAGCTCTGCCTGAGTCTCATCCAGTATATCCAGTTCCACGTTATGCCGTACCGTATTCGTCAAAAAGCCTACCGGCATACGAAGGCCATATTCTTTAATAAAATCAGCATCATTAAGCGCCTCGAACTGTTCCTTTGTCATATTGCGGAAATCACCGTCCGACTTACTTCCTTTCTGCATCTGCATGGTCAGCGTCATGGAATCCATGGCTCCTATACCTGTCGTTGTTACCGTCGTAAACAGAATCGTGGTGAGCATGATCGCCATCACCGCGATCAGGTTGCGCATCCGGCTCGCCTGAAAGCTCCTTTGAGCTAATAGATTCAACATTTTTGTTCTTATTTTCTTTGCGCTCATCTTGTTACCTCCTTGCCTCTTACAAGAACAGGATAACAAGCCAATGTCTCATTTGAGGCACATGTAAGGTCACAAATTTGAGACATTTTAATCTCATCAAGCAAGCCTCTGCGTGATACTCTTTCTCTCCGTAAAGTGCACACATACCACAGGCAGCACCGCCGCCAGTACCACAAGCAGCACCATCAGACCATGTACAGGCAGCAATGTGAAATGGTAAGTAAACCACCAGTCTGCCCCACTGTGGTTGAAATAATGGAACAGCGGTCCCACCACAGCAGCTGATGCACCATAAACAAGTACGCCTGCCAGAACCATAAACAGGATATTCTCCAGCACAAGCAGTTTTAAAAGCTCTCTTCTGCTCATTCCCAGACTGCGGTATACTGCAAACTCCCGGCTCCGTGCCAGGGTCCTGTGCAGAATCAGGTTCAAATACCCCAAAAGTGCGATCAAGAGCAGTACCCCGCTTAGGATGATATCCGAGCCAAACATGGTCCACGCCGTAGATCTGCCGCCGTCATAGTATGACTGGCGGGATATTGTAAAGTAATTATATCCATTTTCCTCCTGATAAGCCTCTACGATCTGTTCCACCTTTTCCTCCTGACCGTCAGACGCAGTTATCACCAATTCTACTGGTGACCGTCCGGGATACTGTTTCCCGAAGGTATCTTTGGATATATAACATTCCAGATAGAAGGCAGAATCCGGTTTTACAAACATGGAATTATAAGGCCGGCGGGCAGTCCCCATCACCGTATACTTAGTACCGTCCAGTTTAAGAACCGTCCCTTTGGCCGGAAGCGGCTGATCATAATCCTCCTCGGGTCCTGTTGAATTTTTATTCATCCCTGCGATATAAGCGAAGGAGCCCTTCTCAAATTGTTCCCTGTCATACCGGCCGGACAATTGGAACTGATCATCTGTCATAACCCGCATAAACTCCTGTTCCACACCATAGACCGCCACCGTCATCGTATGTTCCTCTTTCAACTGCTTTAAGGCATCTTCAAATCCCACATACTGCAGATACTCCTGATAATATTCCAGGTTGCGTTCATAATAATCCACGATTTCCTTCCAGAGTGAATCCTCAAGCCGAATCTGCGTCTCTGCGTAATAAACCCTGCTGATATTCTCCGCTCCTGCCGCATCTGAGATCCGGTCATACAGCTCCGGCGTCAGACTGCGGTCGTCCGGGTCATAAAACACGTTATATTTCTGTCCGTCTCCCTTGACCAGATAATCGAAAGAAAATTTATTGGAAACATACTTCTCCATATCCAAGCTGCGGTACTTCACCAGTGTCACGCTTGAAAAGCACGCTGACAGTATCAGTGCAGCCAATACAAATACCATCCTGCCCTTCTGACGAAACATCCCCTTCACAGCAAGGCGAAGCAGTGAATTCGGGCGGTAAGCATCTTTAGAGGAAACAGAGGATTTCTTTCCGTGCTTTCCCGGATGTCCGGTATAATGAAGAGCCATAGATGCTTTCATACGGCTCACCTTGAAAGCCGGAAGGAGCGCTGCAAGGAGTACTGTCACCCACGTTCCCGCCAGGGAAAGAGCAAAGTCATACCAATTAAGCACCGTACTGATCCCCAGAAGATTACTTCTTGGCAGTATAAACGTATCGGAAATCCATTGTGTGAGTCCATATCCCAACAGCCATCCCACCGGCACGCTCAACAGGACAAGAATACCGACCCAGTTATAAACGACCAGCCTCATCTGCAGTGGCGTCATTCCAAGAGACTTCATGCGCCCGTAAAACTGGACATCCAGCTCCAGCATCATCTGAATGATAGAAAAAAACATCAGGAAACCGCACAAAAAGACAACCGGCAGATTCCTCCGGGTCGGTTTCACATATTTTGCGATATGCTCTGCCTGGCCTTCTTGAAAAAGAGAATTGACCATGTATTGCCCTGTCTTGGTAAGACCGATGGTCTGTGCCAGTTCTTCTGCCCTTTCTTCTATATTCCATGTACGCCAGAGGCTGACTCCGGCTGTCACATTGGCGGCATGTTCAGGCTGTGGAAACTGTCCGGCCAATTGATCCGATACCCACACGATGTTGGAATACATCTGGGAATCCCAGGTTCCCACTAAGGTAAATTCCTGCTCTAACGGCTCTCCTCCCTGCTCAGGAGTGAATATCAAAGTTAAAGTATCCCCTATCCGGCTGGTACCGCCCAGTGCATAGGCTGCCTGCACCTCCATGGCGATCTCATTTTCCTTCTGTGGAAGGCGTCCCCGGGCAGGCACTGCCTCCACCGTAGGCGCATACCCTTTCGAATATGGGGCAAGCTGATACAGGGATGCTCCATCCGACACGGTTCCAACCGCCTGATACCAGGGGGCATCCTTAACGATCCTCTGTCCGGAAAGAGACTCTGCCTGTCCTTTTGTCAGCCCGGTGAACAGAATATCTGCCTGGGTATTGGAAAGACTGCGGATCTGAGACTCGTAGCCGGCCTGCTGGGAGGACGCCACAAACAGAACGAAGGAAAAGACCGCCGCCTCAAGAACTGCCACGAGTATGGTGGGGATACTGCGCATCTTATGGAACCGGATCTCACGCAGTGCCAATTTCCAGCATATCCTGGTATTGATATGTTCGAACATACTATATGGCCTCCTGTTTACGGATCTGTCCGTCTTCTATCCGGATCACCCGGTCGGCCAGCTGTGCCAGCTCCAGATTATGAGTAATCATGACCAAAGTCTGCTTAAAAGTATCCACGCACTCCTTTAACAGCCCGGCAACATTCTGGCTGTTTCTGGAATCCAGGCTGCCCGTGGGCTCATCTGCCAGGATGACAGATGGTCTCGCCACCAGCGCCCTGGCGATCGCTGCTCTCTGCTGCTGTCCTCCTGATAGTTGATGCGGGTAATCCGCAAGCCGGTCCGCCAGATGAAGAGTATGTACCACTTCTTCCACAAAAGCTTTATCTACCCGCCGTCCGTCCAGGTCCACAGGGAAGACGATATTCTCATAGGTATTCAGCGTCGGGACCAGGTTATAATTCTGGAAAATAATCCCTACCTTTTTTCTTCGGAAAACAGAAAGTTCCCTGTCCTTCATCCCTGTGATCTCTGTCCCGTCGATAAATACGCTCCCGCTGGTGGGCGTATCCAGACCGCCCAGCATGTTAAGCAGTGTCGTCTTCCCGCTTCCGCTGGCTCCCACGACAGCGTTAAACGTGGATTTTTCAATACTAAGACTCACATCCTTCAAAGCACAGATCTCGGCTGCACCGTCCTTAAAAATCTTAGTCAGATGTTTCGTTTCTAATATATTCATATACAAGTTCTCTCCTGATGTCTGTTTCTGCGTTACTGCTCACTTTTACTTAACTGAGCAGGTACACCGAAAAGGTGCTCCCCTGCCCCGGTTGTGATTTTACACTGATATATCCTTTTTCATAGGTAATGATCTCCCGTGCCAGATACAGCCCGATCCCGACGCCTTCCTCCCGGGAGACCTCCTCCGTCCGGTAAAACCGCTTAAAAATATCGTGATAGTGCTCTTTCGGAATTCCGATCCCTGTATCGATAATATCGATTCGGACATAATACTCCCAGGGCCTCACCATGACGGTTACCCGGCCGCCCTCCCCGGTGTATTTGACTGCATTATCTAAAAGATTGGAAAGCGCCTCTGCCGTCCATTTTGGGTCATGCTTCGCCGTCAAATCAGCAGGACAGTCGGCAGACAGGTCGATCTGCTTTTCCTCTGCCTTCATCAGAACCACATTCATAGCCTGCATCACCGTGTCTAAGACGGGTGCCTGTACCGTATTTAGCTTCACGATCCCTGTTTCCAGACGGGACATCTTGATCATGGACTGAAGAAGAAAATCCAGCTTCTCCACCTGCCCGTCCAAAAGATCAAAAAAATCATTCCTTTTTTCCGTATCCAGCTCATGGCGGCGCAGGATATTCGTATAGATCTTTACGTTCGCGATCGGTGTTTTGACCTGATGTGAAATATCAGAAATAATCTCCTGGATCTCCTGCCTGGCCTGAATACTGTCATTCTGTCTGTCACTCATGACCTCATAATAGCGGTACAGGCTCTCCTTGATTCTCGTATCCGCATCATTGTCACAGACATTCATGCCGGACATGTCAGCTTCTCCCCGGCTGAGCTGGTCGATGGTATCACAGATGGAATCTGAAAACCGTAAGGTCTGGCGCCGGACATGCTGCATCCAGATAACACCCACTAGAAAAAGAAGCACTACGCCCCCGAAAATCAGATGGCGCGGTGCCGGATCCGGCAGAAAATACCACAGGCAGGCGTAAATGCCTGCCATGATCAGGACAGAGAGTAAGACGGGAATCCATATCCTGACCTTTAATCCCGGGTATTGTGCCATCGTATTCTCTCCTTCTAAAGTGTTCTCCTCCACAATATGCTCACCCCGGATCATGATTTTCCTCCGATCCAGGCATAACCCATTCCGCGGATGGTCTTGATATAAGTATGTTCCCCATCCTCAAGCTTGTTCCGCAGACGGTTGATGTTCACAGTCAGCGCATGGTCATCGATGTAATTTTCCACACTGTCAAAAACCTTCTCAAGGATCATCTGTCTGCTGACAATATTTCCCGCATTTGCGACCAGCAGACGCAGGATCTTATATTCATTCGGCGTAATAGATATCTTCTCGCCGCCACGCAGAGCTACCATATTCTCCAGGTCCAAAAGCAGATTCCCGTCGTCAAACGCCGCACCAGCCGATCCCATTCTTGCCCCCCGTCTTAGCAGGATCCCCACCTTTTTCACCAGGATATTCGTGCTGAACGGCTTTGTGATATAATCCTCCGCTCCCAGATCCAGTCCGTTTAAGACGTCCTCCTCCAGATCATTTGCCGTCAGAAACACCACCGGAAGTTCCGGGTGGGAGGCCTTGATATCCCGGCACAGATCGAAGCCGTTCCCATCCGGCAGGTTCACATCTAAAAGCACCAGCGAGAACCTCTCCGTGGCAGTCAGATACTGTGCCTTCCGGCAGTTATAGGCAGGGACAGAGGCATATCCTGCCGCATCTAATTCAAAGCAAAGCCCTGCATTCAGGGCCAGATCATCCTCTACTACTAATATGCGTTCCATGTTTTTCCTCTCGCTCTATCAAATGTACGGAATTATTATAACAGACTTCCTGGAATCCCGGGAATTTATTTTTCCGCCGGATATCCGTCTCCTTCGTAGACATAATATTCCTTGTGCTGCTTCCCATATTCATCAATCTCCCTTCTGGCAAGATCAGGCATATCTGTGATGATCCCCAACGCTCCCATCTGAAGATAACTCTCCATATCATCAAAGTTATTCGCCGTCCAGATATATACCGGAAGCCAGCTGTTTCTCGCACGTTCCAGAAAACTGTTGCTGGCAAGCCCTTCCTCCACCGCAAGAAAATCGATCTCATATTCCCAGACGGCATCCTCGATCTTACCTGCACCTCCGTATATACAGTATCCCACCCACCACTTAGGACGTTCCTCCTTAAGCATGCGGACACTTTCATGATCCAGAGACATAAAAATACACTGACGCTGCGCATTGCATGTCTCCACCGTCTCGATCACCTTTCTGACAAGCTCTTCCTTATTCTCCTGCGTGGGCTTTAATTCAACCAGCAGTCCGACCGGTTTCTCTGCCCCTAAAGCAGCGTGGATCATTTCCTCAAAGGTGGGGATTTTTCCCTCTTCACTATGTGCCGTAAGCCTCTGCTGCTTAAGCTCCTTTACCGTCAGATCCTCCACTCTCTCTGATACTCCGGCAAGCCTGCTTAAGGTATCATCATGAAACACAACAGGAATCCCGTCTTTGGAAAGCTGTACATCGATCTCCGCATAGTCGGCTCCCTGCTTCGCGGCAGCCTCCACCGCTTCCGTGGTATTCTCCACTGCATACAGACTGCCCCTGTGGCCGATGGCCCATGGCTTATGAACCAGCGGAGCCTCGTTAAAATACCCGATAACTGCCACAGCGATCAAAAGAAAGGCAAACCCTGCCCAGAGTTTTTTATGCTTTCTCGAATTCCAGAACATCCTTCCTGCCCTGACAAGAAGCTTCCCGCTTCCGGCTGCAGTCTGTGCAGTCTGTTTTAGCACCTGTGTATCCTTTTTCGGTACAGGGATAACCGTAAGCTCTTTGTACTTTTCCAAAAGCTTAAATAGAAAAAGATACAGACATGTCATTGCCGCATATAAAAGTACTGTAAGAAATAGCCAGTAAAAAAGCCCCCTGCGGTAGGATTCGGAACGCACAATATATTTGAGCACCGAGATATTAAAATCCTGATTCTGAATCAGCCGTCCCGAAAGGAACTGCATCAGCCAGAGTTCCGCAAAAAACCAAAGAAGGAACACAGCCCAGAGTTTTAACTTGTCCCTCCAGCTAAACAGGCGGTACCAGAGGAAGTTCTGCTTTACAGCCTGGATGAAATTCAATCGTTTTAAGATCATGGCAGGCGGCACCAGAACAAATGCCAGAAACAAAACCACATAGACAGCATGGATCAATTGAATCCCCAGATTCCCCATCTCTGTTCTCTGCAGCTCACCTATCACAAACCTTGGGATCTCAAGACGCGGGACAAGGGAATTTAGGTAGCCTGCATGGACCAATGGTAAAAACAAGACGAAATAGACAGCCGCAAGAAGGATTGAAGGGTGCTTAAGCCCTCTCAAAGCTCCTGCAGAACCTTTCAGTATCTCCTCAAGCCCCACTTGTTTTCCATTCCCGGCCCAGTACACCGCATGAATAAGACAGCTGACCTCATAGCAGCACCACAGTCCGGCCAGTAAAAATAAAATCAGGGTAAGGATCAGATTGAAAGGTGTCAGAATACTCAGAAACATTTTTTCGTTAAAGACAGGCGTATCCTCAAGAACCCAGGTCGTAAAAATCCAGTCTAAAAGCGGGCCTATGATAAAAAAAGTAAGAACCTTAAAGAATATCTCTACTTCTAGTACTGAAGTTAAACTCCGTCTCAACACATGTCTTTTCTCATTGTCCATCTCCAAACCATCCTTTCCTGTCCGCATTTTTCGCTGTCACATGTAACCTGTTAGATTTATTTTATCACATACAAAACAGATAGTCATTTCTTTTAAAAAATTCCAGAAGAACTTCCTGTGTCATAAGAAAGACCAAGTCTGCCGAAAAACCGGACAGACCTGGCCTTTTTTATTTTAAGTCATGGATCAGATCATGATCACCATCATATCTGTTACTCGGTCACCCGCAGTCTCTCGATCACACTGCCCCTATTGAAGACCTTCAGAGCGATGTTCGGCACGATCAGGGCCAGAATGGCAAAAATAAGGAAGAACAAAAGTGCCGGAACCAGAGTCATATGGAAGGTCATAAACCAGAAGGAACCCTTTTCCACCACCATCTTAATCAGCGTCATTCCCAACACACCGGCAAGGATCGTTCCTATGGCGGCCGCTCTGCCTACATAGCTTAAGCATTCCATCGTCACCAGACGGCAAAGCTGCTTATGCGTCATTCCAATACTCTGCATCGTGGCAAATTCATGACGCCGGGTAATAATACTTGTAATCGTCACATTCACAAAGTTTAAGATACCAACGAAGGCAAAAATAATTCCGATCAGGCCTCCAACAAGCAGGAAGGTGTTTTTCAGGGATTGGATCTCATGCAGCAGAGATTTTGTGGAGGAATAAGTTACATCCGGATTATGATTGATCAGATCCGTCAGATAGCGTTCCATTTTCTCCTGATCTTTTGGTGCAGTGTCAAAGGAATAACTCAGCAGGGTCGGCGTTTTATAGATCTCCTTGAAATGCTCTGCCGACAGATAAATATACGGACTGCCGATGCTGGCAGCGATATTGCTGTGTGACACAGCTTCAATCAATTCTGTTGTCACGCCCACCTTCGCCAGTACTGTAAATGTATCGATCAGCACTCCGTCCTCGTAAAATTGGATCGGATCGCCGACTTCCAGGTCATAGTACCGCTTTTCTCCTACTGAACTAATGACTCCTTTATCATTATACTTTGCTGCGATTATGACATATTTGCCGCTGTTTAATTTTTCTTTCAGCACCTCCTTGTCCTTCTCTCCCTCAATAATCTCCATCCGCTCAAGCAGGTTCTCCTCCATGCCATAGACAAGCCCTAAGGGGAGCAGATCCTTGGTCAGCACCGCATCAGTCGTTTTTTCCGCGTTACCGCTGATGTGAAATTTATCGGGAAGCCCCAGTACCTCCGGTTTTAAATGATCCAGTTCAGGAAAATCCATCCCCCAGTAACAGGAAATATTGTCATCGTCAAAGGTATTGCGGTACAGCCTGGCTCCATTTTTCACTTCAGGCCTTTCCTCTAATTTCCCGGCGATCTCTTCCGACAGACCGCTGTTATGATCCCGGTACCCCTTCCACTGCAGTGCCGTGTCTGTATTCGATACCCAGAAATCGCTGCTCATGCTCCGGTTCACATAAATATCCTCATCCACACTGTCTGCAAGCACGATCACAGAGTTCATCAGGATCACACTTAACATCAGAGAAGTAATAATCAACGCTGTGCGCCGTCTGTTTCTTTTCAGATTTTTCGATGCCATCTGCCATGCACCTGTGGCAGGACGCATTTTCCCTTTGATAGAAATACGCTCCTGATCCACATACCGAACCGCTTCCATGGCAGAGACCCTGGCTGCCTTTCTGACAGGTCTTCTGGTACTGATATACACCGTAAGCGCGGTAAATGCGCCCGAACCGGCTGCGATAGCCAGATACGGCAGCGAAGCAATGGTCAGGCTGTCTACGCCATAATCTCTGGTAAACATCTGCATGGCAAAGGGTAAGAGCAGTCTGCCCGCAGCGATTCCAAGGACAAGCCCGATTGGGATACCGATCAGGGAAAGCATCACAGCCTGACGGTTTACCAGCCGTTTCATCTGCTTCGTGGTCGTCCCGATGGTTCGAAGAAGTCCATACTGGCGGATCTCATTCGTGACTGAAATATCAAATACGTTGTAGATGAGCAGATAGCCGCACAGGACAAACAAGATCCCGAATACAAAGACTGCAAGCAGAAAGGAGGAGCTGTCAGCGCTCTTGCTCACCGGGGATTCTGCGATCCGGACATAATTTTCTGCCTCCTTATCTTCCGTATTGCCTCCCAGTTCCCGGATCACAGGGGCAAGCCGGTCTGTGATCCCCGCCTTCTCCTTCATTATGATTCCGGCCGTATAGGTACCGGACAGATTGCGGTCTTTTGTATAAGTGTTCACGATCACGTCAGAATGCTCCTGTAAAAAGGCCTCTGATACGATCACAAACCCTTTCTGGGAATCCCCTGCTGTATAGATCCCTGATACCTTCATATCGAAATGGTACTCCACTCCCCGAAGCGTAAACTCCACCGGGATCTCCACTCCTGTTTTCTCTTCTATCCCCATGTCTTTCAAGATGTTGGAGGATACCAAGACCTCATTCGGACCTTGGGGTGCTTCTCCCTGACCAGGCGTTAAAAATTGTAACTCTCTGGCCGCAGCGTCTGCGTAATCTACCTCAGTATTGAGACGGTGGGTGTTCGTCATAATTCCAATGGGAATCCAGCAGCCGATCTTTTCGATCTGGCTGTTTTCTTTCAATCCCTCAAACTGTTCCTTGTTCAGATGTGACACCGAAACGTCCGCCTGGGAGCCCACCTGTTTTGCCATGCTCATTTTAATCGAGTCCCCTGCGCCCATTCCCATCGTAAACACAGACGTAAAGAGAAAGGCAGTCAGAGCGATGGCAGTCACGGCAACCACATTTCGGACCCTGTTTGCTTTGAAGCTTTTCTTTGCAACACGGTTGATCATTGTTTTATTGTTATTTTCAAACAGCATTGTTCCACCCTCCTTACGCCTTGATCTTTCCGTCCTCAATACGGATGATGCGGTCTGCAAGCTGAGCGATCGCATAATTGTGCGTAATCATGACCACGGTCTGATGAAACCTCATACTGGTCGCTTTCAGAAGCGAAAGAACGTCCTCACTCGTCCGGCTGTCCAGATTTCCCGTCGGCTCATCCGCCAGGATGATCTCCGGCTTTGTAAGAAGAGCACGTGCAATGGAAACTCTCTGCTGCTGGCCTCCGGAAAGGTTGTTGGGCAGGCTTTCCAGCTTATCAGAAAGCCCCAGTACCTCCACGATCTCCTTCAACAGCTTTTTGTCCAGCCTTCTTCCGTCCAGCCCAAGGGGCAGCACAATATTCTCATACACGTTCAGTACCGGGACCAGGTTATAACTCTGGAATACAAAACCGATATGACGGCGGCGGAACACCGTAAGCTGTTCCTCATTTTTCCCGGAAATATCCTCTCCGTTGATCAACACTTTCCCTGATGTGGGATTATCCAGTCCGCCCATCATATGAAGCAGCGTGGATTTGCCGGAACCGGATGTCCCCACCACCGCAACAAATTCTCCCGCATTGATCTCAAGACTCACACCATCCAGGGCTTTGATTACATTCTCGCCCTGGCGGTAATATTTTTTCAGATCGATCACTTGTAAAATTGACATTTTATATACCACCTCTTTCTTATTTCGTAGCCCTATCATAAAACACAAAAGTCACGAGAATGTCGCCATTTCCAAAATTATTTCGAAAGATGATCCTAAAAAAGAAGAAAAAGACGGTTGCGGCCGTCTTAATCATGTGGAAGGAAAATCGTAAATGTAGCGCCTTCCCCTTCCCTGGAAGTCACATGGATGCGTCCGCCCTGTTTTGAAAGGATCTCTCTTGTGAGGTACAGTCCCAGGCCGATCCCTTCGGTCTCATGTACCTCTGGTTCCCGGTAAAAACGCTTAAATATGGCGGCCTGACAGCATTCCGGGATTCCCCGCCCCGTATCCGTGATGTCGATTCTCGTATAAGCCTCCTGACGGACAGCCGTCACACGGATGCTGCCTCCCGCCGGAGTATATTTTACCGCATTCTCCAAAAGATTAAAAAACGCTTCTGCCGTCCATTTGGGATCATGCGGCACCACGAGATCCTCCGGACAGTCTATCGTCACCAAAAGCTCTTTTTCTTCTGCTTTCAGAAAGATACTGCCAAGAGCTGCGGCAAGCGTCTCATAGATGGGGGCATTCTGCTTTTCCAGTGCGATCACACCTGTCTCCAAACGAGAAGATTTCACCATCGCGCTCATCAGAAAATCCAGCTTATCGAGCTGTACATTCATGGACTTTAAATATTCCTCCTGCTGACTGCGCGGAAGCTCCTGTTCCAAAAGAGTGGCCGCAGCCATTTTCAGGTTGGTCGTCGGTGTCTTGACCTGGTGTGAGATATCCGAGACCATCTCCTGCAGATCCGCCCTTTGTTCTTCTATGGTCTGTTTTCCTGCCTGCATCATCTGATACAGCCGGTTCATCTGGTATCCGATGCGGTCCAGCAGCGTATCCTCGTCAAAGATCATTCTTGAGGAAGCTTCCCCCTGCATCATATGGTCAATGGTTTCACACACATTGTCCGTAAAAAGAGCCAGCTTCCTCTTAAGAATCCCCACTAAAACAAATGCCCATACTGCCAGTACCGCCCCCGTAAGCAGACAGACAAAAGCCGCCGTCACATTCCGGGTCGCAAGGAAGACGCCGACACATAAGATCAGGACCGTGATCCCTGCCCCTGCCCCGATCAGTCCAAATATGCCCAAGAGAGAAACCTGTCCCTTTTTCATTTCGCACCTCCGCCGGTGAACATGTAGCCCATGCCGTAAACGGTCTGGATATACTTATGCCCATTCTTTTCGATCTTCCCCCGGATCCGGCTGATGGCCGCGGTCAGGGTATGCTCGTCCACATAGTTTTCCTGGCTGTCCCACAGGCTTTCCAGCAGCTTCTGCCGGGTCAGCAGAATCCCTTTATTCTTTATAAAAACGTCCAGCATCCTGTATTCCAAAGGCGCAAAAGCGATCTCTTTCCCGCTCAAGGATGCCTGCATAGCGGAAAAATCAATCCGAAGCTCTCCGTCATCATAAACCTTGTGGGGCGGCTCTTTCCCCACACTTTCCAGCATGGAAAAAATAGCCTTTACCTTATGGCGCAGTACGCTGTTTGGAAACGGTTTTGTAATATAGTCAGCGGCGCCCAGCTCATATCCTTTGATCATATCCTGCTCCAGATCATTCGCCGTCAGAAATATCACCGCCGTCTGTGCATGCTCCTTAATGGCTCTGCAGACCTCATAACCGGAGCCGTCAGGCAGATTGATATCCAGGACTGCCAGATCAAACTCTGCTGTCTGTAAACAACTCTTAGCCTGCGTCGCTGTGTAAGCTGAAGTAACCTGATAGCCTTCCCCTTTCAGGATACTGGAAAGCATACGGTTCATCGTCATGTCGTCCTCAACGATCAAAATCTGTTTCATCCTATCACTCCTTTACATACTGACCTCATCATATCATATTTCCCGGACAGCTCTCAAGCCTCTTTCCTGGAAGCCGGCAGCAGGACTGCCGCCCCGTCTATTTTCTTAAAGAAGAGGGTTTCATACCGTAAGTTTTTTCAAAGGCCGCATAAAATTGGGATCTGCTGGAATAATTGACTGCGGCTGCAATTTCACTGATCGTTAATTGAGAATTGCATAACAAATTATAGGCCTCTTCCATACAGACATCCTGGTTATACTTCTTGATTGTCTGATTCATTTTTGCCTGAAATACTTTTGATAAATAGTCTTTGTGAAAGTGAAAAACATCAGACAGCTCGGAACCGCTTATCTTGTACCGGTGGGTATCTAAGTACTGTTTGATATTTTTGGTCAGATCTTCCATGGATTGCGGAACGATTTGGTACCGGTCAGCCTGATAGGATGCGGATTCCGTAATGGAAAAAAGGAGACGGCAAAAAAGTCCATATACGATAGATTCATATCCGGGCTTTTTCTTCCGCAATTCCTCATTGATCTGGCGAAAACAATCGAACACTTCTGCTCCGTCACTGGATTCATCCTGATTTGAAAAAATAAAGTAGTCCGAATTTTTATATTCACTGTTTCTAAAACACTGAAGAAAAAAGTCCTGAAAAACTTTCGGAAACATGCTAAGCCTGTGGCTCTGATCATAAAAGTAAGCTAAAAACTCAGAAGTAATCGTTAAAATTATGATGAGTGAATCAGAGGAGGATATCATTCCACTTTTACAATTAGGATTCATAATCATAATGTCATTTTTTTGTAACTGATAATTCGTATGGTTGATTTGATTTAAGGAGGTCCCCTTTACAACGTAAATCATCTCGAATCCGCCATGTTTTTGAATGGCCGTTTCATATAGTTTCCCCATATCAATAGATCCGTTTATAATTCCAGATGTCTGGAAATCTGCATAATTCACAATAAATTCATTCTCAACTGTTTGATTGATTGTTTTCGAACCGAGAATATTGACATTGGTATCAATATACTCAGCGGTAGTTGAGAAGTGTTCCAGCTTATGAGAAAGAAAGGTGTTATTTGTCTGCAGTTTAATATAGGTGTCATTCATATTCTTCATTGATATCCCTCCGCATCCGTTCATCCTTTATCTTATAATACATCTAAAAACCATACACAGCAATAGAGATATACAATAAAACAAACACAAAAGAGAATTTTCTTTTGCTATAATCCAGGTATCAGCCACATTCGGGAATCAAAAGTGATGTAGAGAGCAAATAGGAGGAAAAAAATAATGAAGAAACATGTTGAAGAAATGTTGAATATGCTGACATTAGATGAGAAAATCGCACTTTGTTCCGGTGCGGATTTCTGGCATACAAAACCAGTGGAAAGACTTGAAATTCCATCCGTGATGATGTGTGACGGCCCTCATGGTCTTCGCAAACAGGAGGGGGAAAGCGACCATATGGGGATTCACGAGAGTATCAAGACCGTCTGTTATCCAAGTGCATCGGCCCTGGCCTCCAGTTTTGACGAACAGGTTCTGGATCAGCTCGGGGAGGCCCTGGGAAGGGAATGTCAGGCAGAGGACGTGGGCATGCTCTTAGGACCCGGATTGAACATGAAAAGAAGCCCTCTGTGCGGAAGAAACTTTGAATATTTCAGCGAAGATCCCTATTTAGCGGGAAAACTGGCAGGCGCTTATATCCGCAGTCTCCAGAAGAAGGGAGTTGCTGCCTGTGTAAAACATTTTGCAGCAAATAATCAGGAAACGATGCGGGTGAGCGGCTCTTCAAATCTGGACGAACGAACCCTGCATGAAATCTATCTGCCCGCCTTCGAGATGGCTGTAAAAGAAGGAAAAACGCGCAGTGTGATGTGTGCTTATAATGCGGTGAATGGAGAATTCTGTTCAGAAAATAAAATGCTGTTGACAGATGTTCTCCGCAAAAAATGGGGATTTAACGGTTTTGTTGTCACAGACTGGGGCGCTGCAAAGGATGTGGTAAAGGGCATCAAGGCCGGATTGAATCTGGTCATGCCGGGAGGCTATGGTACTCATGAGGCAGCCCTGAAAGCCGCCTTGGAGAGCAAAGCGGTGACGGAGGCCGAAGTGGATGCCATCGCTGCAGATGTTTTACAGTTCATCTTCGACTATCAGGAACAGAAACAGGAAAATACCTGTATTGACAGAGAAGAATTAGCTAAATTAAGCGAAGAGCTGGCTGTGCAGTGCGCAGTCCTGTTAAAAAATGATCGGCGTGATGCATGCGATGAAAAAATACTGCCCCTGTGTGCCGAAAAGAAGGCTGCGTTTATCGGAGCATTTGCAGAGAAACCGCGTTATCAGGGAAGCGGCAGCAGCCATATCAACGTAACCCGCGTGACAAGTGCGCTGGAAGCAGCGAAGGGATATGATATTACATATGCAAAAGGATATCATGCAGAAACAGAAGCCATAGATGAGAAATTGGTACAGGAAGCCATAAAGGCAGCAGAACAGGCAGATGCTGCAGTTGTATTTGCAGGACTGCCGGATTCCTTTGAATCGGAAGGATTTGACAGGGAACATGATCAGCTTCCTGAAAATCAGAACAAATTAATTGAAAAGCTTTCAGAAGTACAGAAGAATCTGGTTGTCGTACTGCATGGAGGTTCTGCTATGCATCTGCCATGGCTTGAAAAAGTAAAAGCAGTGCTGTGTATGCATCTGGGAGGCCAGCAGGTGGGAGCCGCCACGGTCCGCCTGTTATATGGACAAGATAATCCCAGTGGAAAGCTGGCTGAGACATGGGCTAAAAAATTGTCAGATACCCCGGCTTACCTGAATTTCCCGGGACCGGATGGAATTGCTGATTACTGTGAGCGGATCTATATCGGGTACCGCTATTATGACAAAAAAGAAATGGAGGTACAGTTTCCATTTGGATACGGATGTTCCTACACCGATTTTACATACAGCAGTCTGAAGGTGGAAAAATCAACCCTGACAGATCAGGATACCCTGCGGGTTACATGTACGGTAAAAAATACCGGTCCTGTTTATGGAAAAGAAGTCGTACAGCTTTACATCAGAGATGTGCAAAGCAGTATAGACAGACCGGTGAGGGAATTAAAAGGCTTTGTGAAGACAGCGTTACATCCGGGCGAGGAAAAACAGATAGAATTTCTTTTGGATAAACGAAGTTTTGCTTACTATGAGCCGAAAATTCATGACTGGTATGTGGAAAGCGGCGATTTTGTCATTGAGATCGGTGCGTCAAGCAGAGATATCCGGTTACAGGAAATGGTACATGTTGAAAGCAGTGCCGAGCTGCCCTACCATTATACGCTGGAATCAAATGTGGGCAGCCTGCAAAAAACCGCAAAGGGACGTGCCATATTCGGACAGCTGATGGCTTCCATGCCACAGGGGCAGGAAAAAGCGGACAGTGGCTTTGATGTGCTGGGAGACGGTGCAGAGAAAATGCAGCAAATCATGTTACTGGAAATGCCCCTGGGGATTCTGGAAAGCTTTGGAGGAATGACAAAGGAACAGCTGATGCTGATGATACAGGATTTAAACGCGTAACATTTCACATAGCCGGAAAAAGAATCTTTCGGAGGATAATATCACAAATCAGGAGGAAATAACAACATGTTACAGGATCAAACATATCTCAACCCGGATCTTCCCATAGAAGAACGGATCGAAAACTTATTGTCACAGATGAATTTGATGGATAAAATCGGACAGATGAACCAGGTATGGGGACTCGAACAGATGAAGGAGTTCGGATGCCCGGATCCCGAAGATATGGCACGGCAGGGGCTTGCAGGTTCTATGCTGTACCTTTTAAACAAAGAAAAAAGAAATGCTGTCCAGAAAATCGCGCTGGAAGAAAGCCGCTGTGGGATTCCTATTTTATATGGATCTGATGTTATTCACGGATATCGAACCGGATTCCCGATTCCCCTGGCAATGGCTGCTTCCTGGGATCCGGACGTACTTAAAGAAAGCCAGCGGGCTGCGGCAGAGGAAGCCAGAAAAGATGGGATTCACTGGACCTTTTTCCCAAACGCTGATATTGCAAGAGATACCCGATGGGGAAGAATCGGAGAAACCATGGGGGAAGATCCTTACCTTGCCTCAAAGCTTGTAGCAGCGCAAATTCAGGGATTCCACGGTGAGTCATTAGACTCTCAAGATTCCCTGATGACATGCGTCAAGCATTTCGCCGGATATGGTGCATGCATGGGCGGAAGAGACTACGACCAGGTCATTTTATCTGAAGCAGAACTTCGTAATGTGTATTTCCCGACATTTGAAGCAGGGCTGAAAGCAGGATCTGAGACCGTGATGACTGCCTATATGGATTTGAATAATGTTCCTGCAACAATCAATCAGTTCCTTCTAAACGATGTACTTAGAGAGGAATGGGGATTTGACGGATTCGTCGTGACCGATGCCGGAACCATTGGAGGCCTGATCACCCAGGGACTGACAAAAGACGGGGAAGACGCTGTCTTACGCTCCATGGATGCACAGGTCGACATGGATATGGGAAGTTTCCAGTATGTGCAGTTTCTGGCCAGGCTTGTCGGAGAAGGAAAAGTAAAAGAGGAACAGATCGATGATGCGGTGAGACGTATTCTGAGAACTAAGTTTGAGCTGGGATTATTTGAACATCCATATACAGACACAGAAACAGAGGAAAATGAAGCGGAACATAGAAAAAAAGCTTTATGGAGTGCAGAACAGAGTATTGTATTGCTTAAAAATAAAGATTCTCTTCTTCCTTTATCAAAAGATATCAGGAAAATAGCCGTGATTGGACCAATTGCGGATGCAAAGGATGACACAGAAGGAATTCTTGGCATGTCAAATATCCCGCAGGCAGTAACCGTGTTAGAGGGGATCCGTAATAAGATTCCTGATGCAGAGATTCTTTACAAACCAGGAGCCTGGTTAAAAAGAGATATCCCGAGTATGGTCTCTCAGATCCTTCCTGATTTCTGCGGCAAAAAGGATAAAGAAAAGCAGACAGTTGAGGAAGCAGACCTTGCGATATCCGAGGCCGTTGAGGCGGCAAAACAGGTTGATACGGTTATCATGGTACTGGGGGAAGCCGTGAATATGTCCGGTGAGGCCGGATCGAGAACAACCCTGGATTTACCGGGCAGACAGCAGGAGCTCCTTGAGAAAGTATACGAAACAGGAAAACAGATCGTACTCGTAATCCTGGGCGGACGCCCCCTTTCACTTCCATGGGCCGATGAGCATATCGATGCCATTATAGAAGCATTTCAGCCAGGATGGGAAGGCGGCAATGCGGTTGCAAATATCCTCTTTGGCGACGTGAATCCCAGTGCGAAGTTACCGGTTACTGTTCCAAGAAGTGCCGGGCAGTGTCCGAAATTCTATGCGGAGAATCTTACTCATCAGCCAGTAGAGGCACAGCCGAAGCCGTATTCAAGGTATTGGAACGAAGACGGAAGTCCATTATATCCATTTGGCTATGGACTGAGTTATACGACATTTGAATACAGCAGTCTTGAATTAGAAAAAGAACAGATCCCGTTAGGCGAAGAGGCCGTTGTCCGGTTTGATCTGTCAAATACAGGAAACCGGACCGGGGCTGAGATTGCACAGCTCTATCTCCATCAGAGATATGGCAGCGATACCAGACCGAAGCGTCTGTTGAAAGGATTTGCGAAGATACATCTGGCGCCGGGAGAAACCAGGACTGTTGAGTTTAAATTGACCGCAGAGGATCTCAGTTATTACAGCAGCAGTAAAAAAGCCTATGTTCAGGATGAAACGGTTTTCGATATATGGGTTGGAGGAAATGTGAATGCAGAATTGCATACAGTTCTTCAAGTAGGAAAGGTGGAAAACAAATGATTACAATACGGAATAAAAAGGGAAAACGTTCAAAATTATTTTATTTTGTATGGTCAGCGCCTCTGATTGGATCAGCATGCGTACTCATGCTTCTTGGGTATATTACCTATTTTTCAACAGACGTTTTAGGACTGCCGTCCGGACTCGTTGGTCTTCTGCTGCTTTTATCAAAAATTTTCGACGGAGTAACCGATATTCTGGCAGGATATTTGATTGACCGGACGAATACAAAATGGGGGAAGGCAAGGCCATATGACATCACCTTTGCTTTCTATGCAGTCGCAACGCTGATCTTATTTTCCATTCCGAATATCGGAACAGTTGGAACGGCAATCCTTGTGTTTACATTATATACTATGGTCTTTTCTATTTTCCAGACCTTGTATTCCTGCGCAGGAACCGTTTATCTTGCACGGGCAGTCACAGATAAAGAGGATCAGGTATCTGTCGGGGCACTGACAGGAATGATTTCCGCATTTGCATCGGTTGTATTAGGTGTTTTACTGCCGCTATTGATCGATAACATCGGGAAAACAGCGTCCGGCTGGAGAATGATCGCTGCAGTGATTTGTATTCCGTCAATTGCTTTATCATTTATTAGAATTTTTCTGATCCCGGAAGTAGATTGTTCTGCAGAAACTGCGATTCAGAGTAAACCAAAGAAACTTACCATTTTACAAAGTGCAAAATTGTTATTTGGCAATCGTTATCTTATGTTTTTTGGATTAGCGCTTTTGCTGACCAATATTGCATCTAATATTACCGCAAATTCTCAAACTTACTACTTTAAGTATATCGTCGGAGATATTTCCATGATGTCATTCGTTTCGGTGACATCCATCATAGGGCCATTGACGATCGCTTTTTATCCGATGCTGTCGAAGAAGTTCGGAATGAAGAATTTGATGGCGGCAGCATTATTCATTGGTGCAGTGGGAAAACTGCTGCCTTTGTTAGGGCTGACGAGTATGCCTCTGCTATTGATCTCGGCATTATTCTTCTCGGTCTCTTTTATGCCTATTTTTATACTTGCTTCCAACGTAATTATCAATTGCATGGATTATGGTGAATATAAAAATGGGGTCAGAGGAGAAGGCATTTATACTTGTGTTTCCGGTTTCTGTAGTAAAGTCGGAACCGGTCTGGCAAGCGGCATGTTAGGACTTGTTACCGCACTGGGCGGCTACGATGGAACTGCTGCTGTACAAAGCAGTTCCGCAATGAATTCGATCATTCTTTTGTTTACCGTGGTACCAGCCGCTTTATATCTTCTGGCTGTGATTGTGTTGCAGGCATATAAACTGGATAAAGAATTACCGTTTATCCAGCAGGAGCTTGTCAATAGAAAGATGTCTCATCTCGAGTAAAGAACGTTATTTCGTATTGAAGCGTTTTGTATTGAATGAATATTATTCATTGACAATTATGCGAATGTCGGCTATACTGTTCTCAAAGGAGGCGAAGTATATGAGGATCACAAAGGACCCCGAGGAACGGAAACAGGAAATTATAGAGACTGCTATGCATCTGTTTCATGAAAAAGGGTATGAAAAGACCTCAATCGCAGACATCGCAAAGGCAATGGGCGTAGCACAGGGGTTGTGCTATCGCTACTTTCCATCAAAGGAGGCATTGTTTGACTGCACGGTAGACCAATATGCACAGGTACTGGCTGACCGGCTTTCTCTGCCAAAGGATCTGCCCGATCTCCCGCTAAAGCAGCTTTTAAGGAACATGCCTGCCAATGTGGAAACGGATGATTCCGACTTCTACGACGTTTTCCATGAAGCCGACAACCAGAAGTTTCATGACCAGCTTTCACTGAAAGTCTGTGAAAAGCTGGTCCCCATTGTTACAAAGCTGCTGGAAAAAGCGAAGGACAAAGGAGAGATTGAGATTGAGGACGTAAAAACTGCCGCTCTGTTCTGTGTATATGGTCAGCTTGGTATTTTATTAAACAAGGAAGATACCGCCGAGGATAAAGCAAAACGGATCTACGAATTCCTGATCTATGCATTACGGCTTTAGCCGCTCCCCTGCTTTGGGCAGGGGTATTTATATACCATGTTAGTGAATGATATTCATTCAATATTCTAAGGAGGACTTACTATGAATACAAATATTGATTTTATTGAAGGCAACACAAAGCGCTGCTTAATGGCAATGACACTGCCGATGATCGCCGCGATGTTTTTAAATATGGCCTATAACCTTGTTGACAGCCTCTGGATCGGGAATCTTTTAGGAGAGACTGCTTATGCGGCCCTTACAAACTCCACTCCTCTCATTTTGATTCTCACCTCGGTTGCCATGGGGGCCACGAATGGCATCTCCATTCTGATTTCACAGGCAGTAGGTGCAAAGGATCAGGAGCGTATCGACAGTCTGATCGCCTCCTCACTTGTCACGGCAGTCATCTTTGCCCTCCTCATCACGGCCGGGCTTGAATTTTTCCTGCCTGCAATCCTGCATGGACTCAATACACCGGCAGAAACATATGACATGGCTCACAGCTATTTGTCCATTTATGTATTAGGCTATCTGGCCGTATATCTCTATCTGTACTTTACGGCTGTGCTCCGCAGCTTTGGAAACTCCATGTTCCAGGCAGCAGCCATGCTGGTATCTACCATACTCAATGCCATACTTGATCCGATTTTCATTAAAGTAATGGGCTTTCACGGAGCCGCAGCGGCTACTCTCATATCCCAGGTGATCTGTCTCATTTTCATGATGGCTTATCTAAAGAAAAAGAAACTGTTCCATTTCCGTCTCTCTCTATTTGAAAAGAAGGATGTACTGCTGCTCATTCAAAAAGCGGTGCCCTCTGTGATACAACAAAGTATTCCTGCCATCAGCACCACATTTCTGACAGCCCTCGTCAGCACGTACAGCATCACTGCCATCGCTGCCTATGGGATCACCGGGAAATTAGAAACGATCCTCTTCTACCCCGCTATGGCGCTGAATATGGTACTGACCTCGATCATCGGGCAATGCGCCGGGGGCAGACGAATTGACCGGGCCAAAGATTATCTGAACTGTGCGCTTGCTTATGGGAGTGGACTGCTCGTTCTTATGTCAGCCGTCATCATCCTCTTTTCCAGGCAGCTCTCAGGCCTCTTTGTTAAAAGTCCCGAAGCCGCTGCCATCGTTGGAAATTATTTTCTCATTGTAAGCATCGGCTATGTTCTGAACACGGTAACGAACTGCTTCCTCGGTCTGCTCAATGGATTAGGAAAACCCTCGAAAAGCATGTGTCTGATGATTTTTTACTATATTGTGATCCGCATGCCTTTTGCATACCTGCTCTCCCATCTCGGTTTCGGGCTCAATGGAATCTGGACGGCGATTTTAATCAGCCATGTAGCTGCAGCCGCAGCTGCCGCGCTGACAGGAAGATTACGGAAATCATAGGGCTGATATCTAATCGAGTTTACTCATACTTTTCAAATTCTCCACTTACATGCGGTTTTTCCAGTTCGTATATTTCTTTCCACTTTTCTTCTGTCAAACGGGGAGTATGCCACCCTGCCTCAACAGGATCTTCGGAGGAAATCACCCGGTTGGAGACATACTGCACTTTTCCATTTTCCAATGGACGGATCACAGTCTCATGGGTATATACGCTGGAAACTCCCCTGTCAGGAAACACCACATGCACCATAAGTGTGATCGTCCCATCGCTATTTTCCCTATATCCTGTCACTTCAGGATATGGATAGGGACCTTCTATCTCGTAGAAGCCTCTTGGTTTATATTCATAGATTTCTTTCCTGGGATCATAGGTGGTTTTAGACCGGAGGGTATCACTGTCTATATTAAAATAGGTCATAATGACATTTTCAAACTCTTCCTTTGGGATCTGATAAACCGCACCGACGCCCAAATTGTCATCGGGCGTATAGGGAACGGGCGCTCCATATACCTTAGGATAAAAAATGTCAAACAGATCATAGAAATTTAACTGTCCGAAGTCTTCTTCGTTCCAATCCAAAAGAAACATATTATTACGTTCATAGCTGACAGGAAGAAGATACTGACGGTTCAGTTCTCTGCATTTTTCATCCAGTGGCAGAATACGAAACGCTATATGTTCATTTGCATTACTTGAGGTAAGTACCTGCATTTCTTCTGAATAATAAGTACCTGAGAACATGAGATAACCGTCTTTCGTATATTTCCAGTCTTTGGCCGGATAACTGCCTGTGAATACATTCTCAAGCTTTCCATTTTTAAAATCATAGTTCGTCCTGACTACATCTATCTTTCCGTCTTTTGTGTGGAAATCAAATATTATAAATCCACCATAATAAGCAACCTGAATGATCGTCAGCTCTGCTTCTTCTTTGGCAGCTGCCTTTTCACAGAATTGGATCACCTGTTCTGCCTCTGTCATATCAATTTGTTTTTTACTGTCCACAGCTGCATATCCATTTTCTCCGAACCGCTTTACAATAGTGCGTATCACTTCCAGATCATCAAAGCGGTTTTCCCCGGCTGCTTTTTCATAAAGATCACCACAAATTTTCCTCACTGCATCTGATTCATCCTTATGATTTGTCTGGTCACGCTGGGTTTTCTCTTTGTTTTCCATGGACTGTCCCTGCTTTTGATTCTCTATTTGAGAAGTATCACTGCACCCCGAAAAACTGAGTAATATCAAAATTAATAATATGATAAAACTTCTTTTCGAAAACCAAACTGCTCTCTTCATCAACATCTCTTCCGCTTCTCCTTTTCTATAAAGTGAAAATTCATTTAATAAAGACATTCACAGGATACTGCTATACCGCAATAATAAAAAATATCTTACAAATGTAATCTAATATTACATCTGTAAGACTATGGTGTCAAGTTAATAATCAGTTACAAGTTTAAAAGCTTAAGCCTTTTCTAAAGAAAACTCCAGCTTTCCCAGCTCTGTCCCATTCGCAATAATAGCAATAGAATGAATGCCCGGATAATGCTTTCTTGTACTCAGATCTGCAAAGGAGTGCTTTTTCTCATAAGATTTTTTCTCATTTTCTTTCAAAGATATTTCAGAAATCTTAAATCTCTTCCTCATTCTTTTTCCATTTGACTTTACAAAATCAATTCCGTATTCAAGCCTCGCCTTAGTCTCCTTTTCAGCTAAAATGGTGAGGGTAAAGGTAAAGCTGTCACCGATCGTAACAGAAGCTGTATTTAAGGAAAACTCTAACAATTTTACGGATGCTGTATCATCAAGGTTAAAAAGCTCCATTACATCACGGTTCCCTTTTTTCAGCAGTGTCCGGCAGCCCTGCCTTATAATCCAGTCTGTATTGTCACTCACACCATACCACTTTTTTGCGATACTCAAAACGAGTTCAGGATGTGTTTTTGAGATGTCGTTTAAGTTGTTGGCGACGCTTTTTCTCACATAGAGAGACGGATCGTTCTTTAGCTGTTCCAAAATCGGCAGGATGGGGGAGGGATCCTTTTTAAAACTTATCAGCGTCTGACCCCAGGGCAGCTGTGGACGACAGCCCTCACTTGCCAGCCTTCTTACATGTTCATTTTCATGCTTTGACCAGCCATACATTTGAGCTATCATACGTTTTTCATCTTTGATGAGAAAAGCTCTGACAGCGAATTCCGCAGACCAGTACTTCGTTGTTCTCTCTAATGCTTTTATGGATAGCTCCCAGTTCTTCTCTTCCACCCCATAGACTTCAATAAAATCCGGAAAGAAATACGCGTATGATAAACCGGAAACTGCTTTTTCCAGTATCCCGAGTGCCTTTTCATACTCTCCCGGTAACAGTGCTCCCAGGCTTGTGCTTATTTTTCTGCACCTTGCCTTTAGCTGCAGCTCATCCCATGTTTCATCCATAGTCAGTTTCAGGAATTTGTCAACCTGAAAGGAGGGATAAATCTCCCTGATGGCTAATGCGGTTTTATGAAGTGACTCCTCATGAAACATATTTCTTAATGGCTCTGGCATAATTCCTTTTCTCCTCGCAAAAGTTTGTGAATATAGGTACATTATAGCCTTATTATCGTCATATAGCAATTCCCCGGTGGCTCCGATCGGCAGCTTTTACTTCCCGGTTCCTGTATAAGATAACAATCCGGGTCAAGACATTTCCTTCATAAAATGATAAACTAAAAAAATAAGTACATTTTCAAATCCAGGAGGTGAACCATATGGAAAGCTGGGAACAGATCAATGCCGTGCAGAAGATGCAGAACTATATTGAGGCACATTTGGAGGAACCGATCACGCTGCACGCTCTTGCAGAAGCTGCAGATTACTCTCCCTGGCATTGTGCCAGGATTTTCAAAGAGCTTACAGGCAAGACACCCTTCGAATATATTCGCATGTACCGTCTCTCTAAAGCAGCCATGGAGCTCCGTGACAATGACCTTAAGGTTGTAGAAGTCGCAATGGACTTCATGTTTGACAGTCATGAAGGATTTACCAGGGCCTTTCGTAAACAATTTGGGATGAGCCCGAATGAGTATAAAAAGAACACCCCGCCGATCTCACTTTTCCACCCATGGCCTATCCGTGAATACTATTACTGGCTCAAGGGTATGCAGGAAGAGGCAGAGCCGCTCTCCAGCGAGCTTTTTGTACAGGTGCGTAATTTTCCAAAACGAAAACTGCTGTTGAAACGGGGCACGCGTGGAGATGATTATTTTACCTACTGTGAAGAGGTCGGCTGCGATGTCTGGGGGCTGCTTAGCAGCATAAAAGAGGCGCTTTATGAACCGATCGGCCTGTGGCTGCCCGACTCTTTACGCCCGCCCGGCACATCACGGTATGCCCAGGGCGTTGAAGTCCCGGATCATTACAACGGTGAAATCCCGGACGGCTTCGATCTCATAGATCTGCCCCCTTGTAAAATGATGATGTTCCAGAGCGCACCTTATGATGATATCCGTTTCCAGGAGGTTATCACAAGGGTGATGGAAGCAATCAATCAATACGATCCCACACAGCTCGGTTACGAATGGGATGATGGCGCAGCACCGCGTTTTCAGCTTGATCCGCAGGGCTGGCGGGGCTATATTGAAGCAAGACCAGTGAAGGAGATTTGATCTACATCGCAAGGAAAGTCGAGTATCCCTGCCTCTCTCCTGTTATGCTAATGGCAGCAATACTGATGATAAAAATAAAAAAGCAGGAGGAGAAAAAGAATGGAACTCAATAAAAAAATGGAGGAATATTTACGGACACTTTGTGAGGCAATCGGTGCTCGGCCGACTGGTTCTAAGGCAAATCATGAGGCCGTAGAATATGCCTTTCAAGAATTCAAGCGGTATGGATTAGAGGTCTCAAAGCAGGAATTTGACTGTATGGACTGGACAGAAAACGGCGGTTCACTAACTGTGGATGGTCAGGAAATCCCAGTCGCTCCGTCACCCTATTCGCTGCCCTGCGATGTAAAGGGCGAATTACTTATGGTCCGGTCGCTGGAAGAACTGCGCACGGCCCCCATTGCAGGAAAGATTGTTTTACTCTGCGATGCCCTGGCATCGGAACCACTGATGCCGAAAAGCTTTGTATTCTGGAACCCTGATGAGCATAAAGAGACGATTTCGCTGCTTGAAAACGGCGGCGTGCAGGCGGTACTCACTGTCAGCCTTTCTCCGGAACGTTTCATACCTGTCATTGAGGACGGAGATTTTCAGGTTCCCTGCGCCATCGTTCTCCCTGAGAATCTGTCACAGCTTAACAGCGGACTTTCTGCTGCCCTGACACTGAATACAAAAAGACAGCCGTCAAAAGCCGCCAATGTGATTGCGGTCTACGGAAGCGGGGAACGCAAAATCTGCTTTTCCGCACATATTGATACAAAAGCCAAAACTCCCGGTGCTTTGGACAACGCCTCCGGTACAGCCGTACTGCTTGCATTGGCCTCTAAGCTTACGGGCAGGGAATTTCCTTACCGGATCGAATTTGTCCTTTTCAACGGCGAGGACTACTATTCCAATCCCGGAGAAATGCTGTATCTTTCCTCTCATCTCTCTCATCCTGAGGAATATGTATGCGCCTTTAATATCGATGGGGTCGGCATCAAGGAGAAACCTGTCACGTACTCCTTTTATGAATGTCCTGAGAAATTAATGGAAAACCTTTCCGCTCTTGCCAAAAGAACCGGTGGTTTTGAAGAAATAGAGCCCTGGCCTCAAGGCGATCACACACTGTTTGCTTTTTCCGGCATTCCTACGATCGCAATCACCTCCAGCGGCATTTTCGAACTGGTGGACCAGGTTCTTCATACTGAGCAGGATACAGTGGAACTAATCGACAGGAGGAAGCTGGAAGAACTGGTGAACTTCCTGCTCAATTCCCTTTAAAAAATATCAAGCAAGTCTTAATGGTCAATGTCGAAAATAAAAGACATTGACCATTGACATACAGAAGGAGCAGGTATCCTGCCCGCTCCTCCTTACTGTTTCATCCTATTTTATTTTCTATTTTCCTGGATCCATTCTACTGCAAAATCCACCAGATCCCGCTGACGCATCAGGCAGACACTGCCATTCCCCAAAGCTACCCTTGCAGGCTTTTTCTGCTTCTCGAAAGCGGCTCCGATTTCTTCAAAATCTTCTCCATCCACATAAAGGGTCTCATAGGCGGTCCATTCTCTCTTTCCATTTACCATAACCGCACTGTGTTCCGTTGTAGTATGTTTTCCCGGATATTCGGCTCTGGCATCTGCCAGGTGAAGGGAGGTGTTTTTATCATATCCGACTCCGATCAGCAGTACATAGCCATCCAGCTCATACAGTCTTCCAATTGGAGAGCCGTCCCCAAAAATATTGGACAAATCATGATGTTCCGTCAGATATTGTGCATACTTCCCCCATGCGGCTACGGAACGGGCAGGATGATCGCTTCTTAAAGCTCCCGGCCATTTCCGAAACATCTCTGCAACTGCCCCCATCGTATTCGTCGGAGTAATTGCCTTGTCGTATGCGGGCCAGTTATCTCTTATGATCTGCCACCACTCTTCTGGCTCTTCCCAATGTACCCCCGTTTCCGGGTCCAGGTTCTTCCATGACTGGGAAGGCATCATGATAGTTCCGTTTTCACCTACACATTCCAGCACCGCCTCAATCACCGTCTGTGCGCCGCCGCACACAAATCCAAGACTGCTTAGAGATGTATGAACCATGATCGTCTGACCCTCACATACACCAACCTTTTTTAGCGCCCGGATAAAATCCTCTTTTATTAATATTTCTCTGCTCATTCTTATCCCCCGTCTCCACAATCATAGAACCCTGCATGATCATGAATTACTTTCTGCCTGATTTTCTTTTATATTGTACAATCATTCAATATAAAAAGCGATCCCTTTCGTGTTATTAACGCTTTTAAATCCCGGTTTTCAGTTTTCCATGTCCTAATTCATATTTTCAGTTTCCGTAACATAGACTGATATAAACACTGTCAGGTGCCCTCATATGAAGAATAAAATCAATAGTTCTCTCCTCATTGCTATCCTTATCCCACTTGCTGTTGGCTCAATCTCAGCGCTTTTTAGTGGAAATATGTCTCTGTATTCCACACTGAATAAGCCTGCTTTTAGTCCTCCAGCCTTTGTTTTTCCCATTGTTTGGACAATACTCTATATTTTGATGGGAATATCATCCTACCTCGTTTATAAAACCGAAGATCCACAAAAGATGAAAGCCCTTAGAATCTATATTCTCCAGCTGATTTTCAATTTCTTTTGGAGCATAATTTTCTTTGGATTCTCTCAATACCTGCTGGCTTTCTTTTGGTTACTTGCACTGATCATCATCATTCTTATAATGATCTACCGGTTCTATCAAGTCAGCCCTCTTGCAGCATATTTACAGATACCTTATTTGATCTGGTGTATATTTGCAGCATTTCTGAACTTCACAATTGTTCTTATAAATTAGGAATTAAGGCGGACCTGTTGTCCGCTTAAAATTCCTCATTGCAGTATCATAAATTGAATACTTTATCTTGATCTTTTGTAAGTTTATTCTTTCCCGCAGAAAGCCATTCTTGTATACTTGTTTACAACAGACGTATGATTTAGAATATCCAGCCAATACTATTGAACATCGCTATCCCCAATATACCACCTATTGACAAACATAATAAATACCATCCTGATTTAGAGCTTTCCATATCTTCTTTTTTCTTCATAAAAACGTCTTCCTTTCTCTACAAATTCTAATTTATCAGCCGCATACGCCGAGAGTTGTTGCAAACTGGAATTTATAACCGCCACCATACCGTATTATTTCTTGCATATTATTTGAAACCACATCGTTTTAAAATCTTTTGTGATGAAAAGCCATCAACATCTGTCTCAGCAATAACATGTTTTACACTGTCCTGCTTCATAGCCCATTTGCAAAATGCCTGGACTGTTTCCGTCATGTAACCATTATGCTCAAAATCACACCCTAGTCCATAACCTATTTCAACTTCTCCGTTGCAGTCTGGCAACCCTTTAAAATCAATAGAACCAATCACACAGTTATCCGATTTCTTAACAATAAACCAAAATGTGTGCCATAGATAATTGACAGGATCTTTCTGAGCTTTTTCCACCTGACCGCATACGATTTTACGAAACAGCCCCTCCATCGGTTCTGCTCTATATGAACATAGCAGTTGTCTCTCGAGTTCCTCTATATTGTGCGTCCATAGGTAAAGCTGCTTTGGGGTAAGCGCAATAATATTTAGCCGTTCTGTTTCAATCTTCATCATCATGTCCTTTCGATAACCTGATCCTGGATCTTCTATTTCTTTTGCTTATGTGCCGTAATAATTGTATAACTATATGCATTTACCGTTATGATGCAACGATCAACACTTACATACCAATTTTTTCCTTTCCTTGTAATAACAGCATTAGAAGATTTAATTTTCGTTTTACACCAGTCAACCACATTATCTGTATCTAAAGACAGATTTCTTTTTATACGCACGACACCCAATTCGGTTGTATGTAATTTATCTAAATTATTTAGTAGGCACATATCATTTACAGTACCTTGTATCCGGCTTTTGAGAGAATATCTAACGCTCTGAGATAATCATTCTCTTTCGTCAAAATATAGTCCGTATTATATGTTGAAATCGCAAATATTCCAATATCATTTTCTGCGAGTAAGGTTGACAATTTTGAAAGAATTCCTATTAAAGAGAAATCCAATACCCCTTGTATTCTAAAGGCTTTCCAGCCATCATCCCGTTCAGTCACATTATCCGGAACGTCCGATGTAATACAAACAAGCGAATTTTCCTCATCTGTTTTTCCTGTAAAACAATACGCACTATCCAAATTGACCTGAGAAAAATCCTTTACCTTACAAACTGAAAATGTGTTGTTTATTTTTCTTATTTCCATTTAATTCCCTCCAATAATCTATATAATAAAACGCTACTTCGTAAAAACGCCGCAAATCGTTTCGCCTTGATCTGAGAATTCTCTTCCTGCCACATCACCATAGAACCCATAACTACTGAAACCTGCGGTTTGAATTTCCGATAACAGCTTTTCTTTAGTAAAAAAATGATCCCATATGTTGTAACAACTAATCGCTTCGTTGGTTAAAACAACACACTGTCGCAGCTCTGTGGCATCTTCATCTTCATACTGATAGACGGATTCTAGACAGATATGCGGCTTTTCACACCAAAAACCACCTTCTTCGCAGAATTGCCATGTATGGCTTTCATTTTTTCTCATACTTGGCGTAAAAACATCTACAATAAATTTTCCGTTTTGTTTTAATGCCTGATATACCCTGCCTAATAGGAAAAGTCTGTCTTCCACCGGCATCACCGCATAATCGCAGTAGATCAGCGTGATGACGTCAAATTGATCTGTGTAATCAATCGTCAAATAATCCTGGTAATGATACTCAATGGCGCTATTTTTCAAATGAGCCTGTTCTTTTGCATATGCAATTGAACGTTCTGAAAAATCCACCCCCGTGACGGAGTATCCCGCCTTGAGGAAACGTTCCGCATAAAGGCCGGGCCCACAGCCCAGATCAAGTAAGGATTTATATTGAGACGGTGGTGCAATTTTTGAAATCCATTGAACCGACTGGTCGAGGAATTCATGCCTGCGGGTAGCCGCATCGACCTGCGGATTCAGATGTGCCTCCAGCATCCCCTTGGATATATGCGGGTCATTCCAGAATTCTCCCGTACTTGGAGCATACAGCCGTGGTTTCTTTAGATAAGCGCTTAACTGATCAATCATAATAGTTCTCCTCTATATCATATTCTTATCAATGTAATCAAAGTAAGGTTTTCTATTCACTTTTTCTGCGTTACTCTTATACCATTCATATGACTCTTTTAGTCCTGCAGACATCGGTTTTACATCCTGCATAAGTTTATACTGTTCTGAAACATCGAGATAATATTCATAATTATCAAAGCAAAAATAATTTCTTTGTTCTGTATCTTTGTATACACACTCGAATTCGGCTCGACTTCCAACAACATGGTAACAAAGTTCCACCCATTCTCGAATTGATATAGTATCTTTATTTCCCACATTAAAAATATGCTGAGAAGGTTTATATTCCAATAGTATGTCTATAAATCTGCATAAATCATGAATATGAAAAAACTGTAATTTCATTTCACCATTTTGGGGAAGATAGAACTTTCTACCTGCCAAAGCACAGTCAAATACATATGCTTCCCTATATACATTGTTCATTTGACCGTATAAATAGGGTGGTCTAAGAATGTATGCATTCGGATTTCTTTTCAGTAAAGCCGCTTCTGCTTCAATTTTATCAGTTCCATATTTTCCACAATATTTATTAAAAGCTAATGGAGAATCTTCTTTAAAAGGCTGTAAAGTATTTTCTGAATATACCGCGCCTGAACTGATTAAGATATAGTCTTCATAACTGCCTAAAGCATCCAGCAGCTTTTCAACTTCATCGGAAGTATACGCCGTATCAATAACAACATCAAAATGAAAATTGCGCAGAACACCACCGATATCATTTCTATCTGCCTGGATCAGTTTTACTCCTCTGGATTGTTCCCTGCTGTTTCTGTTAAGTACATATACATCGTAATTCTTCTCAACATAATGCTCTGCAATATACCTGCTTACAAATACAGTTCCACCAGTTACAAGCACCTTTTTCATGTAATTTCCTCCAATTTCATTTTATCCTGACATTCACTGCATTCTCTATCGTGAATGGATATAATTCCACCGCATTTGGGACAAGTGTATTTTATTTTTTGCTGTTCCATAAATATCTTTAATCCTTGATTTTTTACAACCTCACTATTTTCCATAAGACTTGCCTGGTATCTTTTATTGTAACTTTTCTCAAGATTTTTGATAAGCTTACATGGATAATCCGGACATTCAAAACAATACTCCAAGCCTTTTTCTTTTACACAATCTTTTATTTTACACTTACGGCAATGTTCAGGTTTTCCGAGATCACTGTTTAAACATCCTGGACATGGCTTCTTATGGTAACAATGTTTATAGCATACTTTACAATTCATTCCACAAGGAGCGAACATACTCGTATCAATATTTTCTTTCGGCATTTTCATAAGCTCTACCTCTTTTTTGCAGACTAAAATTTGCATTAGCCTTGAAGATTAATCGACTGCCTTATCATATCCTCAATTCTAATTTCTGTAATTGTTCTGTCATCATAACTTGTGCGAACATTCCACTAAGACCTGCCATGTAAGCCGCGTGTACTATTTTTGCAGGTATACTGTTTCCCATTATCGTCAAAGCTTTGGTGGCGCAAGCATCGTAAAGCACTGTTACAGGAATAGCGTGATCTTTGGCTGACAAGTTAGTTTGATAAAAACTGTTGGGAGTATGCTTTAATATAATAGGCTCAGCCTGTTGCGGTGCTATTTCTTTGTGGATTGCTACGCCATTCGTATTTGGCAAAAAAATGTTGCTTCTGGCCGGTCATTGATATGCTGAGTGAAAATCACAGGCAGTTGTGCTTTCCTAAACTGGAATTTAATTAGCACACTAATTATTTTTGAGGTTTCGTGGAGCCACCACCAAAACTTTCAATTTTTGATAAATCATTCACTGTTAATGTTGCAGTATATTCACAGGTGCAATCATCACCAGCTATGATAAATTCATTTATGCCCTTTTTCATATCAACAAGAGTATCATCAAAAATCATTTCACTTACCTCATCTTTTTGTACAGATAATATTTCACTGCTATTCTGCTTAATGCTTAATGTGCCTTTATCTTTTGTATACGCAATACTAAAAGTTCCGGCGGTATCTTCATTAACATCAACGGTAAGCAGTACACCGTCCATTCCATGATGTATTACCACTTCACCTTTAGATATAATAGAATCACCATCTTCTTCAACATTTAATGAATTAAATATAGTGGACTGTTCGTTTTTGGTATCACCACTAATAGCTTTAGATGTATCTTCAAAGTTATGATTACTTCTACAAGCTGTTGTTGATAAAGTAATCATAATAGCAACCATAAAGATTGCACCACACTTTTTGTTTCTTCTCATTTATATACCTCCCAAACAAATTATAATTTTGTTGTGTAATCCTAATAGTGTAGAAATAATTTTAAAAGTTGAATATGGAGAAACTTCTTGTTTTGCCATATCTTTATTATATAAAGAATATTGGTTTTCAGTTGGACTATATAAAACTGCACAACCATTTATTTCATTAAAGACATTACTTAGATCAAGCCTTTCTTCCTTAGTATTTTCGGACTCTTTTTTATCATCTGCTTCTGTCTGTTCTAACTGTTGTGATTCCACCTTCTCCACTTTTTCTTGATTAGGTGAACACCCAGATATTTCTATTAAACATACTGCTGATATACAAAAAATTTTTAAAAATCTTAACATGCTTCTTCCTCCCTACAACCTCGTATTTGACAAATTATTCTATTATCCAATATCTGTCATAAGCTTAGCCTGCCTTTCCTATCAGTAAATGCTCTGATTTCGTAAATCCTATAATTTCGTTTTATTGACACAAACAGGGCAGCGTACCTGTCTATCCTGCATTAGAATATTACCTTTGCCATAATTCCAAAGTGCATATTAGGACACATAAAATGCGCACGTTCTGTATACTGATGTGCTTCAATAGCTACTAAGATTAGCAAAATACCAAATACGGCTCCTGCCAAAAACAAAGCAATTCTGCCACTGGTTATTTGAAAACGGCCACCCTTGCGGATGACCGCTTTGTGTCTAAGGTATTTATTCTGCAATGCGTAGTCGTTCCACCACCGTTTTCCGCGCCATTTTGTTGTAGCAGACAAGCGGCACAAAAGCGGTAATGAAAACCAGCGGGAGGATACAAAGGATAACCGGAAACAAAGTAAAATGCCATGTAAAGTAGCTCAATTCTGCCCCCATCATCCGTACCACCGTCAGGCTTCCTATAGTGGAAAGTGTCAGAGAACACAACAGACCCAAAACAGAATAGCCGAGACCCTCATACATTAACATACGCCTAACCTGTTGACCTGTCATTCCCACCGATTGCAGCATGGCAATTTCTTTATGCCGGGACAGAATGGAGGTCATCATGGAGTTAATGAAGTTCAGTACGCCGATAAGCACCAGTATTGCACAGAGTACGCCTCCTACAAGACGATACATATTTATCATCCCGTCAAAGGACTGACGCAGTACAACTTTTGAAAAATAGTCCAGTGCGGTGTCGGTGTTTGTCGTATAGTTTTTCAGCCAGTTTTCAGCGGCAAGCAGGTTTTGATCATCTACATTGAATAAAGTTTTCATGGCAGGTTGATCGGCAGCTACCATATTCCCCAGCAATTCGCCTGTCGGGAAAATGTAGTCTAGCCCCATGTCCACCTGTAAAGGAGTTTCCAGCGCTCTCGGAATATCCACCACAGCAAGCACCTCATAAACCTTGCTTGTACCATCAAGCTGCGGCACACGAATCTGATCGCCCGGTTGGTACAGGCAAAGGGAACCGTCACCCATCATTCGCATGGGCGTAACATATACGCCGGTTCCGGATTTCCATTTTTCCATGTCCAGTTCCCCGTCCAAAACCTGCACATATCCTGCCGGTAAATCATCTAAACCATACACATTTACACCGTGTTCCTGACGAACCACATAATTGCCCAGCTCATTTGCAACAGCCTTTGACGAAGCAGCAAGTTCCTGTAAGCGGGCAAGGTCACTATCTGAAAGGGGCTGTCTGGAAGTCCACAGGTAGACACTTCCTATACTTTCAAGGCCATTCAAAGTTTCTGCCTGACTGATAAAATCCCGGCTCACATTCGCCGTGTTAAACGGGCTGTAACTGTTGATAACCGTGGTGTCGGAAACGGTAAAATCCGTCAGGCTGAAATCGGCAACAAATTTGTCAAAGTCAAAGGAGGTCACATAAGTATAAACGCTGTTTAAGAGTACAATGCTGAGTGCAAACGACAAAGTGACAACAGTTACCTTTTTCTTGTTTCGTCCGAGATTGTTTTTTGCCAACATGGTGGTACTAATATGCTTGCTGCGCTGCTGTTTCTTTTTTGTTGCGGCTTGCTCCACATAGTGAAGCGCCTCCACGGGGGAAACTTTGGCTGCCAGTGTGGCAGGCTTCCGGCAGCTAATGTAAACCGTAATCAAAGAAAAGGCAATCGCCACCAAAAAAATCATCGGGTTTACGGTCGTAATCACTCGCATATCATCTGTCAGTATATTCACGATAAAGGGGAGCAGCAAACGGCCAATAGGCCATCCCAGCAGCAGACCCAGCGGAATACCCACAAGAGACAGCCTGATTGCTTTTTTATATACGATTTTTCTGATTTGTCTTGCGGTAGTTCCCAGCGTTTTCAGCATCCCGTAGAACCGAATATCCTGTGCAATCGAAATGTAAAACACATTGTAGATCAACAGATAACCTGCAATAAAAATAACCGCAATTCCTGCTACAAGGGGAAGCATGGAGGAAAGGCTGACGGCTGCCGTCCCGTAAGCCTCATTGATGCTTACTCGTTCATCCAGACCATATTGTGATGTCACTTCCAATGCTTGTTTTTCAATGTCCCATTCCGTAGGCATCATCATAACGCTGTCAATATAGCCAGTTCCTACCGGAGGCGTGGTTCCGTCTGTTTTCCCGCGAATGACAGAGGCCACCTGTTCCGTGTATTCTTTGGATAGTAGCATGGTTTGGCGATAGGCCACGGCATCACCGTCCCAAATACCGCACAGGGTAAAGGTATTGGTAATGGTGTCCGTATCAGTAACAAAGGTAAGCTCCATCTGTGTGCCAACTTTATCCGGCAGTCCCATCGCCGCCAGAACAATGCGGCTGGTAGCAATCTCGTTTTTCTGCTCCGGCAGCCGCCCGGTATCAGGGGCGTTGAATGTCAGGTCTGCATAAGTTTTATCGCCATAGCGCAGTTCCGTTGGCGTCTTATTAAAACTGTCTCCCACGGCATTACCAATAATGACAGAATAGCCAATGTCTTTTACTCCTGCGTCGGCTGACAGCAGTTCGTATTCATCCCACGATAAACGCTTAATACCTGCATGGGCAGAAGTGCCAGTCGTCCTCATGTTGCTTTCCTGCATAGAGGTCTGCAAACTAATTGCAATCGTAAACAAACTGGTAAATAAAAGCGTGGCAAGCATGATTGCTAAGACGGCAATCGTATTTTTCTGGGCTTTCAATGAACGATTTGCCAAACGTTTTAGGACAGGCCGGTTATTGTTTCCAAATAGTATGTCAGTCATGTTCTCACCCCCTTTACTCTGAAATTCTGCCATCCTCAATACGGATAATGCGGTCGGCAAGCTGGGCAATCTCATTATTATGCGTTATCATCACGATGGTCTGATGAAATTTCTGGCTGGTGGCTTTCAAGAGGTTCAACACGTCGCTGCTCGTCCTACTGTCGAGGTTGCCGGTGGGTTCATCCGCAAGTACAATAGCAGGTTTTGAAACAAGGGCACGGGCAATCGCCACACGCTGCTGCTGGCCTCCCGAAAGATTATTTGGCATACTGTTAAGCTTTTCATCAAGAGCCAGCATCTTTACAACTTTACCCATAAACCGCTTATCCACAGTGTCGCCGTCCAGCTCTACTGGCAGGACGATATTTTCATAGACATTCAGGACAGGAACGAGGTTGTAGTTCTGGAAGATAAAACCGATGTTGCGCCTGCGGAAGATGGTAAGCTGTTCGTCCTTAAATTTGGATAGTTCTTTCTCTTTCACCTTGATGCTGCCGGAAGTCGGTGTGTCCAGTCCCCCCATCATATTCAACAGTGTGGACTTGCCGCTGCCGGAAGTGCCGACAATGGCAACAAACTCCCCCTCTTCAATCGAGAGACTCACGCCGTCCAGTGCTTTGGTGATGTTCGGCTCGGTGCCGTAGTATTTTTTTAAATCAGTTGTTTGCAATATGCTCATATAGAACACCATCCTTTCTGTGTGATGGCTCTATCTTAAAGGTCAAACCTCACAGGAATGTCACCGCAGGAGAGTTTTTACCCTCTGAAATCTCACCATCCTGTGACATTTCAATACATCGTCAATCGCGGGGCAGAAATACCATAAAGCAGGAACCAATGCCCAAACTGGAAGTCAGCTTGATATATCCCCCCTGCATGGTGATGATCTCACGGGCGAGATATAAGCCAATACCGATGCCCTCTACAACGTGAACATCATCCTCCCGGTAAAAACGCTTGAAGATCGTTCCGTGGTGCTTTTCTGGAATACCTTTGCCAGTATCAGCAATGCTGATTTTCAGATATAGTTCCCAGCACTCAACGGTTACGGAAATTTTTCCTTTGTCTGGTGTGTACTTCACAGCATTATCCAAAATGTTAAACAAGGCTTCGCTCGTCCATTTTCTATCGTGAGAAACCACCAGATGTTCCGGACAATCCACCTCTACATCAATCTGTTTCTTTTCTGCGTTCAGCAAAATACCGCCCAATGCGGATGCGAGAGTGTCATAGATCGGCTGTTTTTTCTTGTCAAGAGAAATGACCCCTGTTTCCAGCCGGGAAGTCTTAATCATTGCCTGCATGAGAAAATCCAGTTTGTCAAGCTGGCTTGCACAGGCCAACAAAAATTCTTTTTGCTTATACGCCGGAACTTCATGCTCCATAAGTGTGCTGTTTATCATTTTCAGGTTTGCAATCGGTGTTTTCACCTGATGGGAAATATCCGAAATCAACTCTTGTAGGTCTGCCCGTTCTTTTACGATACTGCGGCGGTTCTCATTCATCACTTCATATAGCCGCCCCAGCCGGTAGTTGATTTTATAGAACAGGTTTTCTTCCACAGCCATTTGCGGAGGCTCTATATCCCCGGCCAGCATATCGTCAAGCGTCCGACATAAGAGATCAGAAAACAATGTCAGTTTGCGCCTGACCAGCATCACAAAACAAATCACACAGAACAAAACAAATATGCAAAACAGCAGACAACATAACACCACCGGTATATTGTTTGCCAGCTTGTATAAAATGATAGTGGCCGCTGAAACGGCCAGCAGAAGTGCCAGCCCTAAGAACACGCAGGCTTTGTTGATAGACAGCTTCTTTGTACTCATTTTTGAAACCCTCCTATCCACATATAGCCCATACCGTATACTGTTTTAATATACTGTCGGCCACCCGTTTCAATCTTGTTTCGTACCCGGCTGACTGCGGCAGTCAGGGCGTGTTCGTCCACAAAGTTGCCATCTATATCCCACAACTTTTCAAGGAGTACCTGCCGAGTCAAAACGATTTGCGGGTTTCTAATAAGCACTTTTAAAAGGCGGTATTCCAGAGCTGTAAATGCAATAGCCTGTCCTGCAAGCGTTGCGGACATTTCAGAAAAGTTGACGAATAAATTTCCATCATCATAACAATCACCGCCGTTCTGCTTTGAAATACGGGCAAGCAGCGCGGCAACCTTTTTCTGAAATACGCTCATGGGAAAGGGTTTTGTCACATAATCATCTGCGCCCAATTCAAAACCCCGTAACTGGTCGCTTTCCATATCACGGGCAGTCAGAAAAATCACGGCGGTATCGGGACGACATTCTTTAATAATCTTGCAGAAATCGAACCCATCACCGTCCGGCAAATTAACATCAAGAACGATAAGGTCATAATCCTGTTTTTCAATAGATTGCATAGCAATGGATTTTGTGATTGCTGCATCAACCATATATCCGGCGGCAGATAAGTTGTAACAAAGAGTATTATTCAAAAGGTGATCGTCCTCAACTACTAATATTCTCATGTCCTCACTCCTTTTCTTTTTCACATACACCCCACCTTTTTTCTTTCCAGTGAAATTAGCCTGACAAACTGGGATTTTACGTTAATCTTTCTTCTCGATCAAGCCCCATATTGCCAATGCCAACCCAATAAGTGCAAATCCACCAAAAACATAAACAGATGACATAAGCCCATACTGCTGAATGTTCCACATTGCCGAATGTTGTCCATTTATCGTCCAATCATTAGCCATTGAACCTGCTAAAACATTTGCAACAGATAAAGTACCTGCTAAAAACATAACTGAACCCAAAATCACTTTTTTCATAAGAGTCCTCCTCAAATTCCAATTTTCCTATCCAGCAAGCTAGGATTTTATTTATGAATTACTTTTCTCATACCAGAGCCGCAAAAATCATTAGGAATTAACTTAAACCCCATATTCTGATAGAATGTTTCTTTTCCTTTTTCCGCAATTAACTGTATACTGGAACGCCCGTTAATTGGCGTTTCGTCATCAACATATTTGATTATCATACTGATTATTTGGCTTCCAACGCCATTTTTTTGATAAGCAGGATGTACTATAATATCAACAATCATATAATACAGACCATCTCCTATCAATCTTCCCATGCCAATAGTTTGGTTATTTTCAACTGCAATTACTGTATATAAACTCCTGTTAAGTGCCTTTTGAGCCTGTTGCTCTGATAAATTTAACCAATCGACACTTTCTCTTAGTCTATAATAATCTTCGTAGCATAACATATTTTCTTTGTATTCCATGTATTACCTCAAAATTCAGATTTTTTAGCCCGACAGACTGGAAACTATATTTCTGTTTTCAGTAGCGAATACATCTTCATATCGATTACTTCGCCGTTCTTTACAGCGTTACTTCTTAATGTACCTTCGTATTGAAACCCTGCTTTTTCAAGCACACGGCAGGATGCGTCATTGTATGCGAATGGCTCTGCATAAATACGAATTATATCGCTCTTGTCAAAAACATACTCGCATATCTGTTTTACGGCTTCTGTCATAATTCCTTTGCCCCAATAATCTTCTGCGATATAATATCCCAACTCAGCAGTCTGTCTGTGTATGTTCCCTTGACGGAAAAGCCCGATACTGCCAATCACTTTTCCATCTACCGTAATGGCAAAAGCAAATGTTTCATTTTCATCTGTAGAAAGCATCGCAGAAATATAGTCCGTTCCGTCTTGCTCGGTGTAAGGGTATGGCAACCCATCCCGGAGATTATCCTGTACTTTTTTATTGGAAAGAGCCGCCGCTAATTCTTTTGCGTCAGATAGCTCCCATTTTCTTATTTTGCAAATCATACTCTTTCTACCACCTTCCCGATAAATTCATGTTTATCAATCTCACAAACTGGGATTTATTTAATTCCCCAAAGACCAACTTGCATATTTGAAAGCCATAATATCTCAACAGCTTTAAACCCACAATTTCTCATTAGTTCAATATTCTTCGATAGCGAAATCGGAAAGTACTCCTCTCCGTACCGTTTTAAATGGTTCTCACATTCTTCAAGGCTCTTACCTTGTTTCAGTTGATATCTTTTCCACTTTTCCAAATAAACCGATTTACCTAAATCAGTATAGGGCGCAAAATTTTCAAAGCTAAT